>PLYX01000246.1:2672-32738 GCA_003151895.1 Solirubrobacterales bacterium
CTGCCAGCGTTGCGGCGCGCTGCTCCCCCGCGGTGAGGGCTCGAGCGACCCGGTCACCGCCACCTACCGGATCGACGAGGCCGGGGATCTCGTGCCGGTGGAGCTCGACGAGGTCACCGCGCACGGCCCCGCGCTCGTGATCCGTACGGGCGGAGGGCGGGCGGGGGAGAGCTTTCCGGTGGACCGCGAGCGTATGACCATCGGCCGACGCCCCGACTCAGACGTGTTCCTCGACGATGTGACGGTCTCGCGCGACCACGCCCTGCTCGTGAACCGCGGCGACACCTGGTACCTCGACGACTGCGGGTCGCTCAACGGCACGTATGTGAACCGCTCGCGAATCGACTCTCATCGCCTGGAGGAGGGCGACGAGCTCCAGATCGGCAAGTACAAGCTCACCTACCACGCACGCTGATGGCCACCCTTCCACAGACCACTCAACGCGGGCAGGCCGAGCTCCCCCATCCGGGGACCCCCCATGGCGAGGGACACCCTGAAGGGCATACCCAAAGGGCACACGGCAAGCAGGCAGGCGAGCCAGCCGAAGCGCAAGCGCCCGACGGGTCGAGCTCCGGGGCAGGCGTCGCCGCCGAAGGCGGTGCTCGACAGAAGGCGCTCACGATCGGCGCGGTGTGCAAGGCGCTCGTCCAGGAGTTCCCCGACATCTCGATCTCGAAGATCCGCTACCTCGAGGACCAGAAGCTGCTCACGCCGCGTCGCACCCCCGGTGGGTACCGGCTCTACACGCAGGGCGACGTCGCACGGCTGCGCACCATCCTGCGCATGCAGCGCGACGAGTTTCTTCCGCTGAGGGTCATCCGCCAGGAGCTCGCCGCGGGACGCGCGGGCGACATGGAGGTGCCGCGCCCAGGGCGCGAGGGCGGTGGTAAGCGCGCGTGGCACACGAGCGTCAGCGTGCGCGAGCAAGACGGCGCACTCTACTCGCTCGAAGACATGCTCGAGGAGACCAGCGCCGACGCGAAGCTCGTGCGCGAGCTCGAAGAGTACGGCGTGGTGAAGGGGGAGATGCGCGGCGGGGTGCGCTACTTCGACGAGACCGAGCGCGAGATCGTGAGTGCCGTCTCCGAGCTCGCCCGTTATGGCGTCGGCGGGCGCAACCTGCGCGTGTTCCGCTCCTCAGCCGACCGCGAGGCGAGCCTCCTGCAGCAGATCCTCGCGCCGGCGTTGCGCTCGCGCAACCCGCAACGGCGCAAGGACGCGGTGGACGCACTCGAGAACCTGGCGGCGGTGACCACCCACCTCAAGCACTTGCTGCTGGTCCGCGACCTGCGCAAGATAGTCCGCTAGCCAGGGCCGGGTCGCTGCCCACCGCGCAACGCACCCGCATGATCGCGGCCTCCCCGCAGGAGCTGTGGGAGGTGCTCGGCGATCCCCACCATCTGCCGCGCTGGTGGCCGCGCGTGAGTCGGGTGGAGTCGGTGGAGGTGGATGCTTTCACGGAGGTGCTCATGAGCGGCAAGGGAAAAATGGTGCGCGCCGACTTCAGGCTGCTCGACGCTGTGAGCCTGCGGCGGATCGTGTGGGCCCAGCAGGTCGAGAACACGCCGTTCGCCCGCATCCTGACGAGCGCCGAGACGGAGATCAGCCTCTCAGGCGCCAACCTGAGCGACGGTCCGGCCACAGAGGTGACGATCGAGCTGCGCCAGACGCTGCACGGCTTCCTCGCGCGCCTCGGCAGCCACCTCGTGCGTCGGGCGGCCGGCTCCACCATCGAGGAGGCATTGGACGGGTTGGAGCGCATCGTGGGCAGGCGGGTCTGAAATGCCATCCGCGCGAGCTGTCACACCGAGTCTGGGCTCGGCCACGACCGGCCCTTCCTCCGCCAGACGACCCAATCTTCGCTTGACCGACGCGCGGACGCAGCGAATGCGGTGGTGGGGCTGGGGCGATCCACAACACGCGCCGGGTCTCCCGCCACACGCGCTGAGGTTCCTGCGTGAGACGGTCGGCGTGGGTGCCAAACCCTGTCCACCGGTGGCGCTCGAACACGTGAAGATCGACCCCCAATCCATCCCCTCCATCACGCTCGACAGGCTGCGCGAGATCCTCGGATCAGAGCATGTCCGCGACGACCACGCCGACCGCGTCGTGCATGCTGCCGGCAAGGGCTATCCCGACCTCGTGCGCATGCGCGCCGGCGCACCCGCGGGCGCACCGGACGCGGTGCTCTATCCCTCCTCGCACGAGCAGCTTCGCGAGCTGCTCTCGGCGTGCGCGCGAGACTCGCTCGCGGTCGTCCCATTCGGTGGCGGCACGAGCGTCGTCGGTGGGGTGCAGCCCCTACGGGGTCCCCATCGGGGAGTGGTGGCACTCGACATGTGCCGCATGGCAAGCGTGCTCGAACTCGATGACACCTCGCTCATGGTGAGGGTCCAGGCGGGCGCGAGGGCGCGCGAGCTCGAGCGGTGGCTCGCCGGCAGGGGGCTCACGCTCGGTCACTTTCCGCAGTCCTTCGAGTACGTGTCGCTCGGCGGGTGCGCCGCCACACGCTCCGCCGGACAGGCATCCACCGGCTATGGCCGTTTCGAGCGGATGGTGCAGGGTCTGCGGATGGTCGCCCCGGCGGGAGACGTCGAGCTGCCGGCGCTCCCGGCGAGCGCCGCCGGACCCGGCATGCGCGAAGTGCTCGTCGGCTCAGAGGGCACGCTGGGTGTCATCGACGAGCTGGCCTTGCGGGTTCGCCGGGCGCCCTCCGAGCGCATCTACGAAGGGGTGTTCTTCGAGAGCTTCCAAGCGGGCGTGCAGGCGTTTCGAGAGCTCGCCCAGCGGCACGCCGCCCCGGATGTGGCGCGGCTCTCAGATGAGCTCCAGACGCGCATGTCGATCGCCCTCGCGGGCTCCGGCGGGGCGAAGGGCCGGCTCGGACGCGCCTATCTGGGTGTGCGCGGATACGCGAGCGGCTGCCTTGCCATCCTCGGCTTCGAGGGGGAGCCTCGGGAGGTGAGCGAGCGCCGTGCACGGGCGCTCCAGGTCGTGCGTCGCGGTGGTGGGCTGTGCGTGGGGCGCTCTCCGGGGCGGGCGTGGCTCGCGTCGCGCTTCTCCGCTCCCTACCTGCGCGACGAGCTGCTCACCCATGGCGTCATGGTCGAGACGCTCGAGACCGCCACACGCTGGTCGAACGTGGAGGCGCTTCATCGTCGTGTACTGGGGGCCATCGACGATTCGCTGCGCGCGTGTGGCACACCGGGGCTCGTCATGTGCCACGTCTCGCACCTGTATGAGACAGGCGCCTCGCTGTACTTCACGTTCCTTGCTCCTCAGAAGGAGGGCGGGGAGCTCGCGCAGTGGCAGGCCGTCAAGGTGGCCGCGAGCGCCGCGATTCTTGACGGTGGCGGCACGATCACACACCATCACGCCGTCGGGCGCGATCACGCTCCGTGGATGGAGCGCGAGATCGGTGGCGAGGGAGTGCGCGCGCTGCGCGCCCTCAAGGCCGAGCTCGACCCGGCGGGGATAATGAACCCCGGGAAGCTTCTCCCTGACGGGTGGTCGTGACGGGCCGCCTTGGTCCTGACGGGCCGCCTTGGTCCTGACGGGCCGCCTTGGTCCTGACGGGCCGCCTTGGGGCGGGCCCGTCGATGAGAGGAGGACGCGGCGGGTCAGTGCAGCCCGAATGTGCCTCTCAGCACGATCGGGCCGGGATGGGTCGGGTGGGTGCTCGTCTCACGCGTGACGATCAGCTGGTGGTAGAGGTCGGCGTTCGTCGGCAGCGGGTTTCCGCCTTGCATGCGACCGTCGGAGCCGACGTTGGAAGCCCGTCCGAGGGGCGCCGAGCTGGACGGGGAGTTGTAGAGCCACACCGCGTAGAAGAAGCCGGAGGAGGCGGGCAGGCCCTGCGCTGTGATGTAGAACGCGCTCCGACCGCCCTCTGACAGCACATACGCCGCACCGGTTACTTTGAGCGACGGTTCGATGGGGGTGAGGGCGATCGTCTTGTTGAGCTTTGCCTTGCCAGCGCTCGCAGTCGAGGTCGACTGGGTGCTCGACGCCGCGGTTGAGGTGTGGCTCGAGCTTTTCCCGCCGCCCCCACTGGAGACGAGGATCACCACCACGACGATCACCGCCACGATCGCGCCGAGCAGCAAGGCGCCTCCCGTCCTCGAGCTTGGCGCCCTCAACGGGGCACGCGCGTCTCGCGGGCGCGCCGGGGGAGGGCTGGATGCGCCTGCTGGGCCCGTCCCCACGGCTCTCGATGCGCCTCCTGCGCCGGCGCGAGCGGGAGCCGGCGGGCGCGAACCACCCGGGCTCGCCGGATCGTTGGCGAGCGCATCGAGCGCGGCGTGCGCACGGTCGCGCACCGCGCTCTCCGGGATCGCGAGCATCTCCGCCACTTCGCCATAGCTCTTGCCGCGGTCGAGCACGAGCGAGAGCACGGCGCGCTGGTCGGGTGGCAGTCGGTCGAGCTCAGTCATTGTGGGGTGGCCACGGTCACCGCGCCCTGCTGGACGCCAACCGCTGTCCTTAGGCTATCGTGGCCGCCCGATGGCAATCCCACCCGCCTCCCAGATCAACGAGAGCCTGTTGGGGTTCGACCGCCTTTACGGGCTCCAGCTGCTGGAGTGCTCCGACAGCGAGGTGCGCGCCCAGGTGGTGGTTCGCGAGGATCACAAGCAGCCCGCGGGGCTCGTGCACGGCGGGGTGTATGCGTCGGTTGCCGAGGCCATCGCGTCGATCGCCACCGGGATGACGGTGCTCGACGAAGGGCATGTCGCGATGGGCATGTCGAACAACACGAGCTTCCTGCGACCGGTGACCGCGGGAACCGTGCACGCCCACGCCACCCGCATTCACCGTGGACGCACCACCTGGCTGTGGGACGTGAAGTTCAGCGACGACGACGGTCGCACGTGCGCGCTCACGCGCCTTACCATCGCCGTTCGCCCCCTTCCCGGCTGAGAGGAGCGGGGCTATTCGCCGCGCGGGCGCGGCACGCTCACGCCCGGCGGCACCTCGCTCGGCAGCGGTATACGGTCGAAGCCCGTGTCGGGCGCCGCCGCGGGGAGCGGCGTTTGCGGCAGCCCAACCTTGTTGACGGGCGCCATCCCCGTGGCGGCGGTCCGGGCGAGCGACGGGCTGCGGGCGTACACGCTCACGACCACCCCGCCGGTGGGGATCGCGAGCGTCGCGCCGCCCTGCGCCACGCTCGCGATCGCCCCCCTGAGCGGCAGCGAACGCGTCGCGGCGGTTGCGCCCGGGATGAAGCTGTTGTCGGGCGAGCTCACGATCGACACCGGCGTCACGCACGTGTACTGACCGCCGAGCACACAATCGCCGTAGCGGATCGTCACCGCTTCGCCCGGATCGATCGCCACGCTCGTGATCTGCATCCCGTGGAACCGCAGCCCGAGCCAGTACACGGGGAAGTGGCTCTTCACGATCACGGTCTCAAGCGGCGAAGGGCCGATCGGCTGGTCCTGGAGGGTGTCACCGCAGGAGGCGAGCGCGAGTGCGCAGAGGACGAGCGCGACGCCGAGCCATATACGGCGCCGCGGCAGATAGGGCAATGAGCGCCAGCGGGGCCGAGGAGCAAGCGAGGCAAGGACGCAGCAAGCGAAATGTGCTCTGCACATGAGCGAGCGAGGACGCAGCATCGCGCCGCTCATCGGTCACGCTGGTATGCATTGGTGATCGGCATGCGCCTATCCCTCCCGAACGCGCGCTCGGTGATCTTGATGCCCGGCGGAGACTGACGACGCTTGTACTCCGCGCGGTCCACCAGCCTCGTCGCCCGCTCGACGTCCCTGACGGGGAGCCCTTCGGCGATCAGCTGCTCGCGGCTGCGGTCGAGCTCGATGTACCCGTGCAGGATCCGGTCGAGCACGTCATACGGCGGCAGCGAGTCCTGATCGGTCTGGTTCTCGCGCAACTCGGCGGAAGGGGGGCGCTCGACGATCGAATCGGGGATCGGCGCGGGGACGCGTCCGCGTACCGCCGCGACGGCAACGTTGCGCCAGCGCGCGAGCCGGTAAACGAGCGTCTTGGGAACGTCCTTTATGACCGCAAAGCCGCCGGCGAGATCGCCGTAGAGGGTTGTGTAGCCCACCGACATCTCGGACTTGTTGCCGGTGGTGAGCACGAGCCAGCCGAACTTATTCGACAGCGCCATCAACAGGTTGCCGCGGATGCGGGCCTGCAGGTTCTCCTCCGTCAGGTCCTCGTGCAGACCCTCGAAGTCCGAGTGAAGCGTCTGCATGTAGGCGTCCATCGCTCGCTCGATCGGGAGCTCGTGCGCGTGCGCCCCCAACGCTTGTGCCAGAGCGCGTGCGTCCTGTTGCGTCGCCGAGGAGGAGTAGGGCGAGGGCATGATCGCCACGTTCACGCGCTCGGACCCGAGAGCGTCGGCCGCCAGACACGCCACGAGCGCCGAGTCGATTCCGCCCGAGAGCCCGAGCACGACCTGATCGAAGCCGTTCTTGTGTACGTAGTCGCGCAACCCGAGCAGCAGCGCCTCATACACCTCCTGCTCAACCGAGGGGATCGGCGCACGCAGAGGTTGGGGGGGCTGTGTTGGTGGGAGGCTCGAGCCGGCCCGCGCCGCCGACGACGAAAGTGCAGACCCACCTTCTCGCGAACCGGCTGGCTTCGCCTCCTTCGAACCTGCTCGCGCTCCTGGGGCCACAAGAGCGATGTCGCAGACGAGCAGATCCTCCTCGAACTGTGCCGCGCGCGCGATCGTCTCGCCCGTCGGGTCGAGCACGAACGAGTGGCCGTCGAAGACCAGCTCGTCCTGACCGCCGACCATCGCGCAGAAGGCGACGTGAGCGCCCGTCTCGCGGGCGCGCTGCCCAAACAATTGTTCGCGCTCGAAACCCTTGCCGGCGTGGTAGGGCGAAGCGGAGATGTTCACGATCAGACTCGCGCCGGCGGCCGCCTCTGAGGAGGCCGGAGGACCGGCAACCCATAGGTCCTCACAGATGGTCAATCCGACCCGATGCCCGCCTACCTCGATCACAACGCCGCTCTCCTCGCCCGGCTTGAAGTAGCGCTGCTCGTCGAACACGCCGTAGTTGGGGAGGTGGACCTTGCGGTAGACGCTCTGCACGGCGCCCCCGCTGAGCACCGCCGCCGAGTTGTGGACGACCGCCGTAACAGGTCCCGGCGAACCGGGGGCCGGCCCGCGGATGGCGCCAGGGATGCGCTCGGGAAAGCCGACGATCGCGACGATCCCCTTGGCGGCGGACGCGAGCTCGTGCAGCTGCGCGCCGGTGTCGGTGAGGAAGTGCTCGCGCAGGAGCAGATCCTCGGGCGGATAGCCCGTGAGCGCGAGCTCGGGAAACAACACCAGCTCGGCGCCCGCCCGCCTGGCCCCGTCGATGCCCTCGCGGATGCGGTTCGCATTGCCGGTGAGGTCGCCCACGGTGGCGTTGATCTGGCACAGGGCCAGGCGCAAGCCGGTCCTCACCGCCGTCCGGCTTGCCGCACTAGCGCGCTGCCGCCGCTCGCGGACGGTGGGCGCGTCGGGGACCCCCCATACCGGGGGGCAGGCGGGCGCCCACCCCGGCGGCAGCCGCAAGGGCGGCGATCGAGCGCTCCAGCTCGCGTGCGATCGTCTCGAGCTCCGGGAGCGCGTCGTAGTCGCCTATCAAGCCGAAGCCGAGATGGCCGTCGTAGCTCATCACGGCGATCCCCAGCGCCTGACGGCGTGCGAGCGGCACCACCGGATAGAGCGCCTTCAAACGGCGCCCGAGCAGATAGAGCGGGAACTGCGGGCCGGGAACGTTGGTGACGACGAGGTTGAAGAAGCGCTGGCGCGCCTGCAGCCGCGCGGCCTGGCTGAGGATCGTCGGGGGAGCGAAGCCCGCGAGGTTCGTGAGCACCTCGGCGCCGACGGCCTGCCCAGAGTGCTTCAGGCCATCCATCTCAAGGCGCACCTGCGCGAGACACTCGGCGGGGTCGGTTGCCCCGACCGGCAGCGGCGCCCACATTGCCGCGACACGGTTGCCGAGTGCGCC
This sequence comes from Solirubrobacterales bacterium, assembly GCA_003151895.1. GTDB lineage: Bacteria > Actinomycetota > Thermoleophilia > Solirubrobacterales > Solirubrobacteraceae > Palsa-744. The sequence continues at coordinate 10,646 of PLYX01000246.1, forward strand.
GCGCTCGACATCGGCGCGCACCGAGACTGGCACCATCGCCTTCAGAACGAGACCCTCGGTGTCATAGCCCTGCGCGCGCATGTGGTGTCCGAGCGCAAGGCTCACCGCGGCCAGGACCACATCGTTCAAGGTGCCGCCGAGCGCGTTCTTGATCGCCTTGAACTGCGCGAGATCCCCATCGACCCACGTGTAGCGCCGGTGGGAGGTTATGTCGACGTTCAGCGGGCTCGGAGGCGCGGGCGCGTTGATCCCCGCGAGCGTGGTGGCGCCGACCCCGACGACCGTGTCCTTCACGTACGCCAGCGCGCGCCGCGGACGGCGCAACACTGCGCGTGCGCCGCGGATCATCTCGGCGGGCGCCGTGGAGCGCTCCACCAGCGCGTCAGCCAGCAGCTTCGCCGACCCCGGCAGCGGGCGTGCCACCCATGGCACCGGCGGGCGACGCGTGCCCGAAGGCTCGGGTGAGGTGTCGAACAGCACAGTCGTGATGTCCACGCCCGAGATCCCGTCCACGAGCGCGTGATGGGTCTTCGAGATGACAGCGAAGCGTTCGCCCGCCATGTGCTGCACGAGCCACATCTCCCACAAAGGCTTGGAGCGGTCCAGGCGCTGGGAGAAGATGCGTCCCGCAAGCTGCTTGAGCTCCGTCTCGTCTTCAGGACGGGGAAGCGCTGTGTGGCGGATGTGGTAGCGGGGATTGAAGTGCGGATCGTCCGTCCACACCGGACGGCCCTGGCCGAGCGGCACGAACGCGAGTCGCTGGCGGTAGCGCGGCACGAGGTGCAGCCGCGAGAGAATGTGCTCCACCATGTCTTCGTACGTCGGCGCCTGCCCTTCGAACACCATCACCGAGGCAACGTGCATGTGCGCCGAGCCGTGATCCTCGAGGTGCAAAAAGGCCGAGTCCAGGCCGGTCAGGCGGTCGGGGTTTGACATCCGTTCTGATTGTCGCGGGTCTGGGGCGCCTCGTCAATGTCGGGATGTGTCTCTCCGGGCGGCGAGCTCGAATAGGAAGGCGGGCCGACCGGCGCGGTTGGTTGGCGGCGCAGGACACCGTTGAGCGCCACATCGTGTATTCGTAGTCCTGGGTCTGCGCTCATGTAGGACGCAAGACCGAGAAACCATCTCTCAGGAGGACTGGCGAATGACGTTTGACCAATCGAAGATCGGGCAGGTCGTGGCGGCGCAGATGGAGGCGCTCGAAGGGCGGTACGGCGACGACTGCGAGATCGGCAACGTGTGCACGATCGTCGAGGTCCTTGGACCGCACGGTTCCGACGTGTCGGTGCGCAGCAGCGAAGCGCGCCCGCACACCACGATCGGCCTGCTGCGCATGGCCGAGGCGATGATGCTCAACCGGCTTGGCGGGGCGACTCGCGGGGAGGACGAGTAGCAGCGAGGTTGCCGGCGCACGCGCAGGAAGACGGGAGCGACATTGCGGTGACGGCTACCGCCGGAGGCTTGGACATGTGTGACTCTTCTCACACTATTCGTCTCCAACTGTCGGTTAGCGTCTCGGATGCCTGACCCTGCCGAGTCGTCTTCGTGGATGAAGGCGAGCGGGGGACCCACTGCCGGGCCTGTCGTTTGGGCCCGGATGGGGCGAATCGGCCGCTGATGCGGCTGTAACGCCCGACCGGAGCACGTACGGATTCGTGCTGCCGGCGGGTGTGAGCCCGACAGCTAACCCCGTAGGCGGAAACACCAAGGAGGACCTCTTTGTTGAGGCCGCACATAACCGGGCGCGTTCTTCGCGCCCAGTCGGCGTTGCTTGGCGCGAGCTTGACCTGTGCCGCAGCGCTCACCGTTCTACCCGTCGGCGGCGCCGCCGGCGCAACCGCGCCGTCATCACCCGGGTCGGTACCGCCACTACCGGGTATTCCCACAACTCCAGCTGGCGCCTCGGTTGCCCAGCTGATCGGTCCTGTCGTGCCGCCGGTCCCGCCCGGGCGGGTGAAGCTGCGGATACACAGGGTCGATCTGGACGTGCTCGACGGGAGCGCGGCGATCGTCGCCGGCACGTTGCGCCCCGGTCTGGCCGGGCGCACGGTTGACCTCCAGCGTTTCGGGCGCCACGGTTGGCGCACCATCTCGCACACCCTCACGCGGCCTCGCGGCCGTTTCGTGCTGCGCTACACCCCGCACCGCCTACTCACCGAGCGTGTGCGGGTCATGTTCGCCGGTGATCCTCGCGGTCTCAGCTCACACCGCAACATCGGGCGCTTGAGATCCTACCGTCTCGCCGGCGCCTCGTGGTACGGCGGGGGAGGTGGTCTTGCGTGCGGTGGCCGGCTCACCGCCTCCACGATGGGCGTGGCCAACAAAACGCTCCCATGCGGGACGCTCATCACGCTCCGCTACGGCGGGCGTTCGGTGCGCATACCGGTGGTGGACCGCGGACCATACGTCGCAGGTCGCGAATTCGATCTCACCGAAGCCACCAAGCGTGCGCTTGGGTTCGAAGGCGTGGGCAACGTGTGGAGCACGCGTTAGCGCACACCGATCACACCGGCAGGGCGCGGGTCGACCGTGCCTCGCCGTTTTGCGCGAGCATCCCGCGGGTAGCTACCGATGCGAACCCCACTAGAATGTAGGAGACTGCCCCACGCGATCGTGACGAAGGCCATCAAACATCGAAACGCAAAGCCTGCCCGCAAGTGTGCGGACAGAGAGCGTGCCCGCAAGAAGGCCGCCGTCATGACGACGGCGGCTTGGCGCGCCGTGCGCGTGGCCCGCGGGATGAGGCGTGCGAAGCGACGCTATCGCCGAACTTCTCAGCGTAAGAAGGTCGGGGAGTTGCGTGCCGTGTCGGTCGGCTCCATCGCCGTCGGGTCGTTTGCGCTCGGGGCGAGCGCGTTCGGAGCTCTCGCCGTCGGGGCGGTGGCGATTCGGCGCCTGGCGATCAAGCGTGCCGCGATCGGGCGGCTCGACGTGCGCAAGGTGAAAGTCGGCCGTCTGGAAGTCGATGAGCTGGTCGTGCACAGCGATCGACGCCCGCTGAGCGTGCCGCTGACTGACGAGCCCTGAGGCGACGCCCGGCCTCGTTCGCTTCGGGCCGAAGTCCTTGGCGTTCAGACGGTATGTCACGGGTTCGCGACTGGGACGGTGCCACATATGACCGCATCTCGGGGCCGATGGAGGCGCTCGGGCTCGAAGTGCTCGCGCGCTTGGACCTGACCGGCACCGAGGTCGTGCTCGACGCGGGCTGCGGGTCGGGGCGGATCACCGAGGCGCTGCTCGAGCAGCTGCCAAACGGTCGCGCGATCGGGGTTGACCAGTCGGCCTCGATGGTGGACGCCGCAAGACGGCGCCTCGGCCCCGGGGTGGACCTCCGCGTCCTTGACCTGCTGGAGCTCGAGCTGGAACAGCCCGTCGACGCGATCCTCTCGACTGCCACCTTCCACTGGATCTCCGACCACGACCTGCTCTTCCGGCGCCTGCACGCCGCGCTGCGTCCCGGCGGGCGGATGGCTGCGCAGTGCGGGGGAGAGGGCAACATCGACATCCTTCGCGGCCGGGTGGCTACGGTGCTCGCCCGTGAGCGGTATGCGGAGCGCTTCGCCGACTGGCGGCCACCCTGGAACTACGCCGGGCCGACTGAGACCCGCGAGCGTCTGCTTGCCGCAGGCTTCAGCTCGGCCGAGTGCCGGCTCACGCCGGCGCCCCGCCAGCCCGACCATCCACGCGAGTTCCTCGCGACGATCGTTCTCGGCCCCCACGTCCAGCAGTTGCCTGTAGAGCTGCGCGAGCGGTTCATGGACGACGTGCTCGACACGCTGGGGGAGCCGGTAGTCGTCGACTACATACGCCTCAACATCGACGCCGTCGTGTAGCCAGACGCGTCGGGATCTCTATAGCTCGAACACGGTGACGTTCGCGTGCTTGGCGGCCTCGGCGGCAAGGGCGCTGTCCTTGGTGGCGAGCGGCTCGTCCAGCTGCTCGGCGAGGGCGACGAACAAGGCATCTGCCGCCGTGAAGTTACGCCGCAGCGCCCACACGCGCTGGCGCAGTGGGAGGCAGGGGAAGAGCTCAACCGGCAGGTCGCCGAGATCCTGCACGGCGCCAGCGGCGCGATCCTCGCTGATTTCTGCCCGAAACACCTCTCGCCGCAGGACGGCTAGCACCTCGAAGATCAGCAGGTCAGGCGCGGCAAGCTCGTTCTCGGCCGTCATGAGCGTTTCGACTTGCTGCGCGACGCCGACGCCCAGCAGGAAGTCGACGACCGCGGACGTATCGAGGACGGTCACTCGCCGTGATCACGAATCGACCGTACGGCGAGCACGCTCGACTCGTCCGGCTCAACGATGCCACGTGCGGCGATACGCTCGGAGAGCTCGGCCGGAGTAGGCCGGGATGCGCTGCGCGCGAGCACAGAGCGCAGATACTCGGAGAAGGAGACACCCGAGGCGGCCGCACGGGCCTTTAGCGTGTGGTGCACATTCTCGGGCACGTCGCGGATCTGAACAAGTGTTCCCATACGAATCACAACAATATCATACGCAATGTATACCGTAGCCCACCTCGACGCCGACGCGTTTGCAACTGCGCTGCTATCGAACGGTTTCTGAAGCTCTACGCGATGAGCCGGATGGTGGCCCGCCGCGCGGCTTCAAGGACCAGCTCGCGGCCGGCGCCCTCCCACAGCGGACGCGCTGGCGTCGTGATGATGAGGTCATTGTGCCCAACTCTTCCCTTTCCCCGCCACAGCATGATCGCCCTGCGCCCTGTGAACCGTCGGCTCATCCACACCAGCCCGTCCGCTTGCGGGTCAGCCGCGTGGAGGGCACGTGCCCACCGCGCCGTCCATTCGTACTCTGCCGCCGGCGTCTCGATCAGCTCGCCGTGCGTGAGGCCGAGTCGCTGAAGCCCGTATCCGTGAAGCTGGATAAGGGCGAGATCCCGCGTGGGTGCCAGCTCGCTGATGACCCGGCCGTTCAGACCGGCGAGGAAGTACTGCCTGATGACGTCCGGACCTATTGGAACGTCGTGGAACAGGCCCTCAGCGAGCGCCACGTCCTCGTCCACCCCGGCGTACAGGGTCGGGACCACCGGCTTGCCGATCGGGCGAAACCGAGCGATCGGTTCTGGGGACGAGTTGAAGTCGATCGCACCGCGATAGCGCTCGTGGACCCGCACCAAGCGCGTGCCTGCCGGCATCGTCTCCAGCCCCGGCGCGAGCCGGCCTCGCGAGGGCGGCTCCGGAAGGCTGCTCAAGCGGGAAGCGACAGCGCCTCGCCGGCCGCCGCGAGGACCCGCTCGGGATCCTCGTCGAGGAGGTCAACCGGGCGGCGATCCCACAGCCAGCCGCTCGGCGTGGTGAACCACAGCGCGAGCGGCCAACCGCTCAGGCCCCGATCGCGCAGGATCGCTCCCGCGCGCGCGACGATGGGACTCGGCCGTCCATCGCGAAACTGAAACGCCGGATACAGCGTGCGGCCATGCAACGGCACTCCGATGATTCGTCCCTCGCTGTGCCATCGTGACGCCAGCGCCGAGCGGTTACTGGCTGTTGAGCCTGCCTGGTTGGCCACCTGCTCGGCTGTGAGCGCCCCGAACTTCTTCAGCAGCTCGCTGCGCGCCTGCGCACTCTGCTGGGCGTGCCATGCTTCCGCAGGCGAAGGAACTGACTCGGGAAGCATCACGTCGATCAGGTCCTCCAGCCGCCGTCGAGTCCCGACCGTCCGCGCCAGGTCCGTGAGCAGGTTCCTCGTAGCATTCACGAGGATCTTCTGGACCGTCCCCTCGCTGATGGAGAGCCGCTTGGCGACCGCGCGGCTCGTCAGTCCTTCCAGATATACGCCGGAAACCACCTCGCGCTCGCGGGGCGAGAGACCCTCCATAATGAACTCAGGCGCAGATACGATGACCGTCACGGCATTTATTCTAGCCCCCGGGGCGGCATAAGGCAAGGGGTTTCAACGGAGCGGGGATGAACGACGTGCTTGTCGCAAGGTGCGCCGGAAGGGGCGCTAGATTCGGCCAGATGTCCGTCGAGTCGTCCGAGTTGAGCACGGCCCATGTCGATTGCGACGCTTTCTACGTCTCCGTCGAGCTGAATCGCCGGCCCGAGCTGCGCGGGCTGCCGGTCGTCGTGGCGGGCAGTGGGCCGCGCGCGGTGGTGACCACGGCGAGCTATGAGGCACGCCGCTTCGGTGTGGGATCGGCGATGCCCGCCGCACGCGCGCGCAGGCTGTGCCCACAGGCCGTGTTCCTGCCACCCGACGGGGCGCACTACCGCGAAGTGTCACAGCGCATGATGGAGATAGTGCGCTCCCATGTCGACCGCGTCGAGGTTGTCGGGCTCGACGAGGCCTATCTCGACCTGAGCGACCTCTACTCGCCGCGCGCCGCCATGCGCCGCATCCTGGCCGACGTCGCGGCCGCCACCGAGCTCGTCTGCTCTGTGGGGATCGGACCGAACAAGCTGGTCGCGAAGGTCGCTTCCGACGCGGAGAAGCCGGCCGGTTTCGTCGTGCTCACGCGTGAGCAGGCGTGCGCCCGCTTCGCCGGCGCCGCGCCCGGCCTCGTGCCAGGCATCGGCCCGAAGACCGCCGCCAGGCTCGACACGATGGGCTTGCGCACCCTGCGCGACCTCGCCCGCGCGCCCGAGCAGCTGCTCGTGGAGCGCTTCGGGCCCAACCACGGTCGCGAGCTGCGCCGCCGTGCCCGCTTCGAACACGACGGCGAGGTGAGCGAGGCGCGCAAGGTCGTCTCCGAGTCGCGCGAGACCACGTTCGACGAGGACATCGGCGATCCAGCTCGGCTGCGAGACGCGCTGCGCGAGATGGCGGGCCAGCTGTGCGCGAGCCTCGCTGCCCACGACCATCACGGGCGTACGATCGCCATCAAGGTGCGCCTTGACGACTTCTCCACCGTCACACGCGCACGCACCATGGCCGCGCCCACGTGCGACGCCGAGCAGGTCACGCGCGTGGCGCTCGCGTTGCTCGAGGAGTACTCCCCGCCGCAGCCTGTCCGCCTGCTGGGCGTGCGGGTCGCCGGACTCGCCTCGCGCGGCGTCCCCACCGGTGGCAAGCGGCGGGGAGGGGACCCAGCCGGGCAGCTCGAGCTGCCGGTATAAGACGGCTCGTGTCGCGGGCGTAGGAGGGTTTGGGTCGCGAGGTGCGGCGAGCTCGGGCCGCGCGTGTACTCTTCCTCGCACGATGGCGCTCGCCAAGGCAGGGGACATCGAGCTCAGCTTCGACCGCGCCGGCAGCGGTCCGCCGCTCTTGCTCATCATGGGCATGAGCGGCACGAAGCACCACTGGGGCGATCCGCTGCTCGAGGAGCTGCGTCGCGACTTCGACACGATCGTCTACGACCACCGCGACGCAGGCGACTCCACCAAGACGGGCGAGCCGTTCACGATCGCCGACCTCGCGCAGGACGCCGCGGGCCTCCTGCGGGCGCTCGAGGTCGACTCCGCCCACGTCATGGGCATCTCGATGGGCGGCATGGTCGCGCAGGAGCTCGCGCTCGCACACCCCGAGCGCATACGCTCCCTGACGCTCGGCTGCACCTACAGTGGGGGCGAGGGCAGCTCGCTCACCAGCGAAAGCGTCATGCGCCGGCTCGCGGAAGCCATGTCCTCCGGCGACCGCGAACGGGCGATCCGCACAGCCTGGGAGGTCAACGTCTCAGCGAGCTTCGCCGCCGACGAGGATGCCTACGCGACGTTCCTCGAGGACGGCCTGCGCTACGCCGTGCCGGTCCCTGTGATCATGGAGCAGATGCGCGCCATCACCGGTCACGACACGAGCGCGCGGTTGCCCGAGTTGCGTGCGCCCACGCTCGTCGTGCACGGCACCCTCGACGAGATGCTGCCCGTCCAGAACGGCCACATGATCGCCGGGCTCATACCCGGTTCGCGCTTGGAGATCCTCGACGGGGTCGGCCACCTGTTCTTCTGGGAGGAACCACAGCGCTCGGCGGAGCTGGTGCGCGAGCACGCCGCCGTCAATGCCTGACGCCGCGGCCGACTTCGAGATCGACGCCGGCCTGGGAGTGAGGCTCTCGGGCGAGCAGAGCGGCACCGGTATCCCGATCGTGCTGCAACACGGCCTCACCGCCACGCGGCGCTACGTGGTCATGGGCTCGCGAACCCTGGAGCGGTCGGGTCACCGGGTGGTGGCCTACGACGCGCGCGGTCACGGCCACTCCAGCCCGGCGCCCGTGCCCGACGCCTACACCTACGAGCTCTTGGCCGACGATCTGCGGGCCGTGCTCGACGAGCTGGGCATCGAGCGAGCGATCCTCGCGGGCGCGTCGATGGGCGCGCAGACCGCGCTGCGCTTTGCCCTCGATCACCCCGACAGGGTGCTCGCGCTCGGGCTGATCACGCCCGCGTTCGACCCCGACGCCGCGACGGAGCCTGCCGCCTACGCCGGTTGGGACAAGCTCGCGCGGGGCTTGAGGGAGGGGGGAGTGGAGGGATTCGTCACTGCCTACGACCTCGATCCGATCCCGGCCGCGTGGCGCGACACGGTCGAAAAGGTCTTGCGACAGCGTCTGGCCCTCCACGACCACCCGCTCGCCGTGGCCGACGCGCTCGAAGCGACACCGCGCTCCAGGCCATTCGAGGCGTGGGGCGGGTTGCAGTCCGTCGGGGTTTCCACCCTCGTGGTCGCCAGCCGCGACGAGGCCGACCCGAGCCATCCGCTGGCGGTCGCCGAGCGCTACGCCGCCGCGATCCCCGGCGCCACACTCGTCGTGGAGCGGCCCGGCAGCTCGCCGATCGCGTGGCAGGGCGGCCGGCTATCCAAGGTGCTTGCTGAGCTTGTGAAGTAGATACTCAGGCGAGTGCTGCCGGCGCATCGGCGCCGGGATGATCCTCGGCGACGGCCGCCCCGCTGAGCAAGGCCGCGTAGCGCCCGCCCAAGTCCAGCAGCTCCTCGTGGGTGCCCCGCTCCACGATCTGTCCGGAGTCGAGCACGAGGATCTGGTCGGCGTCGCGGATCGTGGAGAGGCGGTGAGCGATCGCGAGCGTCGTGCGCCCTCGCGAGAGATCGTCGAGCGCGCGCTGCACGGCACGCTCGGTTTCGGTGTCGAGCGCCGACGTCGCCTCGTCGAGGATCAGCACCGGCGGGTTGCGCAGCACCGTGCGGGCGATCGCCATGCGCTGCTTCTCCCCGCCGGAGAAGCGGTACCCGCGCTCGCCCACGGGCGTGTCGTAGCCCTCCGGCAGCGAGGAGATCAGCTCGTGGATCTGCGCCGCGCGCGCCGCGTCTTCGATCTCCTCGTCGGTCGCCTCCGGGCAGGCGAAGCGCAGGTTCTCGCGGATCGAGGCATGGAACAGGTAGGTCTCCTGGGACACCAAGCCCACGGTGGCCGCCAGTGAGGAGAGCGTCATGTCGCGGATGTCCACTCCGTCGATCTCCACCCGCCCGCGTTGGGGCTCGTACAGCCGCGCCACCAGATAGGCGAGCGTGGTCTTGCCCGAGCCCGTCTCACCCACGAGCGCGGTACGCGTCCCCGCCGGGATCTCGGCGGCTATTTCCCGCAGCGTCCAGCGCTCCTCCGAGGCGTACGTGAACCACACGTCCTCCAAGCGCACGTCGCCGCGGACACCGCTCAGCTCGCTGGCGTCGGCGCGCTCTTCGATGTCCACCGGCAGGTCGAGATACTCGAAGATGCGCCCGAACAGCGCCAAGGAGGTCTGTACTTCAAGCCCCACCGACAGCAGCGACTGGATCGGAAACAGCACCCGTGTCTGCAGCGTCGTGAACGCGATCACGGTCCCGATCGAGATAGCCGCGCTGCCCTGCGCGATGCTGTAGCCCGCGAACCAGTACACCGCCGCGGGCATGATCGCGAAGCTCATCTGCACCGAGGCCATCCGCCAGCGCCCCGCCATCCGTGCCCGCACCTCCAGGTCCGCCAGTTCACCCGACTCGTCGCTGAAGCGGCGAACCAGCTCCGGCGAGCGCCCCATCGTCTTGCCGAGCAGGATCCCCGACACGGACAACGACTCCTCGACGAGCGTCGACATGTCCGCCAGGCGCCCCTGGCGCACCGACTGGATGCGCCTGCGCTCCTCGCCGACGCGGCGCGTGAGCCACACGAAGAAAGGCAGCAGGAACAGCGAGAACGCCGCCAGACGCCAATCGAGCAGGATCATCGCGACCACCACCGCCACCACGGTCGTGACGTTCTGGACGATCGAGGTCGCGGTCGAGGTCACAACGCTGTCGATGCCACCGATGTCGTTGGCGATCCGCGACTGCACCTCGCCCGTGCGCGTGTGTGTGAAGAACGCGAGCGACATCCGCTGCAGGTGGGCGTACACCGCGGCGCGCAGGTCGTGCATCACGCGCTGGCCCACCTGGTTTGAGATCCACGTTTGCGCCACTCCGATCACACCACCGACGATCGACAGCGCGATCATCCCGCCCACCAGCAGGCTCAGCAGCTTCGTGTCGTGCTTGGGGATCGCCGTGTCGATCACCCCGCGCAGCAGGAACGGGCTGATCACCCCCAGGCCGGCTGACAGGAAGATCAATGCCAGCAGCCCGCTCAGGCGTGCGCGGTAGGGCGCGAACAATGCCCCGATGCGGCGCAGCGAGACATGCGCGGAGGAAATGTCCCGCGGTGGTGTGGTGGGCTTCGACCGGTTGGACCGCGCGCCGTGGCGTCCTTCGCCGGATCGCCCGTCGCCGAAGGGCTGGCTGCTCACTGTGGAAGCCCTGCCTTACCCACGATCGATCCGTTCACCCACTCGATCTTAGGGCCCCGTTGCCGCCAACAGGGCTGAAGGATCGTAGGATTGAGGGCAATGGACCTCTCCGACTCTGAGATCCGCGTGCTCGCATGCCTGCTTGAGAAGCAGCGCACGACGCCCGACCACTACCCGCTCTCGCTGAACTCGCTGCGCCTGGCGTGCAACCAGGCAACCAACCGCGAGCCCGTGGTCGACTACGACGACGCCGTCATCCGTGACGCACTGCACCGTCTCGAGCGCCGCGGCTACACGCGCCTGGCCAGCGGGCGCGGCAGCCGCGCCGCGAAGTACCGTCATCTGCTCTCCGAAGCCCTGCCGATGTCCGACGGTGAGCAGGCGATCATGTGTGTGCTGATGCTGCGTGGCCCGCAAACACCGGGCGAGCTCAAGCAGCGCGGCGAGCGGCTCCACGCCTTTGCGGGGCTCGACGGCGTCCACGAGACGCTCGCGGCGCTGATCGGGCGTGGGCTCGTCGCGCAGCTCGACCGTCGCCCAGGTCAGAAGGAGGAGCGCTACGCGCAACAGCTCGGCGACTCGTCAACCGAGAGCTCCAACGGAAGCCGGCCCTCGACTCCAACGCACATCGCGCGGGGGAGCCGCGAGCTCGCGCAACCGTCCGCTTCAAGCGCGCAACCGGCTTCGATCGCACCGCCGGATGACCTATACGATCGCGTCGCACGACTGGAGCGAGAGGTCGCCGAGCTGCGTGCCGTCCTCACACAGTCATGAGTCACGTCCAGCTCATATTCGCCGCCGCGGGGCAAACCTCCGACACGGCCACCGGCGTCGGCATCCCGGTGGCGATCGCCGCGGGGCTCGTGTCGTTCCTCTCGCCGTGCGTGCTGCCACTCGTGCCCGGCTACCTCTCGACGGTGATCGGTGTCGCCCCGGCCGACATTCAGCACGCGGGGACACGCCGTGTGCTCGTCCCGAGCCTCCTTTTCATCGCGAGCTTCTCGCTGATCTTCATCCTGCTCGGCCTCGGCGCCACCGCAATCGGCTCGACTCTCAACACGCACCGCCAGACGCTTCAGCAGGTCGGTGGCGTTCTGATCGTGCTGATGGGCGTCGCGTTCCTGGCCACCCCGTTCGTCGACGCGCTCAACTTCCAGTGGCACTCCGAGTCGCTGTTGCGGCTGGCCGGGCGGGGTGGCCCGCTGCTCGCCGGCGCCGCGTTCGCGATCGCGTGGACCCCGTGCACGAGCATCACGCTCGGCGCGATCCTCACTCAGGCCGCGGTCTCCAATTCCGCCGCCCACGGGGCGATCCTGCTCGCCTTCTATTCGGCTGGACTTGCAATCCCGTTCCTGCTGATCGCGGTGGCGTTCGAGCGCATGAGCGGCGCGCTCGCCGTCGTCAAGCGTCACTTCCCCTTGATCGTGGGAATCGGCGGGGCGGTCATGATCGCGCTCGGCGTGCTGATCCTCACCGGTGAGTTCACTATCCTCAACGCCAAGGCCAACGCTCTGCTGCAGGGCACGGGCCTCGACGTGTCAAAGATCTGATCAGCCCTCGACACGGCCCCCCAACTCGGCGTAAAGGCCGTCCGGCCGGGTACCCTCGCATGTGGATGACAGCGGGCAAGGCGTCAAAACGGGTCGTGTGGGAAGGATTCAGACCGGGCAACGTCTTAAGGTGATGCGACCCCTACCGACGGAGGACCAGCCGTGACGCTTCACACAGCAGATCAAGCAAGGCTCCGGCGTAAACCGATCGTCCCGCTGCTCGCGCTGGCCGGCGGGATGCTCGCGCTGGCCGGCTGCGGAGGCTCGAGCGGCACCAGCTCGTCCGCGTCCACCCCCTCCACAACGCCTGCCACCACAGCGCAATCGACGTCCACGACATCCCCGGCGCCGGCCGGCGCCCTCAGCCTCGCGGCCAACTCGGAAGGCCAGTTGAAGTACGAAACGACTTCGCTGAGCGCGAAGGCCGGGAAGGTGGCGATCGCCTTCACCAACAACTCGCCGCTCTCCCACAACGTCACGGTCGAATCCTCCTCGGGCTCGGTGGTGGGCGCCACCCCGACCTTCCAGGGTGGGAGCAAGGCGCTCACGCTCAACCTCAAGCCGGGCACTTACAAGTTCTACTGCTCGGTTCCCGGCCACCGTCAGGCCGGCATGGAAGGGACACTCGTCGTGAAGTAAGGCCCCCGCGCGCGTGGGGCGGTCCCGCCGGCCGACGGAATGATCGGCGGGGGGCGGTCCCGCCGATCGACGGGACGACCAGCGCGGGGGCGGGCGGTCCCGCCGGCCGTCGAGACGACCAGCGGGGGGCACTTAATCTTCAGGCGGCCTCGCGGAGCGCCGCGAGCTCGGGCGACTCGGCGAGCTTCTTCAGCGCTCGCTGCTCGAGCTGGGATGCCCGCTCGGCGGAGAATCCGAGGCGCTTGCCGATGGCGGTCAGCGTTTGTGGCTCCTCGCGTCCGGTGCCGAACCTCAAAGTCAGCACGGTTCGCTCGGTGTCGGGGAGCTTCGCAATCGCGTTGTGCACGATCCGCTCGCGCTCGTTGTCCCAGGCGGTGTCCTCGGGCGCCTCGGCGTCGGAGGGGAGCAGGTCGCCCAGGGCGGTGTCGCCGTCGTCGCCGATCTGCTGATCGAGGCTCACGAGGGCGGCGCGCTGGTGGCGCACCTCCTCTACCTGCTCGATGGGCAGTCCGGTCTCCTCGGCGAGCTCTTCGAGCGTGGGCTCGCGGCCGAGCCTGACCGACAGCTCGCGCTCCACGCGTCCAACCTTGCGCGAGCGTTGCGCCACGTGCACGGGCAGCCTGATGGTTCGCCCCGAGTTCTCCAGACCGCGCTGGATGGCCTGTCTGATCCACAGGGTGGCGTACGTGGAGAACCTGAATCCCTTGCGCCAGTCGAACTTCTCGGAGGCTCTGATGAGCCCGAGCATGCCCTCCTGGACAAGGTCCGCGAGCGGCAGGCCCTGGTTCTGGTAGCGCCTTGCGTTGGACGCGACCAGCCTCAGGTTCGAGTTGATCAGCTTTTCCTTGGCCGTCAGGTCGCCGCGCTCAATTTCCTGGGCGAGCTCTATCTCCTGTTCGGGGGTGAGCAGGGGGTAGCGCCGCGAGTGCGCGAGCAGCTGGTCGACGGACTCCGGGATGAACGTCTCGGCTGTATCTACAGTTGTGGTGGGCTTCTTCGTGGGATGTGGCATGAGCGTCTCTCTATTGGCAATGTCGAGGGGCTCGGCTCGTCGGCCTGCGGCCGACTGCGCCACCCTCGTAATCCGATGCTTGGAGTCGGGATTATACGCCGCGATAGTTGCGTTGTCAATCATTCCTGTTGGACTCATTCGTTTGACGTGGTTCGACGCCTCCTGCACAGCCACCTTCCCGCACCTCATAACCCACGAAACAGGCGGAAGGTCCGCAATGACGGCGGAAAATCTGGAACGGGTGCATACAAAGCTCTACCCGTTCGCAGGCGTCGTATATCAGGCATCGGTCGATTCGGCGCTTTTCATGAGGGGTTTGGGTCGTGCTTGGGTCATGAACGCTCTGGATGAGCCGTTGAGGTCGTAAGCTCACCCGCCATGACCCCGGTCCTGCCCGACGATGAGCGTTCGCGACTGTTCTCACCGTCACTGCTGGACGGCCAGGTGGCGATCGTCACCGGCGGCGGCACCGGTCTCGGCCGTGAGACGGCGCTCGAGCTCGCCCGCTGTGGCGCCCGCGTGGTGATCTGTGGGCGTCGCGAGGAGCCGTTGCGCCAGACCGTCGCCGCCGACCCGCGCGGGCTGATCGAGGCTCACGTATGCGACATCCGCGAGGAGCACCAGGTCGATCCGATGGTGGATGAGGTCCTCGCACGCCACGGCCAGATCGATCTGCTCGTCAACAACGNNCCGAGTCGATCACCCCGAAGGGCTTCCGCACGGTGATCCGGCTGAACGTGGAGGGCACCTGGCTCGTCACCCATGCGGTGGCCACCAGGGCGATGATCCCCTCCGGGCGCGGTGGAAAGGTGTTCAGCGTGACGCTCTCCCCGCACAACGGCATGCCCGGCATGGCCCATTCGGGCGCCGCCCGCGCCGCCGTTGAGAACCTGATGCGCACCCTGTCGGTGGAGTGGGCCCGCTTCGGCATCCGCCTGCTGGCGCTGGCCGCCGGCCAGTTCGAAACCCAGACTCTGCTCACGAAGTACCCACAAGCGATTGTCGAGCGCATCAGCCACACGATCCCGCTCGGGCGGATGGGCACAGAGCAGGAGTTCGCCTGGCTCGTCGCCTACCTCGCCTCGCCCGCCGGTGACTTCTTCTCGGGCTCGGTCATCACGATGGACGGCGCCCGCGACGACTGGCTCGGGCCATGGCCACCGCCGCAGGCCGCCGATGCGCAGGGGACGCCGCTCAGCGAGGAGCGGCGCAGCTAGCCGGCCCCTACGGCGAGCGCTCGGCGGCGCGCAGCCCGGCGAACGACCACGCCGCGAACACGAGGATGAGGACGATCGCGCACGCGAACGCAAGTCCCGTGTGGTCGTGCGCCCCGGAGATGAGCCCGCGGCCGGCGCTGAGGAACGCGGTCGCCGGGTTGACGCTCGCAACCGTGTGGATCCAGCCCCTGAGCAGCGCGAGCGGCACATATACCGGCGCCAGGAACAGGATCAAGAAGACCGGAGTCTGCATCAGCGGGCCCGCCTGGATCGAACGGAAGCGGAAGGCGACGCCGGCCGCCCACCCATAGCCGACGAGCACGAGCAGTGTCGCCAGGCCGTAGAGACCGAACACGTCGACCCCGTCTCCGGTGATCCGCATGCCGGCCGCCAGGGCGACCGCGGTGACGACCGTGAGCGTGATCGCCGCGCGCGTGAGAGCCACGAGCATGTACCCCGCCACGATGCCGCGGCGATCGCCCGCGGCCAGCATCAGCCGCCGAGCGAACCCGCTCTCGAAGTCGAACGCGATCGTGAAGCCGGTGAACAGGCCGCCGAACATCGCCGACTGCAGCAGCACGAACACGAACTGAAACGCCGTGTAGCCGGCCGGGAAGCGAAACCCGGGCGCCGAGCCGAGCGCGGACAGTCCACCCGCGAAGCTCGCCAGGAAGACGAGCGGGAACACAAGTGAGGGGATGAACAGGTCGGGCCTGCGCACGTAGGTGTGCAGGCTGCGCCAGACGATCGCTCGCGCCACGCGCCACATGCCGCTGCTCGCGCGTGCTCCGCTCATGTCCGTTGCATCCTCGTGCGTAGCGCCCCGGCCACGAGCACGAGACCCACGATCAGCAGGCCGATCGCGACAGCGAATCCGCGCGCAAGCGCGGTCGGGTCCCAGCCGGCGATGAACAGGCTGCGCAAGCCCTCGATCAGATAGGAGATCGGGTTCCAGGTGGCGACCGTGTGAAACCAGCCGGTCCGCAGGAGGTTGCGCGGCAGGTTGCTCGAGGACAGGAAGATGAACACGAAGAACAGGGGGAACAGGCCCTGCACCGCCTCGCTCGAGCCGGTCCGCAGCGCCGCCACGCAGCCGAACGCGCCGAACGCGGTGGCCGCCAGTGAGCCGAGCACGATCACCACCAGCGCTCCGGCGATCCCGGTCGCCAGATGCGCTCCGGCGATCAGGCCGATCAGGATGTAGATCGCCGACTGCAGCGCGCCCAGCACGGCCACACCGAGGAGCAGGCCGCCGATCAGCGACACGCGCCGCAGCGGGGTGAGCGCCAGCCGGTGAAAGAAGCCGTCCTCGATGTCCTCGGCCAGGTTGGTGCCCGTGTTGATGAGCGAGAACATGCCGCCCTGGATGAACGCCACCGCGATCGCGAAGGAGATGTAGGAGCGCGTGGGGAATCCGGGCAGGTGCGTGGCCGCCTGCAGGCCGCTGGCGTTCACGGCGAGCAGCATCGCCGGGAAGAACACGATCGGGAAGACCTGAAACGGCTGGCGCAGCGTCTTGAGCATCGAGCGGCGGGCGAGCGCGCCGACCTGGGCCGGCAGCGCGCCGCTCACGGGAGCACCGCCGGGACCGGCCAGGGCGTGGCCACACGCCCTTCCCTCATGCTCGCAGCGGCTCGGCCGCGGGCTGGCCGTCGCTCTCGGCGCCGCCCTCAGCCGCGCCCTCGAGCGAGCGGCCGGTCTTGGCGAGGAACACGTCATCGAGCGTGGGGGAGTGCAGTCGCAGGTCGGCCACGCGCAACCCCTCCGAGTCCAGGGCGCGCACGATCTCGGCGAGGCCGCTCATGCCCTCGGGGAGCTGCGTCGCGACGGCGTTTGGCGCCGCCGCCGCCTCATCGCCGAAGCGATGGAGCACCGCAGCCAGACGGTCACGATCGCCAGGGTCCTCGGGGACGGCTTCGACGCTCTGACGGCCTATCGCGGCCTTCAGCTCCGCCGGCGTGCCCTCCGCCACGATCTTGCCGCGGTGGATGATCCCCACGCGATCGGCGAGCACGTCGGCCTCCTCGAGGTACTGCGTGGTGAGGAACACCGTCACGCCGTCGCCGGCGAGCCGCCTCATCTCGTCCCACAGCGCCGCCCGGCTCTGCGGATCGAGCCCCGTCGTGGGCTCGTCGAGGAACAGCAGCCGCGGGCGGTGAAGCAGCGCCAGCGCGAGGTCGAGCCGGCGCTTCATCCCGCCCGAGTAGCCGCCCACCTTGCGATCGGCGGCCTCGGTCAGCCCGACGCGCGCGAGCAGCTCGCTGCCGCGCGCCTGGCGCTCGGCCTTCGGCAGTCCGTGCAGCGCGCCCTGCAGGCGCATGTGCTCGCGCCCGGTGAGAAAAGGGTCCAGCGCGGACTCCTGCAGGGAGGCGCCGATCGTGCGCCTGACCTCCGCGCCGTGATGGACAACGTCCAGGCCCGCCACCCGCGCCGTGCCGGCCGTCGGGGGCAGCAGCGTCGTGAGCACCAGCACCGTGGTCGACTTGCCGGCGCCATTGGGGCCGAGGAAACCGTAGATCTCGCCGGGCGCCACGTTCAGGTCGATGCCGTCGACCGCGCGCACGCCGCCCTTGAAGTCCCGGATCAGGCCTTCGACTTCGATTCCGTTGCCGGTGTGGTCCATGGCTTGGACGTTATAGCCGTTGCTCGGCCTGCGTCGGGTGCCGGAAGGCCCGGCGAACGAAAGGTTCGGGCGGCGACCCGCACGTCTTGCACGGAACGCTCGATAATATATCTTATGTAAAGTGGAAGCGGAGCTTGCCCGTAGTAGCATCGATGGAGATGTCTCTGTGGCTGGCGTTCGCGCTGTTGGGGCTCACGAAGCTCGTGGTCGCTTCGCTCATGCTGTGGCTGCCGTTTCGCTCGGATACGGCGATGAACGCAGTGGACGACGACAGTCGGCCGGACTCCGAAGACGACGGCGGCAGCAAGACGCTCCCGGGTGTCCCCAGAGACCCGCATCCGCGGCTTCCACTGCCGCGTAGCCCGCGGCGAGGGCCGCACGGCTCATCCTCTCCTCCCTCTCCGGCGCGCGTGCGTCGCGGCGCGACCCGCTTGCGCGATCAGCGGTTGCGCTTGCGCTGACGGCGGGCGGCCTTGGCCTTAGAACGCCGCTTGCGCGAGCGGGCGGCTTGGTTTCGGGCTGAGTCGCTGGCCCCCCCCAGCCCGTCTCCCGCCGGGGCGACGCTGCGAGCGTCGCGCACGATGAAGTACGCGATCCCGGCGAGCAGCAGGCCTGCCGCGGCGAATATCAGCACCAGCACGCTCGACGAGGCGGCGCCCGAGGAGGAGGCCGCCGATTTGCCCGCCGTGGTCGGCGTCTTCGCTTCTTCTGCGCCGCCGCCTGTCAGGTTTGAGAAGGCGCCCGAGGACGCGGGGTTTTCGCTCGAAGAGCCCGTGCTCGGCACGCTCGAGCCACCGGCCGCCTTTTGTGCCGCGGCCTTTTTCAGAGCTTCCTGAACCGCCGCGTTGACTGCCGCGCTGTTGATCGTGGGCTTGCCCGAGGCGCCGGTCGCTGCTCCGCTCGCCCCCACTGTCGGCGCACCCGTCGAGGCGCCGGCTGCCGGGGTCGCGCCCGGGGCGCTGCCCGCTGCGACTGCCGCCGTCGCCAGGCCCGCGAAGGCGATCGCGGCGAGTGCGGCGATCAGTGAGAGATGTGAGGCGATGCGGCGCATTGGTCTCGATGAGCTGCAGAGTGGCGAGAATAGCGCTTGCAGACCTTTGCGGAGACACGTCCGTAGAATGGGCGGCGCGTGCCTCCCAAGCAACGACAGATCCGCATCGAGCAGCGCGGCGCCCAGCAGGCGATCCAAGCGCTTGAGCAGCGCTCCGACGAGGAGCTCGAGACGGAGACGAAGTACAAGTCCGCCGCGCTGGCGATCCTCGGAGCGCGCGCATCGGAGCGCTTTGACGCCGAGCAGGCGCGCGCCTACTTCCAGCGCTCGATAGCCGCGGCGCGCCCCCAGGAACGCATGCAGATCCGGCGGATGGCGGACGCCTCGCTGGCGCTGGCCGAACGGCGTGCGGGCGATCTCAAGGAGGCGGTCGAGCGCCTCGGCCATGCTCCTCCGAGCGGCCGTCAGATGCTCGCGCTGCGCGCAATGGGACTGTTGATCCCGCCCGCGAGCGCGGGCATCCTCGCGCGAGTCCGGGGCATCTTGCTGATCCTCCTGCTGATCGTCGCTCTGCTGGCGATCGGGCTGGGCGTGGTCGAGCTCGTGTCGCTGCCCTTCGGCGGGCTGAGCCTCGCGCCGGGCATCCTGCTTGGACTGTTCGTGGCGATCGCCGCGCTCGCGATCGTCGCGGTGGTCGGGCGCCGGCGCCGCGACCGCGCACTGGCCAAGGGTCCCAACTCGCGCGGACAGAGCCCCTCCAAGTAGCGGCGATCGCCACGACCGCGATGCGCCACGAGGCGCCTTGCGTCTACCTCGGCCGTGGCTCAGCCGATCGACAGCGTCGCCCGGCTGATGACGACCGGTGTCGTGGGCGCGCCGTCTTGCGGCGGGTCGGTGGGGAGCTTCGAGATCGCCTCGACGCCGGCAAGGCTTCCGAGGACCCTCCCGACGAGCGCGTACTGCGGGGGCAGCGAGGCATCGCGTGTGGTGACGATGAAGAACTGGCTGCCCGATGCGCCCGCCGGGTCCGTGCCGGTCTTTGCCATCGCGACGGTGCCGAGCGTGTAGCGCAGGTCACCGGGGGGCGGCTCGACGATCGTGTAGCCGGGACCGCCGGAGCCGTCGCCGTTGGGGTCGCCGCCCTGGATGACGAAGCCGCTCGCCACGCGATGGAAGGTGAGGTTGTCGTAGAAGCCTCGCTTGACGAGATACGCGAACGAGGCGGTCGTGCGCGGCGCTTGGCGCACGTCGAGATGGATCTCGATCGTGCCGCAGTTGGTGGTGAGCGTCACGACATAGCTCTTGGCCGGGTTGAGCTTGAGCGTCGGCTTGGAGATCTGTTGCGCGCCCCTCGCGGCCGGCGCCCGGGCCGGCCCGCAACCGCCGGACGGTGACGTGGAGCCGGTCGTCGCGGCCACCGGGCGTTGACTGCCGGAGCGCTGCGACGCGGTCGCCGCCGTGTTCACCGTGGCGGCGGCCCCGCAGGCGGTCAGCGCAAGTCCCGGGGTGGCCGCAACAGAGCACCACAAGAGGTGGCGCACGACGCGTGGGCGGGCAGACATCGCCGCAGCATAGTGGCCGCATTCGCCGAAACCGGGGTGTATTCGCGCATTCTTAAGCAGCCCTTCGCGTTTCCCAACACTCGCGATCCCGGCCATCGCGGCCTGCTCGTGGGTCGGCCCAATACGCTTGCTTGCACCATGACCCCCCGCGTCTGCCTGATCGTGAACCCCTCCGCGGGAGGCGGCAAGGCCGGGCGGGCGCTTCCCGACGTCGAGCGTGCCCTGCAGGCCCACGGTTTGCGCGTGCGGCGCGAGCTGACCCGCGACCTTGCCCATGCGCGAGAGCTCGCGCGCGAGGCCGCCGTGGCCGGAGAGACGGTCGTGTGCCTCAGCGGCGACGGCATGGTGGGCGCCGTCGCAGACATCTTGCGGGAGGTTCCCGGCGCGCTCATGGGCGTGCTGCCGGGTGGGCGCGGCAACGATCTTGCGCGCGTGCTCGGCATCGCTGGAGACCCCGTCCCGGCTTGCGCGACGGTAGCGGGCGGGTTCTCGCGCAAGATCGACCTCGGCGAGGTCGGCGGGCGCGCCTTCGTGGGGATCGCGAGCGCGGGCTTCGACAGTGACGCGAATCGCATCGCCAACGAGGCGCCGGCGCGGCTGGGCAACCTCGTGTACGCCTATGGAGCCCTGCGGGCGCTGCTCGGTTGGCATCCCGCTCGCTTCCATGTCCGGCTGGATCCCGACGGAGGGCATGACGGAGGGCCTCCCGGGGAGAGCCATGCCTTCACCGGCTACAGCGTCGCCGCCGCCAACTCCAAGGCGTATGGCGGAGGCATGCTGCTCGCGCCTGACGCGCTCCTGGACGACGGTCTGCTCGACGTCGTCGCGATCGAGCGAGTGAGCAAGCTGCGCTTCCTCGCGAACCTGCCGAAGGTGTTCAAGGGGACACACGTCAAGCTCTCCTCCGTGCGCGTATGGCGCGCCCGTGAAGTGGAGATTTCGGCGGACCGTCCGTTCACGCTGTACGCCGACGGCGATCCGATCGGCGAGCTGCCGGTGCGCGTGAGGGCGGCGCCCGGCGCCGTGCGAATGCTCGTGCCGCGCGAGGGCACAGGCGAGCAGGCATTCCTCCACGGGCACGCGAGCGAGCAGAGCCGGTCGGGCGAACGCGCCGGTTCAGATCCGGCGGCGGCCGGGCGATGAGCAGACTGCTCGGGTGCAAGCTGGCCCTGGCCCGCTCGGTCGCGGCGGTGGCCCGGCTGCGCGGCGGCGGCGGCACGAGCCTGCCCGGCAAGCTGCTCGTGCGGATCGAGCCGTCGGCGATCGGCGCGCTGGCCGGTCGTCTGGCGCGCGGGAGCGTGCTCGTGTCAGCCACGAACGGCAAGACGACCACCGCCGCCATGGCCGCGAGCATCTTCGAGCGCGCCGGCATGTCGCTCGTGCACAACCAGGCGGGGGCCAACATGGCCGGGGGCATCGCCTCGACGCTGCTTTCGGCAACCCGTCCGCACGGAGCGATCGCCGGTGAGCTCGGCCTGTTCGAGGTGGACGAGCTGTGGCTCGACCGGATGGCCGAGCAGCTGCATCCGAAGACGATCCTGCTCTGCAACCTGTTCCGGGACCAGCTCGACCGCTACGGCGAGCTCGACACGATCGCCGAACGCTGGGCAGCCGCGGTGCGCGTCGGCGGCCCTGCCGAAAACGCCCGCCTGGTTTGCAACGCCGACGATCCGCTCGTCGCCGACCTTGGGCGCGAGCGGCCTTCGGTCCTCTACTACGGCGTCGAGGACGACTCATTGGCGCTCGACGGCATGGCCCACGCCGCCGACGCCAAGCACTGCCGCCGCTGCGGCGCCCCCTACGTCTTCGACGCGATCTACCTCGGCC
>PLYX01000087.1 GCA_003151895.1 Solirubrobacterales bacterium
CGACGACTGACTCCTCGACAGCGACGGGCTCCTCGATGACGACGGGCTCCTCGACAGCGACAGGCTCCTCGATGACGACGGGCTCCTCGATGACGACAGGCTCCTCGACGGGCGCCTCCTCGGTGTGTGTCTCCTCAACACTTACCTCGGCCACCGCCTCGGCCTGCTCTTCCGCCTCAGCCTCCTTGACCTCGGCGACGCGGGTGCGCAGGCGTTCGACGGCCGCAACGAGCGCATCGGCCATCTCCCTGCGGTGGGTGGCCTCGCGCTCGGACTCAGGCTCGGTGGTGTGTTGGAGCAAGGCGGCGTCCAATGGCTCGGCACTGAGTTGCGCGCGCAGGTCGGCGGCGGTGCGGGTGAGCTCGAAGCGCAGATCCTCCATGCGGGCGCCCATCGCGGTGAGCTCGCGGACATATGTCTCGCGCTCCCAGACCACCTGCTGTTGGAGCTCCTCGCGCAGCGTGGTGAGCTCGCGCTCGAAACCGGCACGCAGCCCGGCGGCCACGTCCATCAGCTCGCGTACGATCGGCGTGAGCCGCGCGTCGCGCTCGCGCAGCTGGGTGAGCTCGGCGCTGAGCTCGCGAACGTGGCGCTCGGTCTCCTCCAGACGGCTGCTCAGCTCCTGGATCTGGGTGCGCATCTCGCGCTGCAGACGCTCGCCGCGCTCCTCGGCCTCTACGCGCAGCTGCTGCTCGGTGTACTCGCGCTGCTTGACGCCGCGGACGTCGGATTCGCGTTCGGTGAGCTGCTGAGCGACCCGCTCGCGCTCGCGCCCGACCTCCTCGATGCGCTGCTCGAGCGCGGCGAGGTGGGTCTCGAGGTTGCGCGCGACCGCCTCGGCGGCCTCGGCTCTGCGGATCACGGCGGGGTCGGCATGGCGAGCGCGACGCTCGGCCAGCACGTCTGCTGCTGCGTCCAACTGTGAGCCCATGTCGGGCGTCTCGCTCTCTTCGACCATCAATTCGCACAGCTCCTGATGAATCGCGCGGACGCGCGATGCGTATGAAGAACGACTTGGCATTGCCGAGGTGAATCGACGATGCGCACAGCCTAGAGACGCCACCGGACGGTGTTGCCGGAGCTTCGGCTACTTGTTGCGCAGGCGCCAGGCCATGCGCGACTGCAGCGACCACAGCTCGATGAATCCGGGTGAGGCGGTTTGCGAGAAGAGTCCGCCGGACTCTCCGAATGAGGCGAGCGCCTGGTCGTAGACGGCGTTCGGCGAGGAGCGCGTGACGACCCGCGCATGGCCCTTGTAGAGCTTCAGGCCGATCGTGCCCGTTACCTGCTCGTTGACGCTGTCCATGTAGGCGTCGAGGTCGGTGCGCAGCGGCTCCCACCACAGCCCCGCATAGACGAGGTAGGCCCATTGACGGTCGAGCTGCGCCTTGAACTGGTTCTGGTGGATCGTGCACACGAGCTTCTCGAGCTCCTGGTGGGCCGGCAGCAGGATCGCGGCGGCGGGAGCCTCGTAGATGTCGCGCACCTTCAGGCCCACGATGCGGTCCTCGATGTGGTCGACGATCCCGACACCGTGGCGGGCGGCGACGGCGGCGACCCGTTCTATCAGCTCCACCAGCTCGAGGCGCAGTCCGTTGAGGCCAACGGGAACGCCCCGCTCGAACTCGACCTCCACGACCTCGGCCTGATCGGGCGCGAGCTCCGGGCGGGTAACGAGCTGGAAGACGTCGTCCTCGGGGGCGTGGTCGAGGTCCTCGATCCAACGTCCCTCCGAGGAGCGGCCCCAGAGGTTGTCGTCGATCGAGTAGGGGGCTGTCTCGGATCCAGTCCCACCCGCCTGGTGGGTCTTGATCGGGATGCCGTGCTCCTGCGCATAGGCGATCTCCTCCTCGCGGCCCATCTGCCAGGAACGCACGGGCGCGATCGTCTTCAGCTCGGGGGCGAGCGTCGCGACGGTCGCCTCGATGCGCACCTGGTCGTTGCCCTTGCCGGTGCAGCCGTGGGCGATCGTGTCGCAGCCGCTGCTGCGCGCATGGTCGACGGCGAGCTTGGCGATGAGCGGGCGTCCGAGCGCCGTGAACAGCGGGTAGCCGCCACCGTAGAGCGCGTTGGCCTTGATGGCGGGAATGACGTAGTCGCGGGCGAACTCCTCGCGGGCGTCCACGACATGGCAGTCCAGCGCGCCGAGCATGCGCGCCTTGCCCTCGATCACCTCGTAGTCCTCGCCGGGCTGTCCGAGGTTGACGGTCAGGCAGACGACCTCGGCGTCGTACTGGTCCTGGATCCACTTGAGCATGACGCTCGTGTCGAGGCCACCGGAGTAGAGCAAGAGGACACGGCGCACCTGCTCAGGATCGGCCTCGTAGGAGGCGGTTCGCGGCGGGAAGCCGTGCGGGGAGTCGGTCACGGCGCGGAACCTTATCCGGCCAGCGCCCGAGCGAGCCGGGCAAGGGCGTCGTCGACGTCGTCGGGGGAGATCGTGAGCGGGGGCAGCAGCCGGACGGTGGTGGGTCCTGTGGCGTTGACGATCAGATGCTCTGCGAGCAGCGCGCGGCGCACGACGTCGGGCGCGGAGAGGTCCACCTCACACGCGAGCATCAGACCCCGTCCCCTCACTGCGAGCACGTGGGGCAGTTGCGCGAGCCCGTCTGCCAGGCGCGCGCCCATCTCGCGCACATTGGCGAGCAGCAACTCGTCGTGTGTCTCCTCCAGGGCGGCAAGCGCCGCGGCGGCGACCACGGGGCCGGCGGCGAACGTGGAGCCGTGGTCGCCGGGCTGGAGCACGTCTGCCAGCCGCGGGCCGGTGATGAGCGCGCCGATCGGCAGCCCGCCACCGAGTGCCTTGGCGCTCGTGAAGGCGTCCGGCTCGACACCCGTCTGCTCGTAGGCCCACAGCGTGCCGGTGCGGCCCATGCCGCACTGCACTTCGTCGAAGACGAGCGCGGCCCCGTGCTGATTGCACGCCTCGCGTGCACACGCCAGCAACTCCTCGGAGAGGATGTTCACCCCGGCCTCCCCCTGGATCGGCTCGAGCAGAACGGCGGCGGTGTGCTCGTCGATCGCCGCGGCGAGCGCAGCCGGCTCAGGCGCGACCGCCCGGAAGCCGGGCACGAGCGGCGCGAACGGCGCCTGCTTGGACTCCTGCGGAGTGGCTGACAGGGCGCCGTAGGTGCGCCCGTGGAAGGCGTTGTGGACCACGACTATGTCTCCCCGGGGCTTTGCCTTGCGCGCCAGCTTGATGGCGGCCTCGTTGGCCTCCGCTCCGGAGTTGCAGAAGTAGACCTTGCCCCCGAGGCTCGATTGCGCCAGCCCCTCGGCGAGCCGCATGGCGGGCTCGGTGTAGAACAGGTTGCTCGTGTGCATCAGCCGTCCCACCTGCTCGCGCACGGCCGCGACCACCCGCGGGTGGCAGTGACCGAGACTCGTCACCGAGATGCCGCACAGGAAGTCGAGGTACTCCACCCCGTCGCTGTCCCACAGGCGCGCGCCCTCGCCCCGCACGAACTCGACGGGCAAACGCGCATAGGAGGGCACCACATTCGCCCGCTCCAGCTCCCGCAACTCCGCAAGGCTCATGTGGATGCCTCGATCTTGGTGCCGATCCCCGCGTCGGTGAACAACTCGAGCAGCAGCGAGTGGGGAAGGCGTCCATCGATGATGTGGGCGGAGTTGACGCCACCGTTGATCGCCTCCACACAGGCGGCGAGCTTCGGGCGCATACCGCCCTGCAGGGTCGGGAGCTGCGCGTCGACCTCGGTGGCACTGGCCTGGCCGATCAGGCTGTCGGGGTCCTCGGAGTTGGCGAGCCAGCCGGCCACATCGGTGAGGAACACGATCTTGTGGGCGCCGAGCGCTCCGGCCACAGCGCCGGCGGCCTCGTCGGCGTTGACGTTGTAGGAGTTGCCCTCGCGGTCTGCCCCGACCGAGGCGATCACGGGGATGTAGTCGAGCGCGACGTGTTCGAGCACATCGACGTTGACGCGCTCGACGCTGCCCACCAGCCCGATGTCCTCCCCGCTCGGGCCGGCGCGGCGCGCGACCCTGAACAGCGAGCCGTCGTCTCCGCACAGCCCCACGGCGGGCTGACCGTGACGGTTCAGGCGCAGGACGATCTCCTTGTTGACCTTCCCGACGAGCACCATCTTGGCGATCTCGACCGTTTGGGGATCGGACACGCGCAGGCCGCCGACGAACCGCACGGGCATGCCGAGGCGCTCCATGTAGGCGGTGATGTCGGGGCCGCCCCCGTGCACCACGATCGGGTTCAGCCCGACGTACTTGAGCAGCACGACGTCGCGCGCGAACTCCTCGCGCAGATCGGGGTCCTCCATGGCGGCGCCGCCGTACTTGATGACGACGGTCTTGCCGTGGAACTCCCGGATGTAGGGGAGCGCCTCTAGGAGCGTGGCTACGTCGCGCATGGCTGCTGTCTCCTCATGTGGTGTAGTCGGCGTTGATGGTGACGTACTCATGCGAGAGGTCGGAGAAGAAGACCTCGGTCTCGGCGCCCTCGCCCGGCAGGACGATCTCGTACTCGACCTCGGGGCGCCCGATCGCGCGGGTGAGCGCAGCCTCGTCGTAGGGAACGGCGACGCTTGCCGAACAGACCTGGGTGTTCTCGAGCGAGATGTCCATCGCAAGCGGGGCGCGATTAAGTCCCCCCCCACCCAACGCGCCGCCGACGGCCTGGACGACGCGGCCCCAGTTGGGGTCACCGCCGTGCAGCGCGGTCTTGACGAGCGGCGAGTTGGCGACCGCTCTGGCGGCGATCTCCACCGTCGGCTGATGGCCACCGCGCACGACGACGCGCCCGATACGCCGCGCGCCCTCGCCGTCGGCCACCATAAGGATCGCGAGCTGGCGCATGAGCGCGTCGAAGGCATCGCCGAAGCGCAGCTCGTCCTCGCTCTCGGGAGCGAGCGCAACACCGCTCTCGCCGGAGCACATCAGCACGGCGGTGTCGTTCGTGGAGAGCTGTCCGTCCACGGTGCAGCGGTCGAACGAGCGCTTCAGGCACACGCCCAGCAGCAGCTCCGCCGTCTCGGGAGCGAGCGCGGCGTCGGTTTGCGCGAAGCACAGCATCGTGGCAAAGCGCGGGGAGATCATCCCGGCGCCCTTGCACTGCGCGCTGAGCCGCACAACGCCGGATGTGAGCTCGACCTCGAGGTTGGCGCGCTTCTCGAACGCGTCGGTGGTTTGGATGGCGTACTGGAAGTCGGCGTCACCCTCACGGCGCAGACTGCCCCGGGCGTCGAGGATCCCGCGCAGCATGTTCTCCACGGGCAGGTAGTCGCTGATCCCACCTGTGGAGCCGACCAGGACCTCCTCGGGCTGCGCCCCGACGGCGATCGCCGCCGCCCCCTGAGTCTTGGTGGCGTCTTCGAGGCCCCGCCGTCCGGTGGCGGCGTTGGCACAGCCGGAGTTGGCGAGAACCACCCGCAGCGCGGACAGCGTGCAACGCTCCCGGCTGAGCAGCACCGGCGCGGCGGGAGTGCCTGTGTCTGCGAAGCGGGCTGCGCTGACCGGGTTGGGCGAGTCGCACACGAGCAGGCCGAGGTCGGGGTTGCCCGACGGCTTGATCCCACACGCCACGCCCGCCGCGCGAAAGCCTGCCGGCAAGCCGACGTCGGGACCGAGGTCGCGGACGTGCGCGGGCGCGGGAACCCAGCGTGAATGAAAGAACGGCTGCGGGGGGCCCGCCGCGGACCGATCGCCCCGCACGTCTTTGCCGGCGCTCACAGCAACCCCTCGGTCTCCGGGAAGCCGAACATGATGTTCAGGTTCTGCACAGCCTGCGAGGAGGTGCCCTTCCACAGGTTGTCGATCGCGGAGAAGACGAGCAGCTTGCCTGTGTGAGAGTCCGCGGCGGCGAACAGCCGGCAGAAGTTGGTTTCGCGCACCTCGCGCACGCCGGGCGGGGCGTCGACCACCTCGACGAACGGCTCATGTTCGTAGGCATTCGCGAAGAGGCTCGCGAGCTCCTCGCTTGAGATGGGGCGCGTGGGCGTGACGTAGCAACTCGCCATCTCGCCCTGGTCGAGCGGCACCAGGTGTGCCTGGAACTGGACTGGCCGGCCGGGGCCCCTGCCGGCCAGCTGTGTCAGCTGCTCTTCGATCTCGGGCGTGTGGCGGTGGGCGGCCACTTTGTAGGGGATGATGTTCTCCCCCGTATAGGAGAGGTGAGTGGTGTCGAGCGAAGCGGTACGCCCGGCGCCGGACACGCCCTGCTTGGCATCGATGACCACGTCGGCGAGCAGTCCGGCGCGGGCGAGTGGAGCAAGCGCCAGCACCGCCGCCGTGGGGTAGCAGCCGGGGTTGGCGACGATCGCGGCGCGGGCGATCTGCTCGCGGTGCAACTCGGTGAGGCCGTAGACAGCCTGGTCGAGCAGCTCGGGGCGCGGGTGGGGGCCGTACCAGTGCTCGTATGTGTGAAGCGCGGACAGGCGAAAGTCGGCGCTCAGATCGACGATCCGCGCGCCATGGTCGCGCAAGGCGCCGACGGTGGGCGCGGCGGCCGCGTGCGGGTAGGCGACAACGGCCGCGTCGAAGCCGTCGAGTGCGTCCAGGTCGAGCTCTTGCACCCGCAGCGGCACGCGGTAGCGCGGATAGAGGTCGTCCAAACGACTACCCACATCGGAGCGACCGGTGATGCCGGCAAGCTCGAAGCGCGGATGACGCCACAGCAGATGCGCGGCGAGCGCTCCCGCGAAGCCGGTGGCGCCGGCGACGAGCACACGCGGGGAGCCGGGCGCGAAGCGCTGGGCCGAGCCGCGCTTGGAAGTCGTGAGGCTCGCAGGCACGCCCGGGGTACCCGAGGCGGTTGGCTCAGCCACGCAACTCACCCCCCAGCCCGCCGAGCGCGGCGACGATCCGCTCGCGCACGGGCGCCGCGTCCTCGTCGGTGAGCGTGCGGTCGGGCGCCCGAAAAGCGAGCGAGAGCGCCAGCGAGCGCTTGCCCTCACCCACCTGGGGGCCGCTGTAGACGTCGAACACGCCGACCTCGTCGAGCAACTCGCGCGCGGCCTCGCGCACTGCCTCGAGCACCTGCGCGGCGGGCACATGCTCGGGCAGCACCACAGCCAGATCCTGGCGCAGCGCCGGGTAGGAGATCACGTCGCCATATGTGCTCTCAGAGGCTGCGATCGCGAGCAGCCGGTCGAGCTCCAGCTCCATAACGGCGGCGCCGTCGAGGTCCCACTCGCGCGCAACGAGCGGGTGCAGCTCGCCGAGCCAGCCGAGCTCCTCGCCTTCGCACACCACGGCAGCCGAGCGTCCCGGGTGCAGGAACGGTTGAGTGTCGGGACGGCACTCGAGCTCCACCCGCAAAGCAGCGCCGAGCGCTTCGAGGATGCCCTTGACGGCGAACAGATCGGCCCTCACCGGGTCGGGAGCACCCCACGTGGCCGGCGCGATCCGACCGCTGAGCAGCACCGCCAGCGCACGGTGCTCGCACACCCCGGTCTCACCGGGCCCGCGGGCGTGGTCGGCGGCGCCTGCGCCGTCGTCAGAGGCGTCCCTGTTGCCGTCCAGTACGAACAGCGTCCCCACCTCAAAAAGGCGCAGGTCGCTCATCCCGCGTGCGGAATTGTGGGCGGCCACGTCAAGCAGCGAGCCGAGCAGCGTGGTGCGCAGCAGCGACTGATCCTCCGACAGCGGGTTTTCGAGCACGGGCGCACGCCGCCGCGGATCGTCTTGGGCAAGACGCAGCCGGTCGTGGAGCGTAGGCGCGGTGAACGTCCAGCCCACCGCCTCGTAGAGACCGCGACCGACCAGCGCGTCGAGGGCGCGGCGATGCAGGTGCTGCGTCGGGGAGAGCCGGCCATAGGCGCCCCTGCGCGCGGGCAGCGTCACCGGCAGCGCCTCCAGACCGTGGATGCGTGCGACCTCCTCGATCAGGTCGGCCTCGCGCGTGACGTCGTCGCGGCGCACCGCCGGCACGGTCACATCGAGGCCATCGGCAGCTTCGTCCGTATCGAAGTCGAGTGCTTGCAGGATCTCCGCCTGCCGCGCCCGCGGGACGGGCATTCCGAGGATCGCCCGCACGCGCTGCTCGCGCAAGCGGATGGTCTGCGAACGCGTACCGTCCCAAGCAACGTCGATAGTGCCCGGTGTGACCTTCGCGCCACACAACTCCACCATCAAACGGGTGGCAAGCGCCTGCGCGTGCATGCACTGCTCGGGCGCCAGCCCCTTCTCGAAGCGCCCGGACGCCTCGCTGCGCAAACCGAGCGCCCAGGACGTCCGATGAATGTTGGGCCCGTTCCAGTTGGCCACCTCCATCAGCACGCGCGTCGTGTCGGGGTGCACCTCCGAGCGCTCGCCGCCCATGATGCCGGCGATCGACGTGGGGCCCTCGCCATCCTCGATCACCACCATCTCGCCGTCGAGCGCGCGCACCTGACCGTCGAGGGTGGTCACCTGCTCGCCTTCGTGCGCGCGCCTGACCGTGAGCCGGCCGCCCGCCACCCGATCGAGGTCGAAAGCGTGCAGGGGCTGGCCGGTGAGCAGCATCACGTAGTTGGTGATGTCCACAACGTTGTCGATCGGGCGCTGCCCCGCCGCCGAGAGGCGCTCCTTCAGCCACGGTGGCGAGGGGCCGATCGTCACGTCCTCGAACACGCGTGTGGTGAAGCGGTGGCAGAGATCGGGGCACTCCACGACCACCTCGGCCGTCGGGTGGGCGTCCCCGCAAGACGAGCCCTGCGAATTCGATTGGGCGAGTGGGCCCTCGCTGCCCGGATCGTCGCTCCAAGGAGCCGGCGCAAGCGAGGCGCCTGTGGCAGCATGCAGCTCGCGCGCCACCCCGTACACGCCGAGGCAGTCGGGCCGGTTGGGGGTGATCTCCAGATCGAGCACGTCCACGACGTCGCCATCGCCCGCGTCGTACTGGAGGATCGTCTCCACCTTCGTGCCGGTCATCGTGAGGCGCTCCTCGATCCCGGCGGTGTCGAGCTCGGGAGAGCAGTACTCCCGCAACCAGTTCAGTGGTACGCGCATGTCAGCCGGCCCTCCCGTGAGGGCACGGCGTCTCAGTTTGGGTGTGGAGATTCGCGATCATCCGAACTGCTCCAGAAAGCGCAGATCGTTTTCGTAGTAGAGACGCAAATCGGGGATGCCGTGCTTGAGCATCGCGATCCGCTCCACCCCCATGCCCCACGCGTACCCCTGCACCTTCT
Source organism: Solirubrobacterales bacterium (assembly GCA_003151895.1). Taxonomy (GTDB): domain Bacteria; phylum Actinomycetota; class Thermoleophilia; order Solirubrobacterales; family Solirubrobacteraceae; genus Palsa-744. The sequence goes on from PLYX01000087.1 coordinate 9,138, forward strand.
CGGGGTCATAGCCCGGGGCGTTGTGCTCGGTGGTGGGTACATACGAGTAGACGTTCGGGTCGACCTCGCCCGCGCCGAGCACCTCCAACCAGCCCTCGCCCTTGCACAACGGACAGCGCGATCCGTCCCCCATGAAGCCCTTACCGGAACAGTGAAAGCACGAGACGTCCACCTCCACGCTCGGCTCGGTGAACGGGAAGAAGTGGGGGCGCAAGCGCACGTCGCGCTGTTCGCCGAACACGGTCCTTGCGAACGCGAGCAGCGTGCCCTTCAGGTCGGCGAGCGTGATGTCCTCGTCCACCGCCAGTCCCTCCACCTGATGGAACTGGGGTGTGTGGGTGGCGTCGCTGTCGGGCCTGTACACACGCCCGGGGATAACGACATAGAGCGGTGGCGGGTGGGCCTCCATCGCGCGGATCTGCATCGGCGAGGTGTGCGTGCGCAGCACCAGGTCATCGGGCTCGCCCAGGCGCGCGCCCGCGCCGACGTGCCCCTGCCCCTGCCCTTGCCCCTGCCCCTGCCCGCGCGACGGGCCATCGTTGGGCGCTCCGCGCGACGGACCGGCGCCCGGGTGTGGCACATAGGCGCCTGGGCGTTGCACGTAGAAGGTGTCCGTGTGTGCCCGCGCGGGGTGCGTGGGGCTGTGGTTGAGCGCGTCGAAGTTGTAGTGAACGGTCTCCACCTCCCGGCCCTCGAGCACCGTGAACCCAAGTCCCAGGAAGATGTTTTCCAGTTCGCGCATCGTGGCGCTCAGCACGTGCAGCCTCCCTACAGGCTGCGGGGGCGTGCCCGGCAACGTCACATCCACCGTATCGGCCCGCAGGCGCGCGTCGAGCTCGCTCGCGTCAAGCTGGGCGGCGCGCGCCTCGATCAGATCCTCAAGCGTCCTCCTGGCCTCGTTGGCCGCTTTGCCGACCGCCCCGCGCTGCTGGGGCTCAAGCGCGGCCACTCCGCGCAGCATCCGCGGCAGCTCTGCCTTGCGCCCGAGGTAGCGCACCCTCAGCTCCTCCACCGCGTCGCTGCTGGAGGCGGCCCCGATCTCCTCTTGCGCCTGCGCGCGCAGCGCTTCGATCCGCTCGATCATGACGTGGGGACCCTAGTCGAGGGGCGTGTCATCTCGTACAGAGCCACCGTCGCGGCCATCGCCGCGTTGAGCGACTCCGAGGCGATCGGTATGTGGGCCACGTGCTCGCACGCCGCCACGACCTCGTCGGGCAGCCCCTCGCGCTCGGCGCCCACGAGCAGCGTGACCGGCCGGCTCTCCCCCATCTGCCAGATCGGCGCACCGGCGCCGGCGACGAGCGCGACCCGCTCGCCCGGCAGCTCGCCCACGTCGCTCACCCGTGCAAGCGACACGGCGAAGATCGCCCCCATGCTCGCCCGCACCGCCTTCGGTGAGTGCGGGTCGGCACAGCCGGGCCCGAGCGCCACCGAGGAGGCGCCGAAGGCGAGCGCGCCGCGCAGCACCGTGCCCACGTTGCCGGGGTCGCCCACGCCGTGCAGGTACACGCACAGGGGACCCGCCGGCCGGGTGAAGCGCTGTTCGTACACCCCGATCGCGCGCGTTCCCGATCCCAGCGTGGAGACCGCCGTGAGCGCGTCGGGCGCCACCTCTTGGAAGCCCTCGCCCCCGACATCCGCACCGGGCGCGCAAAAGCCATCGACCGCTGCGCGCCCAGCGCGACGCGCCGCCCGCACGAGATCCTCGCCCTCGGCGACGAACAAGCCGCTGCGGGAGCGCTCGCGCCCGCGGTGCAGCTTGCGCAGCTCCTTCAGACGGGGGTTGTGTTGTGAGGTGATCGAGGTCATAGGTCAAAAAAAAGGCGCCGGTCCCGAAGGAGCAGCGCCCGAGAGGTTCACAGTGCCGGTTGCCGAGGTCAGGCAGCCGACGCCTCGCGGGCGGTCTCGGCAAAACGTCGGAACGTGTCGGCATCGCGCACGGCGATGTCAGCCAGCACCTTGCGGTCCAGCTCCACGCCCGCGAGCGCGAGGCCGTGCATGAACCGCGAGTAGCTCATCCCGTTCTGGCGTGCGGCGGCGTTGATGCGCGTGATCCACAGCCTGCGGAAGTCGCGCTTGCGGTTGCGCCTATCCCTGTAGGCATACGCATCCGCCTTCATCAGCGCCTCCTTGGCGCGTCTGTAGTTGGAGTGCGCCTCGCCCCGGAAGCCCTTCGTCAGCTCGAGCGTCGCCTTGCGCTTCTTGCGGGCGGCCACCGACCGCTTGACCCGCGTCATTTGCCCACCCCCAGCAGCTTCTTCACGCGCGGGACGTCGTGATCGGAGAGCATCACGGGGTGCGCCAGCGTGCGCTTGCGCTTCGGCGACTTCTTCTCGAGAATGTGGCTCGAGAAGGCATGCCGCGCCCTCACCTTGCCTGAGCCGGTCACCTTGAAGCGCTTCTTCGCGCCGGAATGGGTCTTCATCTTGGGCATGGCGAGCCGATGATTATGACACGGCGCCGTCTGGCCCGTCATCCGGGCTGCCGCCGGCCACCTCGGCCGGAGACGCCTCGACAGCGTCGTCGGGCGCAACGTCAGTGTGAGGCGCCTCGGTGGCTACATCGTCCTGAGGCGCCTCGACGGCGCCATCCGGCGAGACCTCGGCTCCAGGAGCCTCGGTGACCACCTCGGCTTGGGGCGTCTCGACAGCGCCGTCGGCCAAGTCGGCCTTGTCTGCGAGCACCGCCTTGGACGGGCCAAGCATCATCGTCATGTTGCGCCCATCCTGAGTCGGCCGCTGCTCCACCACGCAGAGTGCCGCGAGCTCCTCCGCGAGGCGGTCGAGGATCGCGACACCACGCTCCGGGTGGGTGACCTCGCGACCACGGAACATGATGGTTATCTTCACCTTGTCCTTGTGGCGCAAGAACCGTTCCACATGGTGCTTCTTGGTGTCGTAGTCGTGCTGGGCGATCTTCGGGCGGAACTTGATCTCGCGGATGGTGATCTGCTGCTGGTGCTTGCGCGCCTGCTTGACCTTCTGGGCCTGCTCGTACTTGTACTTGGAGTAGTCGAGCACCCTGCAGACGGGCGGTTTGGCCTCGGGGGCGACCTCCACGAGGTCGAGGTCGCGTTCTTGGGCGAACTGCACCGCGTCGGGCGTCTTCATCATCCCGACCTGGTTGCCCTCGTCGTCGATCACGCGCACCTCCGGAACCCGGATGCGCTCGTTGATCCTCGTGAGGTCCCGCTCGGGAGGCCGTCGGTCGAACCTGCGTGGAACGGCCACTAGCTTGTGTGGGTGCGCGTCAAGTCGAAACTACGCGCTGCGCCGTGAATGGATGCCGGGCTTCAAGGCGGCCGAGTATAGCGGGATAACCTCCTCCAGCGAAAGGCTGCCGGTATCCCCCTTGAGGTGCTCGCGAATGGACACCGTCCCATCCGCGGCCTCGCGGTCGCCCACGATCAGCATGTTCGGGATCTTGCGCAGCTCCGCCTCGCGAATCTTGCGTCCCACCGACTCGCCGCGATCGTCGAGCTCGACGCGCATCCCGGCCGCGCGCAGCCGCTCGCTGACGCTCCTCCCGTACTCGTTCAAGCGGTCTGAGATCGGCAGCACGATCNNCCCGGTGGATCATCACCGGCCGGTGTTCGGCGTTGTCCGCTCCCGTGTACGTCAGATCGAAGCGCTCGGGCGTCGAGTAGTCGAGCTGCACCGTCCCCAGCTGCCACGAGCGCCCGAGCGAGTCGGTCATGTGCATGTCGATCTTCGGCCCATAGAACGCCCCGTCGCCCGGGTTCAGCTCATAGGCGAGCTCCTGCGAGTCGAGCGCGCTCGTCAAGGCCTCCTCGGCCCGATCCCACATCTCGTCGCTGCCGATCCTCTCCTGCGGGCGCGTCGAGAGCTCGAGGCGCACGTCGAAGTCGAACAGCTCATACGTCGCGAACGCGAACTCCAAGCAGCCCGCCACCTCCTGCTGCACCTGCTCCTCGGCGCAGAAGATGTGCGCGTCGTCCTGGGCGAAGTGCCTCACGCGCAGCAATCCGTGCAGCACGCCCGATGCCTCGTTGCGGTGCAGCAGGCCGGGCTCTGAGTAGCGCACCGGCAGCTCCCTGTAGGAGTGCCGCCTGCTGTTGAACAGGTGCGCGTGCCCAGGGCAGTTCATCGGCTTCACGCCCATCTCGCGCTCCTCGGCGTGCACGATGAACATGTTCTCCTTGTACTTCCCCCAGTGCCCGGAGATCTTCCAAAGCTCGGCGTCGTAGATCAGCGGGGTCTTCACCTCGGTGTAGCCGCGCTCGGAGCCCATCTCGCGCGAGAGGGAGACGAGCGCGTTGAACATGCTCGTGCCCGCTCCCGTCCAGAACGCGGCGCCCGGGGAGACCTCGGAGAAGTGGAACAGCCCGAGCTCGCGCCCCAGCTTGCGGTGGTCGCGCTGGGCGGCCTGCTCGAGGCGCTCGAGGTGCTCGCTCAGCTGCGCCTTGGAGTGAAACGCGGTGCCATAGATGCGGGTGAGCATCGTCCTCGTGGAGTCCCCCCGCCAGTAGGCGCCCGCCACCGACTGCAGCTTGAACGCCCCCACCGTCTTGGTGGTCGGCGCGTGCGGGCCCCTGCACAGGTCGGTGAACGGCCCGTTCGTGTACAACGACACCGTCCGCAACGGCTCGCTCTCCTCCGCTGACGCGACGAGATCGTCGATCAGCTCCACCTTGTAGTCCTGGCGCTCGGCCACAAACCGCTCGCGCGCCTTCTCCACGGTCACGTCCTCGCGCACGAACCGCTCCGCCGCCTTCACATGCTCGGCCATCTTCTGTTCGATCGCCGGGAAGTCCGCCTCGGAGATCGACACGCCGTCGGGGAACTCGAAGTCGTAGTAGAAGCCGTTCTCGATCGCCGGTCCGATCGAGATCTTCACGCCGGGCCACAGCTCCATCACGGCGCTCGCGAGCACATGGGCGGCGTCGTGGCGGATCAACCCGAGGGACTGCTCCCCGTCTTTGGAGGTCACGATCGCGATCTGCGCCCCGTCCGGCAGCGGCCTTGACAGGTCGCGCAGCTGCGCGAGCTCCCCCACGTCCGAATGGTGCGCGCCCTCCTCCACCGCGCCCTCCCCCACCGCGCCCTCCCCAGCCTCCGGCCGGCTCACCCCAACGGCGAGCGCCGCTTTCGCCAGGCCGGGCCCGATCGCCGCGGCCGCGTCAGCGCCCGTGGCGCCGTCCTCCAGCTCCAGCGCCTTGCCGTCGGGGAGTGTCACCGTGATCGACATGCTCGCCACGGGAGGCTACCTCCCCGGCGCCAATGCCCACCTTCCCGCCGCGGCCAGCCGATCCACGACCAGCCACAGGGCGTCATCGCCGAGCGGCAGGCTCCGTTCTCACACGAGTACGCGTTTGCGGAAGCTGCGCAGGCCCAGCGTGAGGAACACGGCGCAAAAGCCCACCAGCACCGGATACACCACGAACAGGGACATGTGCGGCAACGGCGTCAGCGCCGCCCGCATCCCCTCCGCCACGTAGATGAGCGGGTTGACAAGCACGAGTGTTTGCAGCCAGTGAAAGCCGTCCACCTGCACCGGGGAGAGCTTTGTCCACTGGTAGTAGGTGCCGCCCAGGAACGTCAGCGGCAGCACCACGAACCCGAACATCAGCCCGATGTTGCGCGGCTCGAACACCGTTCCGAGCAGCAGTCCGAGCGAGGTCATCGCAACGCACGCGAGCGGGATCAGCGTCAACACGACGGGCCAGTGCACCGTCAGGTGGGCGTGCACCCCCGGCGCGTGGATCACCGCCGCGATCGGAAACACGATCACGGCGGCCAGCACCCCCTGCACGGAGCCCGACAGCACCTTGGAGACAGCCACCAGCCAGATCGGGCACGGCGCCTGCACGCGATCCTCGATCTCGCGCGTATACCCGAACTCGGTCGACAGCTGCAACGCAACCGCCTGGATCCCCTGGAACATGATCGAGATCGCCACCACGCCCGGCACGAGCACCGTCGCGAACAGCGACTCGGACACCTTCCCGCCGCCACCGCCAACCCCCTGGCCGATCGACGGAAACACGTACAGAAACACGAACACCAGCAGAAACGGCTGGATGATGGTGCGCACCACGAACTCGCCGAAGTTCTTGCGCAGCACGACCAGGTCCCTCAGGATCAGCGCTCCGAGCGCGACCCTGCTCGCCGCCAGCGTCGAGCGCGCCGGCGTCAGCGCGAACTCGTGCCGCGCCGGGGGAACCTGGGGTTGCCCGTCGGTCGTAGCCCGTTCGGCTGGGGTCGTCGAGGCCATCAGTCGCCTGGCTCCTCGGCTGTGCATGGCGGGGTCTTCGAGGTGGAGCAGGCCATCATCGGTCGCCGGCTCCCGTGCCGGAAGCGCCACGATCTTGGGGTGCAGTCCTCGTGGGTTCGCCCATCAGTCGCGCAACTCCTTGCCGGTCAGGTTGATGAACACCGTCTCAAGGCTCGGCTCGGCCACCGACAGGTCCGCCACGTCGTAGCCGGCCCGCTCGGCGGCGTCCACGACGCGCGGCACGAGCCGCTGGGCTCCCTTCACGTGCAGCTCCACGCCGCCGTCGACCGTCCTCGTGCGCGTAACCCCGTCGATCTCGGCCGCAAGACGCTCGCCGAGCGCCTTCATGTCACCCTCGGCGCGCACCGTCACGATCGTGTCGGCCCCCACCGACTGCTTCAAGCTCGCCGGCGTGTCGAGCGCGAGAATCCGTCCGTGGTCCATGATCGCCACGCGCNNGCTTGTCGGCCTCCTCCATGTAGTGGGTGGTCAGCAGGATCGTCTGCCCCTCGCGGTTGAGCTCGCCGAGGATCCCCCACAGCGCCAGGCGGCTCTGCGGATCGAGGCCGGCGGTCGGCTCGTCGAGGAACAGCACCGCCGGGCGGTGAAAGATCGCGCGCGCCACCATCAGCCGCTGGGCCATGCCGCCTGAGAGCTCATACACGGACGCCTTCGCCCACTTGGCCAGCTGAAACTGCTCCAGCAGCGCGTCGGCGGTCTGCGCCGACTCGCGCGCTCCGATCCCGAACAGCCGCCCGTGGAAGTACAGGTTCTCCCACACCGTCAGCTGCCGGTCGAGCGTGTTCTGCTGGGAGACGATCCCGATCAACTGCTTGGCGAGCGCCGGATGGGCGATCACATCCACGCTCCCGATCCACGCCTGCCCGGAGGTTGGGATCACGCGCGTCGTGAGCATCCCCGCGGTGGTCGTCTTGCCCGCCCCGTTGGGGCCCAGCAGGCCGAAGATCTCACCGGCGCTGACCGTCAGATCGAGGTTGTCCACCGCCGCGAAGTCCGTGTCCAGATACACCTTCGTCAGCCCAACGGTGCGAATCACCTCGCCGGCCGTGTCGCCATCCGGCCCGCCAGTCGGTGCTGCCGAGGACCCGATGCTCGTCGCTCCCATTCCGAGAGTGTATGACGGGCCCCCGAGACTTTTTGCGAGCTGCCCGTTGACGGGCCACGACGCACGATCCGCAATTACCCACCGCGTTCGGCCGGCCTACTGCGGATGGAGCGCACGCCGGCGCGTGCGAGCCTGTGTGAACAGTCCAACGGAGGTTCCCCGATGAAGGCGGTTGTCATTGAAGCCAAGGCCCCACTGACAAAAGCCCGACATGCGATCCGCTTCTGATCTACCTGGATTTCCCTCACCAGCCGCCGAGCGTGACAGGTCAGACACGCTCGGCGGCATGGTGCTCGCGGCGGCCCGCCGCGGCCCGGACGTGGCGCTTCGCTTCCCGCTCGACGGCCAAACCGTGTCACTCTCCTATGGTGAACTGGGTGTCATCAGCCGTGAGATCGCGCGCGGCCTGATCGCGTTGGGAATCGACGCGGGTGAGCGCGTCGCGATCCTGTGCTCCACGCGGGCCGAGTGGACGCTCGCCGACTGCGGAGCGCTGTGCGCGGGCGCGGTGGTGGTGCCCATCTACCACACCAACTCGCCCGAGGAGTGCGCCTACGTGCTGAAGCACTCCGAGGCGCGGGTCATCTTCTGCGAGGACCCCTCACAGGCGGAGAAGATCGAGCAGGTGCGCGAGCGCCTGCCGCGCCTGCGCCAGATCGTGCTGATCGAAGGCGAGACGTCCGATGACACGATCAAGATCGAGCAGTTGCGCGAACGCGGCGTCGAGGTGCCCCAGGACGCCGTGCGCGACCGGGTGGACGCCGTCTCGCCGCAGGACCCCGCCACGCTCGTCTACACCTCCGGCACCACCGGCCCACCGAAGGGCTGCATGCTCAGCCACTCAAACATGCTGAGCACCGCGCGCATGTACTCAGAGCGCCTGCGAATCGACTCGACGCATTCGCTCTACCAGTTCCTACCGCTCGCCCACGTGCTCGCGCGGGTGGCGCAGATCGTGATCCTCGACACCGGCGCGCAGGTCTGCTTCTGGAGCGGCGACCCGACCAAGATCGTCGAGGAGCTGGCCGAGCTGAAGCCGACGCACTTCCCCGCGGTGCCACGCATCTACGAGAAGATCCACAGTACCGTCGTCGGGCGCGTCGAAGACGGTGCGGCATTGCGGCGCACCCTCTTCAAGCGCGCGCTCACGCAGGGCCGCGCGCTGCGCCACATGCAGGCGCAGGGACTCTCACCCGGCCCGATCCGTCTCGCCCGCCACCGGCTCGCCGACGCGCTCGTGCTCTCGAAGGTGAGGCATATCTTCGGCGGACAGCTGCAGCTCGCGCTGGTGGGCGCAGCGCCGGTGGCACGCGACCTGCTCGAGTTCTTCGACGCCTGCGGAGTCACCGTGCTCGAGGGCTACGGGCTGACCGAGAGCACGGCCGCCGCCACGCTCAACACGCCGGATGAGATGCGCCTCGGCACGGTGGGACGACCGCTGCCCGGTACCGAGGTGGAGATCGCCGCCGACGGGGAGATCCTGTTGCGCGGCCCCAACGTGTTCGAGGGCTACTACAAGAATGCAGCCGCCACCGGCGAGGTCTTCGCGGACGGATGGCTGGCCACCGGCGACCTCGGCGCGATCACCGACGAAGGCTACCTGGTGGTGACCGGCCGCAAGAAGGATCTCATCATCNNTCACCTCCAGCGGCAAGAACATCACGCCGGTGAACATCGAGAACGCCTTGCGCGAGACGCGCTGGATCTCCGAGGCGGTGGTGTACGGCGACGAGCGCCCCTACCTGGTGGCGCTGGTGACGCTCGACCGCGACGAGCAGGCAAAGCTCGCCGAGCGCCTGAACGTTCCGGACGACACCGCCGCCATGGCCCACGACGAGAGCGTGCACGCCACCGTGCGGGAGGCGGTCGAGGATGTCAACGCCAACCTCGCGCGCATCGAGCAGATCAAGCGCTTTGCGATTCTCGACCACGACCTGACACAGGCCGACGGCGAGATGACCCCGACGCTGAAGGTCAAGCGCGCGGTCGTGTACGACCGTTACGCGGACCTGTTCGACGCGCTCTACCGCACCGAGACACCGCCGTGAGCAACCGCCCCGAAAGCTGCCGCCCACCAGCCCGCCCAGTCATGGGCGTGCCCGTCCGGAAGGTCGCGCCGTGAGCAACCGCCACCGTCTGAGCAATGCCGATGCAGCCTGGCTTCACATGGATCGACCCACGAATCTGATGGTGATCAACTCGGTGCTGCTGTTCGACGAGCAGGTCGATCTCAACCGACTGCGCCGCACCGTGCAGCGCCGGCTCGTGGACCGCTACCCGCGCTTTCGACAGTGCGTGGTGGAGAGTCGAGTGCCGCTGCTGCCACCCAGCTGGGAGGACGATCCGGAGTTCTCGCTCGAGCACCACGTGCACCATCGCGCGCTGCCCGCGCCCGGCGACGACGAGGCGCTTCGCGGGCTCGTCGGCGACCTGATGGCCACCCCGCTCGACCGCTCCAAGCCGCTGTGGAGCCTGTACCTCGCCGAGAACTACGGCGGCGGGTGCGCAGTGATCACCCGCATGCACCATTGCATCGCCGACGGGATCGCGCTGGCGCGCGTGATGCTCTCGCTCACCGACACCACGCGCCGCGCCGGCATCGCGGGCGAGGCGCCCCCCGCCGAGGGCGACGGCAAGCACGACGGCGGCGGACTGCTGCGCGCCGCCGCGGCGCCGCTGCTCGGCGGCGTGTCGCTCGGGCGCAAGACGGGGCGCGCCCTGATCGGGCAGGGCATCGACGTCGCGACCCATCCACGCCACGCGGCCGAGCTCGCGGGAGCGGTGGCACGCGACGCGAGCACGGTCATGAAGCTGGTGCTGACACCATCCGATCAGGCGAGCGCGATCAAGGGCGACCCGGGTGTGAGCCGCCGCGTGGCCTGGACCGACTCGCTGTCGCTGAAGCTCGTCAAGCGAATCGCCCACGACCACGACGCAACCGTCAACGACGTGCTGCTGGCGGCAGTCAGCGGCGCGCTGCGACGCTACCTGCAACGCCACGGCGGACCGGTCCCCGAGATCCAGGCGCTCGTGCCGTTCAACCTGCGCCCGCTGGATGACCCCGTGCCGCGCGAGCTGGGCAATCGCTTCGGGCTCGTGTTCCTGCCGCTGCCGGTGGGCACGAGCGGCAGCTACCGGCGGCTGCTGGCGGTGCACCAGCGCATGAATGCGATCAAGGACTCACGCGAGGGCCCCGTCTCCTACGGGATCCTCGGAGCGGTGGGCATGACCCCGGTGGCGGTTGAGAAGCGCATCGTGGACATGCTCTCCGGCAAGAGCACCGCCGTGATGACGAACGTGCCAGGGCCGCGCAAGACCGTCTACCTCGCGGGCACACCCGTGCGGACGGTGCTCGTGTGGGCGCCCACCTCCGGGCACGTGGGAATGAGCGTGTCGATCTTCAGCTACCGCGGCGAGGTCACCGTGGGGCTGATGGTGGACGCGAAGCTCGTGCCAGACCCGAACACGATCGCCGAGCAGCTCGAACGCGAGCTGGAGGCGCTCGCGGAGATACCGGCCACCGCGCGTAAGCAGGTCGCGGCGCGCCGCCCACCGCGAGCGCCCCGGTCGGTGTCATGAGCGTCCAGTCGCCACGCCCCAAGGTGGCGCTGTTCGCCCCCCACCCGCTGCTCACCGTGACGATCGAGATGGAGGGCACCGAACGTCAACAGATCCACTTCCACGCCGGCGGCCAGGGGGCGTGGGCGGCGCGCATGGTGGCCCACATGGGCGCCACTCCTGTGTTGTGCGGGTTCCTCGGCGGAGAGAGCGGCGAGCTGCTCGGAGGGTTGCTCGAGCAGGCGATCAGCCCCGGAGAGATGCGAATCGTGAAGAGCTCCGCGGCAAGCGGCTGCTACGTGACCGACCGGCGCGAGGGCAAGCGCAAGCTGCTTGCGATGACCCTCAGCGAGCCGCCCACGCGTCACGAGCTGGACGAGCTGTTCTCGCTGACGTGCGCCGAAGCGATTGCGTGCGGATGGTTGATCGTCACCAACCCGATGCCCGGGAGCGCCCTGCCACTGGAGATCTATGGGGATTTGGTGGCCGACGCGAAAGCCAACGGATGCCGAACGCTCGTGGACCTCTCCTCGCCGCGCATGGACAGCGCGCTACGTGGGGGGCCGGACGTGGCCAAGCTCAACGACTGGGAGCTGGCGGAGATGGTGTGCGGACCGGTGTCTGAGCCGGCGCAGCTGCTTGCGGCGGCGGAGCGTCTGCGCGAGATGGGAGCGGACACGGTGATCGTCACGCGCGGCGAGCAGCCTGCGCTCGTGCTGGGCGCCGACGGTCCACGGCGACTGACCCCACCCCGCTTCGAGCACGGCTATCGCGAGGGTTGTGGCGATTCGATGATGGGCGCGCTGACGGCAGCCTGGGCGCTTGGCGAGAGCTTCGAGCAGGCGCTCGCCGTGGGGGCGGCGGCAGGCGCCGCCAACTTCCTGCGCCACGGTCTTGGCAGCGCCTCGCGCGATGTAGTGGAGCGGCTCGTGGACAGCGTCACGCTCGAGCCATGGCCGGCGCCGGCGCCGGCGAGTTAGCCGCGCGGCGCGGCGCCCCCGACCGGCGGCACGCTCACCGAGCAGCAGCGACGGCGGCGGCGGCGGCCTCGAGGGCTCACCACGGCGCCACGACCGCCTCCCCGGCGACGATCGCGCGGGGCGCCCGCTCGGCCATCCAGTCGACCCACTCGGCGGGGCACGCCTCCCGCAGCCGCGCAAACCCTGCCGCCAGGCGCAGCGGGCGCCCCGCCAGCGAGGAATGGGCGTCGCTTGCGAGCAGGTGCACGAGACCGTCGCCGGCGTAGCGCAGCACCAGGTCGCCCGGTGCGGCATGCACCACAAAGTCGGCGGTCCACTGAATCAGGCAGCCCTGCGCGGCAAGCGCGGTCAGACGCTCCTGCAGATCGGCGCCCGCGTGGCGCTCGGGATGCGCCACGATCACGCGCGCGCCGAGTCGCGCCAGATGGGCGACCACTGTCGAAAGCTCGTCCCCAAGTGGCCCCGGGGCCGGCTCCAGCAGCACCCAGCCGCCAGCCCCGCCGAGCGAGACACAGTGAAGCTCCTCGGCAGTGAGCGCCTCGGCCGCCGTCTGCGCCACCTCGCCGCCCGCCAGTATCCGCACGGGAACGCCTTCGGCATCCAGCATTCGCTGCAGCTCCGCCACGCGAGATGCGATCTCGAGGATGTGGACGTCGTGGTCGTGCCTGATGTGCGGCGTGGCGCACACCGCCTCGATCCCGTCCTCCCATGCCTGCCGCGCCATAGCGATGCTGTCCTCGACGCTCAGCGCGCCATCGTCGAGCTGGGGAAGGATGTGGGAGTGCAGGTCGATCATGGGTCGTGGCGGCGGTGGACATCCGAACGGGACGCGCAAGCGCCGAGGGTTCAGCTTACGGGAGAGCCGAGAGCGGGCCATCGCCTCGATGGGGTGTTTGGAGCGGCATGGGACACGCTCCGGTACTACGATCCCGTACGTCCTCTGAGGGAACGAGAGCGCACGCGTTATCCCCGTTATCCTAAACAGCCTCACCCAGCGCGTGCGTAGGAAGACACGCAAGCGCTGTCGACGGAACAAGTCCGCGCGATAGCTTCAGGAGTTCCGAACGCAGCCTCCACGAAAGCCGCCTCGTGAGGGCTCGGCGCATAGTAGGCGTAGCGCTGGGTCGTCTCGATGTCCCGGGGTAAAATACCCGGGACACCTTCGAGTGGCAGTCAGACAGCGTCCGCCGTCGCCGTGACGAAGCCAGCTTCGCGAGCGGCCTCCTTACGCGCTTCCCGACGCATCTCAATTGCGCGCCGCGCCCCTTGGGAGAGCAGCATCGCGCTTTCTGCCACTTCGCGATTGACCTCCGGCGTTGTCTCGACGAGACGGCCTTTACGTACGGTGTGCGCGCGGTCAAGCTTTGGAAAACCGTTTTCCATGCCTCGAGCGTAGCTCATGGGCCGGGCGCTGTCGAGCGTTCGATG
>PLYX01000221.1 GCA_003151895.1 Solirubrobacterales bacterium
CCGCCCACGAGCAGGAAGAAGAAGGCGGTGACCGTGTACTGGATGCCGACCACCTTGTGGTCGGTGTTGATGCGGAAGTAGTCCTTCCAGCTGTACGCTCCGTGGCCGGAGTGGTCCTCCGGGCGCGTCGGGCGGCCGGAGGCCCAGTAGAACCAGTAGTCGAACCCGCCGAGGCCCACCAGGAAGAAGAGCGGTGCGGCGATCAGCGAAACGGCCGTGATCGCTTCGCCGCTGAGGTAGTGGTGGAACGTCGCGTGGCCGGTGGCCATGCGCACCAGCCACGTCAGCCCAGTCGCGAAGACGATCCCCAGGAGGAACGCCAGCAGCGCGCGAAGGAGGCCCGGGGCCCGCAATTTGGCGGCCATCAGCGCGCTCCCTCGACGGTCAAGACCCTGCTCGTCATCGGTGTGCTTCTCCCCATCGCACCGGTCACCTTACCCTCAAGACGCACTCGCGGGAGCGCTTGTCTGGCGCTGCAGCCAGGCTTGGAACTGCTCTGGCGTCACGACGTGGATCGTGGAGCGCATCAGGCTGTGCCCGACGCCGCAGAGCAGGTTGCACACGACGGGGTAGGAGCCGAGTCTGTCCGGCGTTGCGCGGTAGTGAGTGGTAATGCCGGGCACCGCGTCGATCTGCAGGCGGAAGGCGGGAATCCAGAAGGCGTGGATCACGTCCTTGGAGTGGATCGCGAAGTAGACCGACTCGTTCTCCGGCACGTACAGCTGGGTGGTGTTCAGCGGTGCGCCGCCCGTCACCGAGCTCGGATATGAGTACGACCAAGCGAACTGCTGGCCGGTCACCTCGACGACCATCTCGGGGCCGGCGGGCTTCTTTTCGTTGTCGTGGAGCACCACGAAGGAGTAGGACACCAGACTGAGCAGGATCATCGCGGGGATCGCGGTCCAGAACACCTCCAGGCGCGTGTTGCCGTGGATCGGGGGGCCGTCCTGGAGCTCCTGGCCGGGCTTCATGCGGAAGTGCCAGACCGAGAAGAGGATCACCGTCACGACGAGCACGAAGATCGGCACGGAGGCGATCACGAGCACGTGGTAGAGCCTGTCGGTGTTGTGCGCCTGCGTGGAAGCCTGGGCGGGAAACCAGTGGATCACGTAGCTGAGCACGATCCCGATCGCGGTGGCGATCAGCGCCGCGACGACCGTCCCCGCGATCGCGCGCCTAGACATCTCGGGCGTCTCCTCCACGGGCGCCTCCACGGGCGCCTCCACGGGCGTGTGCCGCGTGCGTGTATGGGATGAGCCTGGCCATCGGAGGCGTGATCCTAATGCCTGCGCCCGACCTCTTGACGTGCGGCCCTTTTGGCACTACATTGAGACAATCGTTGCAAGTAGGTTCGAGGAAGGGAGGCAAGCTCGATGTACGTGCGAGATGGGATGAGTCCGACCGTCCTGACGGTCGGACCTGGTCACACGCTGCGGGACGCGGCGCGGCTCATGTCCGAGCGCCACGTGGGCGCCGCCGTCGTGATCGACTCCGATGCTGGCGGTCCCGGCATCCTGACCGAGCGAGACGTGCTCACGTCCATCGGCGCCGGTGAGAGCCCGGACGTCGAGCTCGTGGCGGACCACCTGACCCGGGATGTCGTGTTCGCCGAGCCGGGCTGGTCTTTGGAGGAAGCCGCCGCCGCGATGGTTCGCGGAGGCTTTCGCCACCTGATCGTCGTCGAGCGAGGAGAAACAGTGGGGATCCTCTCCGTGCGCGACGTCGTGCGCTGCTGGACCACCGAGGGCGCTGTCTGCTCCGTCAGTTGAGCGGGAGCTCGTCGATTTCGCTGCGCGTATCCATCGTCCAGCGGATGACGCATGCAATTGTGAGGACGCCGCCGCCGATCACGAGGATCAGACTGGTGGTGACGCCCACGATTGCCAGCGTGATCCCTGCTGCGGTCAGCAGCGGCAGGATCGTTGGTCCCGGAAGATGGATCTCCTCGCCGGCAGGCGGGATCTCTGGGTCGAGCGGGCTCATGAGACGTATACCGCTGCCACCACGAACGTGAGGCCGAACATGAACATGCAGATCCCCGCCACGATCAGGCCGGTACGGATGTTCTTCTTGGCGAGGCGGCGGTTCATGATGGCGGGTCCGAAGATTACAACTTCGCGTCGGCGACCATTGCGCAGAACAGCAGCGCTAGGTAGGCAAGCGAGAAGAGGTAGAGCTGAAGCGCGCTGCGACGATCCGCGCGCCTGAAGAGCCTCACGGCACCAGCGATGAAGCCGAGGCCGAGCAGCAGCGAGGCGGTGAGGTAGATGCCGCCGAATCCGCCTGCGCAGAACGGGAGCTGCGTGACGGCGTACAGCAGCACCGTGTACAGCAGGATCTGGCGGCGCGTCTCGGCCTCGCCGCGCACCACAGGGAGCATCGGCACCCC
The DNA here is from genome assembly GCA_003151895.1 of Solirubrobacterales bacterium. Lineage (GTDB taxonomy): Bacteria > Actinomycetota > Thermoleophilia > Solirubrobacterales > Solirubrobacteraceae > Palsa-744. The sequence goes on from PLYX01000221.1 coordinate 2,390, forward strand.
GACCTTCTCGTACTCACCCTTCATCAGCAGCGACAGCGCCCAGAAGTGCGGGGGCGTCCAGAAGAACACGATGAAGAACAGCAGCACCGCGATGCCGTTCAGAGAGCCGGTCACCGCCGCCCAACCGACGAGCGGAGGGACCGCTCCCGCCGCGCCGCCGATCACGATGTTCTGCGGCGTGCGCCGCTTCAGCCACACCGTGTACACGAACACGTAGCCGAGAAAGCCCGTGAACGAGAGGCCCGCGGCGAGCACGTTGACGGTCAGCGAAAGCTCGAGCAAGGAGAGCGCGGCCAGGACGCACCCGAACGTGAGCGCGGCAGTCGGGGACACGCGTCCGGAGGGGACCGGCCGGTTGGCGGTGCGCCCCATTCTCGCGTCGATGTCGCGGTCGAACCAATGGTTGACGGCGCCGGCGCCGCCGGCCGACAGATACCCGCCGAGGCACGTGAGCGCGACGAGCGCTATCGAGGGGTCTCCCGCGACGAGCATCGTCGTGATCGTCGTCAGCAGCAGCAGCGACTGGACCTTCGGCTTCGTGAGCTCGAGGTAGTCGGCCAGCAGTTGACGGGTCCTCGAGCGCGTGCGCTGAAGCGGTGCGGCGACAGCTCCCGCGGCTTGCGGGGCGTAGGCGGATGCGGGGGCGCCGTCCATCACGAACGGGACCGCGAACTGCGAGAGGTCTCCATCACGACCCCGAACTCTACCGCCGCGCCGCGCGTTCGAGTCAAACGCCGACTTGCGTGGCCCCGGCAGGTACGGTGGCGACCCCGGGAGCCGGCGCGCCCGATGTGCGCTGCTCGATCTCGCGTCGAATGTCCTTCATCGGCTCATGAGAGCGTACAAGCGGAACGACGTCGAAGTTGTTGGCAGGCGGGGGCGAGGTGGTGAACCACTCCAGCGTGTTCGCCTTCCACGGGTCCGGCCCCGCGATCGCGCCGTGCTTGACGCTGCGGGCCACGTTCACGATCGTGGCGAGCACACCGGTGCCCAGGATGAACGATCCGATCGTGGAGATCATGTTGTAGAGCGCGAGGTTGCCCACGTTGTCGTACTCGTACACGCGCCTGGGCATCCCGTCGAGGCCGATCACGTGCTGGATCAGGAAGGTGGCAAGGAAGCCGAAGAACATCAGGTAGAAGCTCAGCCTGCCGAGGCTCTCGCTCAGCATGCGGCCGGTGATCTTCGGGAACCAGTAGTAGATCGCGGCGAAGATCGTGAACACCGAGCCCCCCACCAGCACGAAATGGATGTGGGCGACCACGAAGTAGGTTTCGTTGAGCTGCCAGTCGACTGGGAAGACCGCCAGGAACACGCCCGAGATGCCGCCAATCAAGAACAGCGCGATGAAGCCCGCGCAGAAGAGGAGCGGCGTCTTGAATTCGATCGTCCCCCGCCAGAGGGTGGCGATCCAGTTGAGCATCTTCACACCGGTGGGCACCGCGATCAGGAAGGAGCTGAGCATCACGAACACGAGGATCGCCTCGGGGATGGGCGCGGTGAACATGTGGTGCGCCCAGGTGAGGAAGCCCAGGAAGGCGATCGCCACGGTCGAGGCCGCGATCGCCTTGTAGCCGAAGATCGGCTTGCGCGCGAACACNNAGAACCAGAAGAGGTTCTGCCACAACAGCGGCGACCCGCCCTCCGCGGGGTCGAAGAAATGGGTCCCGAAGTGCCGGTCGGTGAGGAGCATCGTCACCGCGGCGGCGATCACCGGCATCGCGAAGATGATGAGGACCGAGTAGGTGAGGATCGCCCAGACGAACAGGGGCAGGCGTCCCCAGCTCATGCCCCGCGCACGCATGTTGGCGATCGTCGCGTAGAAGTTGACCGCCCCGAGGATCGAGGAGAGCCCCGTCAGGTGGATCAGGTAGATCCANNGGGTTCCAGAAGATCGACGCGTAGAAGACGACCCCGCCCGCCAACAGCAGCCAGAAGGAGAGGGCGTTCAACCGCGGGAAGGCCATGTCCCGTGCGCCCACCATCAACGGAACGAAGTAGTTCGCAAGGCCCGCCATCATCGGCACGACGAATAGGAAGATCATCGTCGTCCCGTGCATCGTGA
>PLYX01000284.1 GCA_003151895.1 Solirubrobacterales bacterium
TGCGGCGTGATCGCAGAGCACAACCAGGAGCTGGCGGACACGCTCAACGCGCGCACCTTCGCGCTCGCCCAGCAGGTGGAGGGGGCCGAGCTGATGATGAACATCTGCTCGACCTGCCAGGGCGCCCAGAGCGAGTGCCAGGAGCGCCTCGACGCGAATGCGCAGTACAGGGCGCGGGTGAACGCGACGCTCGCCGGCGAGGGTCTCACCTACGAGAAGGGCATCACCAACAAGAACTTCCTGTGGCTGCTCGTCGAGGAGATCGGGCTCGAGCGCCTGCGCTCGCTCGTGAAGCGCCCGCTTACCAACCTCAAGGTGGGCCCCTTCTACGGCTGTTACATCGTCAGGCCGCGCAACCGTCTGGGCATCGACTCAGAGCGCCCGCGCGACCGTTACCTGGAGCAGGTGATCGACGCGCTCGGCGGCGCCGTGATCGAGTACGCCGGCTCGCACAAGTGCTGCGGCTTCCCGATCATCACGATGAACAAGCAGGCATCGCTCACGCAGGCCGGACGCCACCTCGGCGACGCGGTGGACGCCGGAGCGGACTGCCTGGTGACCCCCTGCCCGCTGTGCCACCTGAACCTCGACCTGCAGCAGCCGCTCGCCGAGAAAGTCGTCGGCCGCGAGCTTGGAATGCCGGTGTTGCACCTCCCGCAGCTCGTCGGGCTGGCGCTCGGCTTGGAGCCCAAGGAGCTCGGCATGAACCGCCACGTGGTGAGGCCGGCGTCGGTGATCGACTGGTCGACCTCAGTCGTGGGCGCCGCGGCGTAGCCGGAACGCGCCGCCGCGCGGAGGACGCCGGTCGGTTGTCGGCTGCCCCAGCGCGTAGGCTGCCCTCGTGAAGATCCTCACCGTCGTGGGCAACCGCCCGCAGTTCATCAAGGCGGCGGCAGTGTCGGGGCTGTTGCGCGCCGAGCACGAGGAGATCCTCGTGCACACCGGCCAGCACTACGACGACGCGCTGTCCAGCGTGTTCTTCGCCGAGCTGGGCCTGTCGGCCCCTGAGCATGAGCTGGGGATCGGGGGCGGGTCGAACACCTCCCAGACGGCGCGCATGCTCGCGGCGCTCGAGCCATTGCTGGAAGAGACGGTTCCCGACGCGGTGCTCGTGTACGGCGACACCAACTCAACGCTCGCGGGAGCGCTCGCGGCGGCCCAGCGGGGCGTGCCCGTGGCGCACGTGGAGGCGGGGATGCGCTCGTTCGACCGCTCGATGCCCGAGGAGCTCAACCGCGTGTTGTGCGACCACATGAGCGAGCTGCTGCTGTGCGCCTCGCACACCGCCGCCGAGAACCTGCGCCGCGAGTCGGTTGCCGGCAGGGTCGAGGTGGTGGGGGACGTGATGGTGGACGTCGCCCTCAGGTGGCAGCCGGCGGCCCGCGCCGATCGCGCGGCGCCCGGCGCCTACGGGCTGGACCCCGGCTCCTACCTGCTGCTCACCGCCCACAGGGCGGGCAACGTCGACGAGCCTGAGCGGCTGAGAGCGCTCGTGCGGCTCGTAGCGGCCCTGCCGGAGCCGGTCCTATTTCCCGCGCACCCGCGCACCCGCGCACGCCTTCAGAGCACGGGCCTGCTGGCGGAGCTAGAGCGGCTCGAGGGCGTCCGGCTCGCCGAGCCGCTCGGATACGTCGAGTTCAGCGCGCTGGTGTGCAACGCGCGCGCGGTGCTCACCGACTCCGGGGGCGTCCAGAAGGAGGCGTACCTTGCCGGGGTGCCCTGTATCACGCTCAGGTCCACCACCGAGTGGGTGGAGACGGTCGATGCGGGGTGGAACACGCTGGTCGACCTCGACGTCGAGCGGGCACTCGCTGCCCTGGAGCGACCCATGCCCGTCGACCATCCGCGGCTGTACGGCGACGGCAGGGCCGCCGAGCGCTGCGTCGCGGCGATTGGGACTCTAGCCTCATGAGTCCAGCGCAACGTCCGATCGAGGGGATGACGACACCGCAGCCGCGCAGGACGGCGAAGCCGTCCGCAAACACCAAGGTGGCGCGGGCGGCGCACCCCGATCCGGCCAGGCCTGTGAGGATCGGCGTGGTGGGCCTCGGCTACTGGGGCCCGAACCTGGCGCGCAACTTCGCCTCGATCGACGGTTGTGAGCTCACGTGGCTGTGCGACGCCTCCGAGCAGGCCCGCGCGAAGCTCGCGGGCGCCTTCCCGGGCGTGCGAGCCACCGGCGAGGTCGAGGAGCTGCTGGCAGACCCCGAGCTCGACGCGGTGGTGCTCGCCACGCCCGTCCCCACGCACGCGGAGCTGGCGGAGAGGGTGCTCCGTGCCGGCAAGCACTGCTTCGTGGAGAAGCCGCTCGCCACCACCGTCGCCGACGCCCGGCGGGCGGTGCACGCCGCCGGTGAGACCGGACGCATCCTGATGGTGGGCCAGCTGCTCGAGTACCACCCGGCGGTCACACGCCTGAAGGAGCTGGTGGACGAGGGCGAGCTCGGGTCGCTCTACTACATCTACGGCAATCGCGTGAACCTCGGCAAGCTGCGCTCCGAGGAGAACGCGTTGTGGAGCCTCGGCGCGCACGACGTGTCGGTCGTGCTGCACCTGATAGGCGAAGAGCCAGAGGAGTGCTCGGCGCATGGTGAGTCCTACGTGCGCGGCGGGGTGCAGGACGTGGTGTTCTGCTATCTGCGCTTCCCCTCCGGCCGGGTCGCCCACCTGCACCTCTCCTGGCTGGATCCCCACAAGGAGCGGCGCATCACCGTCGTCGGCTCAAAGCGCATGGCCACGTTCGACGACATGCAGATCGAGGGCAAGCTCACCGTGTACGACAAGGGCTTCGACGAGGACACCAGCTCGTGGGGCGAGTACATCGCCCGCGCCGGAGAGAGCTTCTCGCCGCGCATCTCAAACGCCGAGCCGCTGCGCCTGGAGTGCGAGCACTTCGTCGAGTGCATCCGCAACGGTCAAACCCCACGCTCGGACGGCCACAGCGGCCTGCGCGTGGTGCGCGTGCTCGAGGCATTGCAGCGCTCGCTGGACGGGTAAAGCTCGTTACGCGGCGCTCACGCGGCGGCGCTCGGCGCCGACATACGACGACCGGCCGCGACGGCGCCGGTCTACGCGTAGAACAGGGCCGGTCGAGTTGCCGATCCCGCGCAGCACGTATGCGTCGCGGGTGGCGCTGTAGCGGAGCGCTGGTTTGAGCGCTAAGAGCCAGTGTGGTGCGACATAGCGACGTGAGCGTTGCTGTGTTCGCATCAGTCGAGCGTGGGGGTCTTCACGCAGCAGCCTTCGATGATCCCCGTGCCAACACCTGTGTAGGAGCCGTCGGGACGCACGATCACGCGGTAATGCGCGCGCGTCCCGGAGCGGTAGCGGATCGTGCACGACCACGGGTTGCGCAGCACCCCGGCTCCCCCGGGCAGGCAGCGTACGAGCGCGGGGCGCGTGCGCTTGGCGGGCAGCACGGGCTCGGGGGCCTTGGCGACGAATGCCTCGACGCGCCCAGCGCTCAGGACCGTTGCGGGCGTGAGGGTCAGCGAGCGCGACTGCCGGTAGCGGAACAGATCCTCGCCACCGCGGCTGTGTACGGCAACGGCGGCGCCGGCGATCCCGACAAGAACCGTCATCCACACCACAAGCATGGCAAGCCTTCGCATCGCTTCAACCCTAATCGGACGGCCGCCCGCGTGAGCCGCCGCCGCATTCCCCCCATACGCCCGCTGTCTTCAACCGCCCCACAAAGAAAGAGGGCCCGCTGGCGCGGGCCCTCTTCACATTCGTTGGCTACGTGAGCAGGCTAGCCTTTTTTGCCGCCGCCCTGGCCTTTGCCTTTACCGCCGCCGCTTTTACCGCCGCCGCCCTGGCCGCCGCTTTTACCGCCGCCGCTGCCTTTGCCGCCGCTGCCTTTACCGCCGCCGCCCTGGCCGCCTTTGCCGCCGC
>PLYX01000152.1:0-4606 GCA_003151895.1 Solirubrobacterales bacterium
GATCGAGACGATGCCGTGCAACTTCAACAACAGGGTGCTCGCCGCCAAGGTCAAGGAGGGCATCCGCGCGGCGGGTGGCACTCCGATGGAGCTCAACACGATCGCGATCTCCGACGGCATCACGATGGGGACCTCCGGGATGCGCGCCTCGCTCGTCTCCCGCGAGCTGATCGCCGACTCGATCGAGCTGGTCGCCTCCGCCCACCAGTTCGACGCGCTCGTCGTCATCTCCGGCTGCGACAAGACGATCCCGGGCGCCGTCATGGCGCTCGCCCGCCTGAACATCCCCGGCCTGATGCTCTATGGCGGCTCGATTCGCCCGGGCTGCTACAGGGGCGAGGACGTCACGATCCAGCAGGTCTTCGAGGCCGTCGGCGCCTACGCCGCCGGCAAGATCACAGAGCAGGAGCTGCACGACTTGGAGGAGGTCGCCTCGCCCGGCGCGGGCGCGTGCGGCGGGCAGTTCACGGCCAACACGATGGCCATGGCCTTCGAGGTATTGGGCATCTCGCCCGCCGGCTCCTCGATGGTGCCGGCCGAGGACGGTCGCAAGCTCCAGGTCGCAATCCAGTGCGGCGAACTGGTCATGGATGTGCTCCGCAGAGGACTGCTCCCCAGCCAGGTCATCACCAAGCAGGCCCTGGAGAACGCGATCGCGGCCGTCGCGATGAGCGGCGGCTCCACCAACGGCGTCCTGCACCTGCTCGCGGTCGCCCGCGAAATGGGCGTGCCGCTCTCGATTGACGAGTTCAACCCCATAGCGGAGGGCACCCCGCTGTTGTGCGACCTGCAGCCCGGCGGACACTACGTCGCCACCGATCTCTACGAGGCAGGTGGAGTGCCGCTCGTGCTGCGGCGCATGCGGGAAGCTGGCGTCCTGCGCCCCGATGCGATCACCGTCACGGGCCGCACGATCGCCGAGCACGCCGCCGAGGCGACCGAAACGCCCGGACAGCGCGTCGTGCGATCGCTCTCAGAGCCGCTGCAGCCGACCGGCGGCTTCGCCATCCTGCGCGGCAACCTCGCCCCCGACGGGTGCGTCGTCAAGCTCGCCGGCCACGAGCGCCGCCGCCACGTTGGTCCCGCGCGCGTGTTCGACGGGGAGGAGGCAGCGATGGCCGCCGTCCTGTCGAAGAACCTCAACGAGGGAGACGTGGTCGTGATCCGCGGCGAGGGCCCCGCCGGCGGCCCCGGCATGCGCGAGATGCTCGCCGTCACCGCCGCCCTTGTCGGCGAGGGGCTGGGGGAGACAGTCGCCCTCATAACGGACGGGCGCTTCTCCGGCGCCACGCACGGCTTCATGGTCGCCCACGTCGCCCCCGAGGCGGTCCGCGGCGGTCCGATCGGAGCGCTGCGCGACGGGGATCAGATCACGATCGACGTGAGCACACGCCGTCTGGACGTAGCCCTCTCCGAGGAGCAGATCGCAGAGCGCCTGGCCTCCTACGCCCAGCCGCCGCGCGCCGACGAGCACGTCGACGTGGCGATCCAGAAGTACGCCAAGTTGGTGGGCAGCGCCGCCGAGGGCGCCGTCACGCGCTGAGCGGCGCCTCACCGGAAGTTCCTACTCGTTTGGCTGAATTCCCTGCGGGCGGCTCGCGCGCAAGGGGGACCGCCGCGGGGTGGGCCGCCAGATCCAGCCCAGCGACATGCTGACCATCAGGATCACGATGACGATGAGCAGGGCGAGGCGAACGGGTCGCTGCTGACTCAACACCGCCAGATACCCAACCTTTGGCATCTTCAGATCCTCGTGCCACACGGTGTCGCCAGCGATGCGAGCCCTGGCTGCGTCGGTGTCCCAGCCGACCTTCGGCTGGGCTTTGCTGATAGCTGAGGCGGCGTGGAGCTTCGCGCAGGGTGATCTTCAAGCGTCTGAGCAGTGGGCGATCCAGGAGGCCGAGGCCCACGACACCGCCGCCCGCCTGGGCGCCGAAGGCATCACGCGCGAGGTCGCAGAGTGCCGTGTCGCCCGGGCCGCGACAGGCGGCTGACGCCCGAGTGGAGTTTTGTTTTCAAAGGGCGGACAGGGATGAGTTTCTTCCGACGCTGACAGGACGCCCGAGCCGCGGCACGCGTGCCTGCTCATGGGCCCTCAGGAGTGTCCGAAGCGGATGTCGGGGAGGATGCGCCGCGCCCAGCGGGGCAGATACCACGCGCGGGCGCCCATGACGCGCAGCAGCACGGGGAGCAGCAACAGGCGGATGAGCGCGGCGTCCAGCAGAACGGCGACGCCGAGGATGATGCCCATCTCCTTCGGCGGCAGAGGTCCGGAGATCGCGAAGGTGAAGAACACCGCGACCATCACCGCGGCCGCGGCGAAGATCACGCGCCCGGAGTGCGCGATCCCGCCGACCATCGCGTCCTTGGCGTTGTGGGCGTGGTCCCAGTGCTCCTTGGCTGAGGAGAGCAGGAACATGGTGTAGTCCATCGAGATCGCGAAGATCATCGCGAAGAAGAACACGGGTCCCCAGGCGTCGAGGAAGCCCTGGGGCTGGAAGCCGAGCAGCGAGTGCAATGCGCCGTCCTGGAAGATCCACTTGGACACGCCGAAGGCCGCTGCGGTGGCGAGCAGGCTGGTGAGCACGCCGGCCGCGGCGAGCAGCGGCGCCTGTAGCGCGAACAGCAGCAGCAGGAACCCGAGTCCCATCACCACGCCGATCACGAGGGGTGTCTTGGCGGACAGCACGTGCTGCAGATCGTGGTTTTCGGCGACCGCGCCGCCGAGGAGCGTGCCGGCGGGCAGGTGGGCTCGCAGCCGCTCGATGGTGGCGCCGACCGCGGGGTTGGAGGGGTCCTGGCGGGGGATAGCCGTGACGAGGGCGAGCCCTCCGCCGCCGGGCTGGGTGGGCATGACCTGGGCGACGCCGGGGTCGCTCTTGGCAATCTGGGCGACCGTTGCCGCCTGTCCGGCGGGGGTGAGTAGCTGCAGGGGGCCGGTGGCGCCCGGCCCCATTGATGCCTGGACCTGGCCGTAGCCGATGCGCGAGGAGTCGCTGGATGGCACGACCTTGATCGAGGGCATCGACGTCTTCAGTGACAGCACCGGCGCCGCCAGGACGGTTAGCAGCACGACAGCGAGCAGACCGTAGCGGACGGGGTGGCGCCATAGCCGCTCGCCCCAGGCGGCAAAACGGGGTGAGCGGTGCTCACCTGAGTGCGCCCATGGCAGCGATAGGTTGTCGACCTTGGGACCGAGCTTGGCGAGCGCCGCCGGCAGCAATGTCAGGGTGGCGGCGAGCACGAAGATGACGGCGAGCATGATCCCGAGGCTCATGCTGCGGAAGGCCGGGCTGGGGACGAGCATTACGGCCGTGAGGGAGATCAGCACGGTCACGCCACTGAAGAGGACGGCCTTGCCGGCCGTGTCCATCGTTACGGCCGTGGCCTCTCGCGCGTCGAGCCTTGACCCGAAGAACGCGCCGCGGAAGCGCATCACGATGAACAGCGCGTAGTCGATGCCCAGCGCGAGCGCGAACATCAGAGCGAAGTTCATCGCCCAGATCGATACCGGCAAGATCTGGGTGCCGAGGTAGAGCGAGCCGGCGGCCGCGAGCAGGCCGAGCATCGTGAGCATCAGCGGCAGGCCCGCTGCGACGAGCGAGCCGAACGCGAGCAGCATGATGCCGAGCGTCACCGGCCAGGAGATGACCTCCGACTTCAGCATGGCCGAGCGGTTGGCCGCGTTGAAGTCCGACCACATGCCGGCCGCGCCGCTGAGGTTGACCTGCACCCCGCCGGCGGAGAGCTTGTGCAGGGTGCCCTTGAGGCTGTCAGCGGCGGCGACCATCCGGTTGGGGTCGCGCGCAGCGCCGGCCTGCACGATCGCGGTGTGACCGTCGGGGGAGATCGAAAGCCCCGGCGTGGGCGCGACGACCGTGCGCACGGCGCTGTTCGAGCGCAGCGTCTGCTCGACGCGCGCGACGACCGATCTGAAGGCGGGGCCGGTGACCGTCTGGGTCGGCGAGTAGACGACGCTCATCAGGCCGTAGCTGCCGAGGCCGGCGAAGTTGCGTTCGACCAGCTGGCGGGCCTGTACCGACTGCGAACCGCTCGCTTCCCAACCCGCGCCCGACAGCGCCTTCTCGACCCGTGGCGCGAAGAAGCCGAGCCCGAGTGCGACCACGAGCCAGCCGATCAGCACCGTGCGCAGATGCGTGGCGGTGTAGCGCCCGAGGCGGCCGATCGGTCCCACGTGGGGCGGGCGCTCGATCGGGGCGCCGGCGCTGTTGGCGGGGCGGGGGACGGCGACGGCGCTCATGAGCTTGCCTCTTGGCGGGGATAGAGGACAGAGCGCAACGCGAACAGGCGTGTCAGGATCAATGACGCCGGGCATGCGCCGAAGAGCACATAGAGCCACTGGTTGACGCCGACGAACGCCGTCAGCAGCAGGAACCACGGTGAGAGAAGCGCCGCGAGCGCGGCGCTGAGCAGCGTCATGCTGCCGGCGAGGGCGAACAGCACACGCTCGAGTGGCCAGCGCGAGCTGCCGGCTCTGTCGCTACGGGTCGCGTGAGGAGAGCATGCGGTTGCGCTCATCGGTTGAGTCCTCCTTGCAGTACAGAATCGAGATCGTCCAGCTGGCGGCGCAGACCGCCGCAGACCT
>PLYX01000152.1:4622-4916 GCA_003151895.1 Solirubrobacterales bacterium
GACGGATGCGCATCGGCTCACCGAGCACACGAAAGCGCTCGGCGATCAACTCGATCAACGGCGCCGGCAGCGGGTGGTAAACCTTCGCGGCGGTCTTCATGGGAGCACCGTAGCACAACTGTATCGTTGTTTACTAGTAGCCTTGTATGGGCGGCGGCTACGGATCGCTGTGCAGCGGTAGCGTGGCCGCACTATCCTGGACGGCGAACGAGACGAGGAGAGAGACATGACGACGGCAACCGACAACGCCATCCGCGTGCGCGACAAGATCTACATCGGCGGCGAGTGGGTGCA
>PLYX01000159.1 GCA_003151895.1 Solirubrobacterales bacterium
GCGCTCTCCCAGCTGAGCTAATCGCCCTGGGAACGGCCCTAGCCTATCAACGGCGGACTATTCGGATGCCTCCACGGTCAGACCCCGACCGACCCAAGCCTCGACCCCGTGCCGGTCGAGACCCCGGTACGCTAGAAGCGCAACACGGCGACGTGGCGGAGTGGCTACGCAGCGGCCTGCAAAGCCGTCCACACCGGTTCGATTCCGGTCGTCGCCTCTGAGGACAGTTTTCGTTTCAGTTTTCAATTGGGGTTCCCGGCCCTGCGGGGGTGGCGCGGCCGTCGGCGCACCGGGCGCGGTGTCGCTACTCAGGGGGTGATGTGCGCGATCGCCGCGTGCTCGCGCAGGTACTCGCGGAGGCCGGGGAGCGCGAAATTGAGCTGGCCGTGCCCCACGGATTCGATCAGCTGCCTTTCAATGAGGCGCACACGGTACGTGTTCGCGTAGTCCGGCGTCACCCCCATGCGCTTCACGATGTCGCTGGTCTTGGATGCCCCGTCGTCCTTCGCCATCGCGAGAAGGAACGTCTTGTCGATGTCCGAGCAGGCCTTGATCTCGGGCGCGTGGACGAGGGAGCCGAGGCGTCGGCGCGCCTGCTCGACGCCGACGCGGGCGTCCGCTGCCGTGATCGTCTTCTCCTTCGGGTGCTGCTGCCACGTTCTGTAGCCGACGAGCTGGATGAGGAACGGGTAGCCGCCGGTTCCCGCGATGCACTCCTGAAGGGCGTCGTCCTCGATTGCCCTCCCCTCGTCGAGGATGGGGCGCTGGATCGCGAGCGCGACGTCGTCGTCCCCGACCCTGCCGAGTTCGTGGCGCTCCGCGCGCCTCATGAACGTGAGCACACTTTCGCTGAGCAAGTCGCTGACGGTCGCGGGCAGGCCAGCGCCGAGGAACGCGAGCTCCAGCCCCTCGCGGAACGCGTGCTGCACGACCGTGCACAGCTTCACGAGCTCGTCGAGCAAGTCGCGGTGCAGCTCGTCCACGCTGATCACTAGCCCCGTCTCCTGCGCGGCGAGGATGTTGCACAAGTCGGTGGCCTGGGAGCGCAGGCCCGGCACGGCTGGGTGTTGCTCCGTCGTGTCCCAAGCGAGGCCGCCGCCGAGGCTGCCGGGCACGGTGAAGCTGGAAAGCGTCCTCTGCTTCGCCTTCGGGTCCTGCTGGGTCAGGAGCCGGGGCAGGTGTTCCGTGGTGAGGCGCTCGAGCAGGCCCGGCGTCGCCGTCTCCGCGACCACGAGCCAGCCGCGGGTACGCGCCTCCTCCTGCGCGGCGTTCAGCATCACGGTCTTGCCGGTGCCGCGCGCGCCGGTGTAAATTGTGGCTCGCGCGGGCGCGCCCGGCCCGGCTTCCAGCGCCTCGCTGAAGTCCTGAAGCAGCTCGTCGCGCCCCACGAGCAGCGGCGGCGACGCGCCGAAAGTAGGCTTGAAGGGGTTTCTCTGACGGGCTACATTCACGGCCTCATCGTAGCAGTCCTTTCTATTTCTTTCCATTTTTTCTATTTCTTTCCATTTGACCGCGAACGACGTCAGGCTGTCCAGCGTGCCGCCGACGAGCTGCGCGCGGACAACCTCGTTCAGACCATCCCCGGCCCCAACCACCAGCGCTCACCGCTGATCCGGCTCACCCCGAGCGGTCGGGATGCGCTTACAGCGATCATCTCCGCCGCGGACGCTTGGCATCAGAAGGTGGCCAGCATGCTCGACTCAGACGACCTCGCCGCGACACGACGCGTCCTACGTGCGCTGGCCGACACGGTCCGACAGCCGAACGGTCGGATCGTCGCGTCTCATGGCACCCTCCCCGCCGTGGCCAGCGAGACGGCCCGGGGTATGCGTGCGCCACGTCCGCAGCGCAGAGGTTTAAGCAGAGATCAGGAGGTGTACATTAGGCGCCGGGCGCGTGTACAAACCCGTCCAACGAGCGCTCAGTTTTGGCTCTGGCTGGTAATTGAAAACTGTCCATCACGCGGTAGGGGCTGTGACTTGCGCTCGTCACCCGGCGTACGGTCACGGCTGTCATCGGCTGCTTCATTTGGACGACATCGTGTCAGCCCGGCCGTGCGGGAGCTTGATCTTGGTGACCTGCAGCGCTTGCAGGAAACGTAGCCGTTCGGTGAGGCTGTCGCCGTAGCGGACGAGCACCCAGGCCGGTCCGACGCGTCGTGCCACCGTCGGCGGGATGAACACCTCCCAGAAGGTCGCCTTGCCTGACAGCTGCTCGGCCGGGCGCACCTCTTCCTCGGCCCGTGCGCGCCCCACCTTCTTGGTGTCTCTGGCGAGCTCTCGGGCGACCTGCGCGGGGCTGCGCTTGGGAATGCGGAAGTGGATCTCCCGTTGTACCGGCGGGATCTGTATGACTCCGGGGTGCCCGGAGACTGGGATCGCGCCCCAGAGCATGGCGGGGGGCTTTCCCGGTGAGCGGCCGTTGAGCAGGACTGCGGTCTCATAGTTTGAGCCGTCCAGGGTGAACCACGTGTGTATACATGTCAGCCAGCCGGGAGCGGTGATGTGGGTGTCGCCGGCAATCTCGGTTGCCACCTGACCCCATGCCGTGTGCACGCCCGGGAGCGAGGATCTCATCGCACAGCGCCCCTGCGCGGGAGGCGTCTGCGTCCCCTGCCAGTAGCTGTTGGGTAGCGTGAACACCGACGAGCCTCCCAGCGCCCGCGAGTTTTCCACTCGGATCGCATGACCGGAGGCATCGAGCAGCGTCTCGGTCAGTGCGGGCCCTTGCCGGGCATGCTCAAAGCTCTGAAGGACCTGGGGACTAGATCCGGGGGGCAGGACCGATCCGCGTGAGCCGGGTGGCCGGTAGAAGACGATCTGCTTCGCACCGGGAGGCAACCCGGGCGCGGATTCTGCCTTGTAGGTGCCCAGATGCGCCACACGCATGGCGGCGACACCGGGACCGGTGAAGATCGCGTCGATCTCCCCGGCCGGCCCGACCTTTTCCTCGGGGCTGAACCCCCCTTCGCCGCCGTAGACCGGATAGGCGGCGGTTGGAAGTGGGCCATTGCTGGGCGCGGACACGCTGGTGCTCCCTTCATAGTGATGAGTATAGTGCTAGTATAAGCAGCACAATGTTGGAGAGCATCGACCGCGCCGACCCCACACCCCTGCACGATCAGGTCGCTGCGCAGATCCGTCGTGCGATCGCCGACGGCGAGGCCAAGCCCGGGGAGCGCCTGCCGCCCGCCCGCGATCTCGCGGCGGTCATGAAGGTCAACACAAACACGGTCCTGCGCGCCCTGCGCGCTCTGCGCGAGGAAGGTCTTTTGGAGTTCCGCCGCGGTCTCGGCGTGCGCGTCAGCGGCACCCCACAGCGCAGCGCGGTGATCTCCCGCGCACGCGAACTCGTCCGCTTCGCTCGCCAGCAGGGCTACCAGCAAGACGAACTGATCACGATCATCCAGAACATCCGCTGATGTCACTACTGATAGCCGACGACCCCGCCGGTCACGCAACAAACATGACCGGCCCTGACCAGGGCGTCATCGAAGAAGCCCGGCGACGCCAGCGCGCACGCCGGATCCGAGCGGTGACCGCCGCCACGATCGCTATCGTCGCCGCAGCCGGCGTCTTGGTCGCGATGAGCGGGCACGGCACACCACGCGAAGCGCCCTTGCGCCTGCCGCCAGAACCCCCTCTGTCATCCCGGCGGCTCCCCGCAGGGGCGATCAGCGTGCGACTGTCCCCAAACCTGGAAGGCGGTCAGGCTGGCTGGTGTGTGACCATCCTCGAAAAGAGCGGCGGGGGCGGTACCTGCGGTCCGCTTCCGACCGTCGGCCACCCTCTCCTGGCGGGCACCTCGGGGTGGACCCACGGCGATAGCGACATAACGACGACTGAGATCACCGCGCCACGCGTCGCCTACTTCCTTGTAAACGGCACCCGGCGCGTCGCAACCAAAACGCTGCCGGGACTTCCCTACGGTCTACGTGTCGCGATCATCCACACACCCCTTCATGGATCAGCCGATCGGGCCCTGGCCGCCGTCGCCGCCCGGTCACCGACCCTCATCCCGCTCGACGCGCGGGGAGCACCCATCACAGAATCTCCCGACTACGGAGCGTCCTGGTTTCGCGACTGGAATCGCCCCGCCGCCCAGCTGAAAGGCCCATGCCAACTGCACGTCTCCGGGCTCGAAGGGATCACCGCCGAGTGGGGACAGGTGGCCACCGCTCTGCGACGCTACCCCGCTCCCATCGTCGGACACGGATTCCTCTCGTGTATGGATACGGAGTACTACCTGGCGGGACGCGGCATACGTGCCAGCGTTCTGCTCGATGCGCCAAATCCCGGCAGGACAGCACCCTCACCGATACCGGGGATGGTTCCCATCCCGCACCTGCCCGGCTTCTACAACGACGGCCCCGGCCAGGGCTTTCCGGGAGAGCCGATGACCGCCAAGCGCCAGGGCAACATGTGGGTAGTGGCAGCAGGCGGAGGCCGAAACGCAGAGCAAGCACGGGTCCGGCTGCTGCGGCACCTCACGGTGACACTGCCGTTGTAATAAGCGGACCAAGTTCGACGGAGGCCCATAGCAAGCATCCCTGCTTCTGTCGGCAAGCGAGCGTCACCACCGCCGGCGATCTCACGCTCGCAAGGGACGACACGGAAGTCTGATCGTCGGCGAGGCGGGCGCTTTCGCATTGCCTGACGGTGCGGGCGTGATCGTGACCGCGGTGGGTGCCCTTCGGGGTCGGGTTGGCTTGGCGGGGTACGGGTGTGGCGCGTGGAGGCGTGGGTGCGGCGTTCGGGCCGGGGTGCGAGGATTGCCGGGTGGCGGGCAGAGGCGATCGTCACGCTGCTTGGTGGGGATCTCAGCTCACCGCACCAGTTCATACGGGTGTGCAAGGCGATGGCCGAGCTCGGGCGCGATGAGGAGGTTCTGCTGTGGGCCAGGCGCGGCATCGCCGAGACGAACGGCTGGCAGGTCGAGAAGCTCTATGACCTCGCGTGCGGTGTGTACGAACGGCGCTCGGCTCCGCTGGAGGTGTTGCGTTTGCGCCGCGAGCAGCACGAGGGGATGGCCTCGGCGAGCACCTACTCGCTCCTGCGTCGCGCGGCCGACGCGGCGGGCGCGTGGGATATCGAGCGTGACGCCGCGCGCCTGGCCCTGCGCGAGCGCGTCCCCTGTGCGACGCATTGCCTGGAGACGGCGCAGAGCCTGCGATCCGCAAGGCGCTAGAGATCCACATCCCCCGAGAACGCACGCTTCGAGCCGCGACCAGGGTCACTGAACCTCTGCTTGCAGGCAGCGCCGAACCGGGGGGCTCCTCCGATGGGCCCCGTCAGTGCGTCGGGGAGGTCGGCGGAGTGGGAACGTGGTGGGCTGGCAGCGCACCGCGTTTGAGGTGCACGATGCCGATCCCGCTACAGGTCTCGTGAGAGCTGACCGACGAGTTGTCAGTCGTGATGACGAACCGGACGTCCGGGCTACCGGTCCAGTTGAACTCGGAGCTGATCGTCCCGCGACGCTGCCCGTCGTGATCGTCCCAGGTCAGGCTCAGGCGCCCACTGCGGGGTATCGCGTGGCCGTCGGGGAAACTGGAGCCCATCAGCGCGTAGGTGCTAAAGAACGAGCCGTCGGTGTGCTCCTCACAATGCAGCGTCACGCCGAGGTGAACCTGGGAGATCGCGTGATGGCGGACGTCGAAGAGGGCCATGTCCGGGGCGCCCCCGCTCGCCGACGGTGCGCTGCCGGCCCACGTGCCGTCCCGGACGATGACCGTGGTGCGACCGCGCGCGCCACCGGTCGCGGGCGCCACCAGGATGCCGGAGCAAGCGGCGGCAAAGAGGATCAGAAACAGTCGGCGAAGCATGGGGCAGGCCTCCTCGGCGTGGGTGGCGCGTCCCGACCACTATCGGTCAAACGACCTGGAGACCTGAGAACGTGTTTGAGAAGGGGACAGGTGATGTCGGTTCACGCTCGACGGTCGCGTGGCTTGTGCGCCGGGCGCGCGGCGTAAGAGATCCCGATACGGACATTCGGTGCATACTGCGTCTGGTGCCCGACGTAGATATCACGGTTCGTCTCCAGCCGCGTGCGAAGCGCAACGCGATTGTGGATGAGCGCGACGGCGTTCTGCGCGTGAGCGTCGCCGCGGCACCTGTCGACGGCCAAGCGAACGCGGCGTTGTGCAAGCTGATCGCCAAGCGCGCCGGTATCGCCCGCGGGCGGGTCAGCGTGATCCGTGGCGAGCGCTCACGCGAAAAGGTCGTGCGCGTCGAAGGACTCGCGCCGAGCGAGCTGCGCCGAGCGCTAGTTGCGCGTGGTGAGCTCTCCGAGGACGGCCTGAGACTCGATGAGGCTGGAGGTTAGGATCTGTCGAGCGACCTCCAGAAGCTGGAAGATGCGAGGGTCGCGGACGGTGTAGTAGACGCTGGTGCCCTCGCG
>PLYX01000121.1:0-13059 GCA_003151895.1 Solirubrobacterales bacterium
GCGCGGAACGCGGCCCGCGCGAGCGCCGGCCTCGGAGGCTGGGCCGCGGGCGGAGGAGATACCCAACACGCGCATCGCCTTCAGGCCGAGGCTGAGCTTCTCGCGACCGTCGCTCGAGCTCACGTCGAGCCCGGTCAGCTCGCGGACGCGCTCCAGCCTGTAGTAGATCGTGTGCCGGTGGGTGAACAAGCGCTGGGCGGTGCCGGCGACGTTGCCGTCGGCCTCCAGGAAAGTATTGAGCGTCTGCAGAAGCTCGGTCTCGTACTGCTCGTCATAGGCCACCAGCGGCTCCACCGTCTCGGCGTAGAAGCGCTGCAGCTCGCTCGGGTTCTCGCTCATGGCGCTCAGCAGCAGGCGGTAGGCGCCGGTCTGCTCGAAGGCGAGCAGCGCCCCCTCCGGCGAGCTGCCCTCGGCGACGTTGGCGGCGAGCAGCGCCTCGCCCGCTGCCCGTGAGAGCTCGCCCGGGTCCTCCGCGATGCGACTGCGCCCGAGCGCGAACGTGTAGCCGGAGAGGGCGCTTTCCATCTCGCGCAACACGGCCTCGGCGGCACGAGCCGCCACCGGCTCATCGCCGCCGGGCACCAGCAGCAGGATCTCAACGCCGGCCGCACCGTCGCGCTCTGAGAGCGCCGCGATCGACCTGCCGGCCACCGCGCGGGCGCCGCGCTCCGCAACCGCTCTCGCGCGGGCGCGCCAGCCCTCCTCGGTGGGCGCCTGCGGGTGAGCGCGGGCAACGATCACGCTCGCCCCGCCCTGCAGGTCCAGCGACAGCTCGCCGGCGCGCGCCAGCAGCTCCTCGCGGGGGACCTGATTGCGCCCGAGCGCCACACGCAGGAAGTCCGCGGCGGCGGTCTCCGAGGCGACGTCCGGCGCACGCACGCGCTCGACCTCGGAGGCGATCATCGTGACGAGCAGCCGCCGCACGAGCGGGCTCGGCTCCGTGCGAGCACGCATGTGCAGCGACCCGACGATCGCATCGGCCACCCGCAGCGGGAGGCTGATCACGCCGTCTGCCCCTGACAGAAGCGAGCGCTCATCGGCGCTCGAGCGCGCTGCCACAGCGATGGTGGCGCCCGCGGCGTCGGTCACCGCGAGGCTCGCGTCCAGGGCGCGGGAGGCGGCGCGCACGACCTCGGGCAGGCCCGCTCCCGACTCCACCGCCTCGGTGACGGCATCCAGCCCGACGAGCTCGGACACCTGTGTCAGCCCCAGAAGTAGACGGCTAGGAGCGCGCCGAGCACCCCGGCGCCGGCGAACACCACGAGCACGTACAGCGACAGGACGGTCGCCGCCAGGCGCTCCCACACGCGCGAGTAGGAGCCCCACGCCGGCACGAGAATCAGACCGACGTACAAGGCCAGTCCGAACACGCCGGCGCAAACGGCTACGAGATCGGTGATGGCGGTGGTGCTCATAGCGTGATCGCATTGTTACGTACGAGGTCGCTGTACGCCCGCGAAGCTCGCATCCACGGGGACGGCGGCCACCGGCGGCGGCTCGCGCCCCGCCAGTCCCGCCGCCGCGCGCTGCGCTCGCGCCAGGCCGTTTGCGCGTGCGAACAGCCCCACAACGGTCGGACCTGAGCCGCTCACGAATGCCACCTCGGCCCCGACCTCTCCCGCCTGCTCCAGTGCCTGCCCGACGGCTGGGCACAGCGCCACGGCCGCCTCCTGGAGGTCGTTGTGCAACAGGTCCGCCTCGCCGGGCAGCGCCGCCCCCAGCTCGAGCGCCCGGCGCAACGCCTGGCGACGTTCCGCCAGGAAGAACGCATCGTGCGCGAGGTCCCCCGTCCGGGGACCCCCGATGGCGGGGGGCGCCCTAAAGGGCATACCCAAAGGGCACACGGCAGGCAGGCAGGCCAGCCGATCCGCCGTGGCGTACACCTCGGCGGTGGAGAGCCCCGTCGCCTGCGCCAGCACCAGCACGCCGAATGGCGACACGGGATCCGGCAGCACCTCGAGCAACTCCCCCGCCCCCGTTGCAAGCCAGCGCCCGGGGGACACCTGCGCCGGGACATCCGCGCCCAGCTCCCCAGCAAGCAGGAGCAGCAAATCCTCATCCCCCAATCCCGATGCCGCGCTTGCCAGGCGCAGCGCGGCCGCCGCGTCCGCCGACCCACCGCCCAGCCCGGCGGCCACCGGCACGCGCTTGTCGATCGTAAGGCGCACCCACCCTTCGTCCCACGCGGTCGCCCCACGGAACAGCTCCAGAGCACGCGCCGCGAGGTTCTCGCCCGCCACACCCGGGCACACCACCTCGTCGCGCTCGGCCCCCGCCGGGGCGTGCTCCAACGTCAGCTCGTCCGCGAACGAGATCGACTGCATAACGCTCACCAGCTCGTGCCTGCTGTCCTCCCGCTTGGGGCCCACGAACAGGCCCAGGTTGATCTTCGCTGGGGCCAGCGCGCGCAGCGGCAGCGGCAGGGCGTGATCCGCGGGAGTCATCGACCAGGGGCCTTCGGCGGCGCGAGCCACGCGTGCGGCAAGCAGGGAGCACGCGGGGACGGGAGGGTCACAACGCCAGCATTCTCGCCAGCTCGACGAAGTCGCGCGGCGCCAGCCGCTCGGCACGCACGTCCGCGGGGTGTCCGAGCTCGACCAATGCCTCGCGTATCTCCTCGCGCGAGCGCTGCACCCCGGAGAGCACCAGCGATCTCGCGAGCGTCTTGCGGCGATGGGCGAACGCGCCGCCCACCAGCGCTCGCACGCCCGCGCTCGCCGCCGGTGCGCGGCGGCGCATGCCCACGAGCACCGAGTCCACATTCGGCACCGGGTGGAACACACCGCGGGGGATCGCCCGCAGCACGCGCACGTCGCAGGCGAGCTGGGCGATCGCCGAGGGAGCGCCGTATGCGGCGCTGCCGGCGCTCGCCGCTAGGCGCTCACCCACCTCACGCTGAACCATCGCCACCCACAGCTCGACCTCTCCCAGCTGCTCGATCGTGCGCAGCAGCGCGCCCGCCGCCACGCCGTAGGGGAGATTCGCCACCACCTTGGTCGGAGCCGGGGAGAGCGCCGCGAGGTCCATCGTCATTACGTCCGCCCAGTGCACGCTCACGTTGGCGTGCCGGTCGGTCGCGTCGAGCAGCGCCTCGCGCAGCCGCTCATCGATCTCGACCACGTGCACATGCCGCGTGCGCGCCGCCAGATGCTCTGAGAGCACGCCCAACCCTCCGCCGATCTCGAGCACCACGTCGTGGGGCGCGAGCTCGGCCGCGCGCTCGATCACGCCGAGGATGTTCGAGTCGATCAGGAAGTTCTGGCCGAGGTCGCGATCGGGACGGATCGCAAACTGGCGCATCCGCCGCAGGCTCGGCTGGACCGGCTCGCTCACCATCTGAACAGGCGCTCAGCGTTGCGCTCCACGGTGGCGCCCAGCTCGGCCACGGATACACCGCGCAGCTCGGCGATAAACGCCGCGGTGTGCGCCACGAACGCGGGCTGGTTACGGTGCTTGCGTACGGCCTGGGGGGTCAAGTAGGGCGCATCGGTCTCGATCAGCAGGCGCTCCTCGGGCACCCTTCGCGCGGCCTCGGCCAGGTCGGCGGCGCTCTTGTATGTGACGTTGCCGGCGAACGAGATCATGTAGCCCCGGTCGAGGCACTCCTGCAGCTTCTCGGGCATCGAGAAGCAGTGGATCACCACGCTCAGACCGCCCGCCTCCTCCGCGAGCTGCGCGAGCGTGTCCTCGTCCGCTGCGCGTGTGTGGATTGTGAGCGGCTTGTCCGTCTCGCGCGCGAGCCCGATCTGCGCCGAGAACGCGCGCTCCTGGTCATCACGCGATGCGGTGGGTGGGCCATCCCGGACAAAGAAGTCCAGGCCCGTCTCCCCGATCGCCACGCAGCGGGGATGCGCCGCCAGTGCCTCCAGCTCGGCCAGGTCGGCGTCGTCGAAGCTGTGCGCTTCGTTTGGATGACGCCCGATCGCCGCATACACCTGCGGAAACGCCTCGGCCGCCGCCAGCGCCGCGCGACACGACGCGCCGGTCGTGCCGACGGTGAGCATCTTCACGACGCCCGCCGCCACCGCCCGCTCCACCAGCTCGGCGTCGGGCTCTTCGCACAGGCTCAGGTGGGTGTGGCTGTCGATCATGCCGTCTTCGGGAACAGCGGCTCGAGCGCCCGCACCTTCTGTACCGATCCTTCGCCGAACACGGCCCCGGCGAGCGAGATGTCGGGGGCGCCAAGCGTGGCGAGCAGCCGCTCGGTGCTGTCGGGAAGGTAGGGGTGAAGCAGCACCGACACCACCCGCAGCCCCTCCGCGAGCGTGCGCAGCACGCGGTCGAGATCATCGGCCCGCGCCGGGTCCTTGGCCAGCTTCCATGGCGCCTGCTCCTCCACGTAGCGGTTCAGACGGCGCACGCGTCCCCATATCTCGTCGAGCGCGTTCGTCAGCTCAACGCGATCGAGCAGCTCCGCCACGCGCTCCGACAGCCCGGCGAAGTCATCGTGGAGCAGTCCGTCGGGGTTCCCCCCATCCACCACGCCGTCACGGTAGCGCACGATCATGGCGATGCTGCGACTCGCGAGATTGCCGTAGTCGTTGGCGAGCTCGCTCTCGTAGCGCTGCTCGAAGGACGCGGTCGACACCGACCCGTCCTGGCCGAAGGAAACGTCGCGCAACAGGTAGAAGCGCAGCGCGTCGGAGCCGAAGCGGTCGATCACCTCGAACGGGTCGAGCACGTTGCCGAGCGACTTGCTCATCTTCTCCCCGTCCATCAACAGGTACCCGTGCACGAACACGCGCCTGGGCAACTCGATGTCGGCCGCCATCAAAAGCGCCGGCCAGTACACCGTGTGGAAGCGCAATATGTCCTTGGCGATCAGGTGGACGTCGGGCGGCCAGAACCCCCGCGCGGGGGCAGGCGTGTCGGTGAGGGTGACCCCGTCGGACTGCGACCCGCCCCCCGGCGCCGGCGCGTAGGAGAGCGCCGAGTAGTAGTTGAGCAAGGCGTCGAACCACACATAGAACACGTGCTCGGGGTCCCACGGCACCTGCACCCCCCACGTGAGCTTGTGGCGCGTTAGCGGAACGTCGCGCAAGCCCGACTTGATGAACGACAGCGCCTCGTTGTAACGACTCTTCGGTCCCACGAAGTCCTCGTGCTCTGAGTACAGGCGTTCGAGCGGCTCCTGGAAGGCGGAGAGCGCGAAGAAGTAGTTGTCCTCCCGCTCGCGCGTCAGCTGCACGTGGTGGATCGGGCAGCGCTCGCCCTCGTCGACTTCGTTCTCAGCCTTGAAGTCGGCGCACTTGGGGCAATACCACCCTTCGTAGGTCCCCATGTACACGTGCCCGTTGTCGCGCACGCGCGTCAGCACCTCTTGCACGACCTGCATGTGCTGCGGGTCGGTGGTGCGGATGAAGAAGTCATTCGTCGCCCCGATCTTCGGCGCCAGCGCCCTGAAGCGCTCCGAGTTGCGGTCGGCGAGCTCCTGGGGCTCCACCCCAAGCGCATGCGCGGCGTCCGCCACCGGCTCCCCGTGCTCGTCGGTGCCGGTCAGGAAGAACACGTCCTCGCCGCGCTGACGATGGTGCCGCGCCAGCACGTCGGCCGCGATCGTGGTGTACGCATGCCCCAGGTGCGGGGCCGCGTTTACGTAGTAGATCGGGGTTGTTACGTAGAAGGACATCGGTCGTCCCAGGCTACTGGGCGTCAGCGATCGCGGCGAGCGGCGTCACAGAGGAGGGGGTGGGTGTCCTTGTACCACCTGGGTGATACACTGCTGGTATGCCGACCACCAAGCCTCGTATCCAGGTGACCCTCGACTCCGAACTGGCTGCCGCGCTCGCAGAGTTCGGCGACGTGGAGCCGCGCTCGCGCGCCGTGCGCGACCTCGCGCTGCGCGGCGCCGAGGCGATCCGCGCGGAACGAACCGCGCGGAACGACGCGATCGAGTTCCTGCGGCGACTCGATTCAGGCGAGGACGACCGCTTCGACTTCTCGGTGTCCGAGCGGCTCCATGCAGAACGCCGCTGAGCCATACGGCTCGGGCACGCCGCTCGTATTCGACACGTCCGCGTGGAATCGCCGCACCAATCCCGCCGTTCTGCCCAGGTGGACCGCGACCCGCGACGCCGGCCTGCTGGCAGTCTGTCCGGTGGTGGCGCTGGAGCTCTTGGCGGCCGCCCCTGACGAGGAGGCATTCGGCGATCTCGATCGCGCGTTGAAAGCCCTTGCACAGGCCCCGGTGACACGCAACGCGGGTGACGCGGCCCTAGGCGCCTCACGCGAACTGCGCGGCGAGCGGCGTCTGCCGGCCGCCGACTATCTGATCGCCGCGGCGGCCGCCGAGCGCGGTGCGGGAGTGCTGCACTACGACCACCACTTCGACCTCCTTTGCCGAGTACTCGGCATCGAAAGCGTGTGGATCGCAGAGCCAGGCTCGATCGACTGATCCACGCCGCCAGTCTCATTTCTTGGCCTTTTCCTTTGATTTGATCGAGCCCGTCGGAGTAGGACGCAACGCGCGCTGGCGACACCAGCTCTGCCATGAGCAGATATGAGGATTCTTGCGTGAGCGCGCGCACGGACTGCGCTTGACAAACGACTCATGTACTGCCATTGTCAGTACATGGCTACGGTAAAGGACGAGCGGCTGCAGATCCGGGTGGACCCCACCGACAAGTCGCTGCTGGAGCAGGCAGCCGCCGCCTCGCACCTGAACGTGTCGGCGTTCGTGCTGCAGGCCGCCGCGGCGAGAGCGGAGGAGATCCTCGCCGAGCGCCACACCATCCGGCTCGACGCGCGGGCTGCCGGCGCGTTCAGCGAGGCGCTGCAGCGTCCCGCACGGGTCAACAAGCGCCTCGCGGAGGTATTGCGCCGGCCACACAAGCTCACCTGGCTTGACTGAGCTTCGCCGTCCCACGCCGCTGGAGCCCGATCGTCGCGACCGCCGTGGAGCTGAACACCGCGGCCGCCTGCCGGGCGGTCGTCGTCAGCGCGCTGAACGCCGGCGCGCGGCGTTGGTGGGAACACCTGGGGTTTCACCCCTTCGACCCCGACGACCAGCAACGCTCCGACCTCTACCTGCTCACCGCCGAGATCGAGAAGACGCTGCGCAGCCACACCACCCGCGCGCTCCCTCAACTGTGAGTGCCGCACAGGCCGCCCGCAGAGCGAGCGAGCGAGCCAAAACCGAGCAACAGCTCGAACGACCCACCCTGCAGTGGCGTGACCGCACGAAAGGCGCGTTCGTCGAGCGTCAGCAGACGGCGCGTCTGCCAGCGATTTGCCAGGACCACGAGCGAAGCGTCGGCAAGCCCCAATTCGAGGTCGCGATAGCGGGCGGCGACGTCGCGGGCGATCCCAAGCTCGGCCGGCGTCAGCGCGTCGACCACGTATGTGCCCGAGGCCAGGTCGTCGAGGAACGCCAGCTCAACGTCAACACCGAGACGGCGAAGGATCAAGTAGTCAGCCTCCGCGACCACGAGCTGCGAGGTGACGAGCGTGCCACGCTCGGCGCGCAGCACCTGTGCGACGGCAGCGTGCTGAGGCTCATCGGCGTCCGCCTGCGCATACAGCGCGCCCGCGTCGACGATCAGCGCGGTCATCCCCGGCCAGTGACCGAGCGGTGCAACTCCTCAGCGTCCCAGCCTCGATACGGAGCGCCCCCACCATGACCCTGACCCAGGCTGTGGAAGACACGCGGACCCGGCTGCGCCTCCGCCGTCACGAGCCGCACGCCCTCGCGGATCAACTGAGCCTGCGAACGGCCCGTGCGAGTCGCCGCGCGGCGCAACTGCTCGGCCTCGCTCACCGTGAGATACACAGACGTCTTGTGCATTGCCCTACGTAGGGTAGCAAGCTCAGGCGCCCGTCAGCTCGCGGTACAACTCGTTGGCGCTGACTCCCGTCAGCTTGGCGAGCACCCCGGCCGCCGGCCGTGCACGCGCGCCCGCATCGACGAGCGCGCGCAACGCCGTGAGCGCCTCATCGTGACTGGCGCGCTCGAGGGCGGCAGCCCCCACCACGAGCACGATCTCCCCCCGGGCGGGGTTCGCCTCGTAGTGAGCCGCCAGCTCGGCCGCGCTGCCACGGCGGACCTCCTCGTGGAGCTTTGTCAGCTCGCGGCAGACAACCGCCGGGCGGGTGGGGTCGTGCTCGGCGAGCACCAGCAGAGTGGCGACCAGACGGCGGGGGGACTCGAACGCGACGAGCGTGTCAGGGGCATCGAGCAGCACGAGCTCGAGCTCCGCGCGCCGGCGCGGCAGGAAGCCCACGAACAGCCACCGCTCGGCGGGCAATCCCGACGCGACCACCGCCACGAGCACGCTGCTTGGGCCCGGGAGCACCTCGACCGGCACGCCAGCCGTAACACACGCCTGCACGAGCGCATATCCGGGGTCTGACACGAGCGGCATTCCGGCGTCGGAGACGAGCGCGACGATTGCCCCCCGCTGGATGCGCCCCACCAGCTCCCTGGCGCGCTCGCGCTCGTTGTGCTCGTGATAGCTGACGAGCGTCCCCGCGATCTCGTAGCGGTCGAGCAGCACGCGCGTGCGCCGCGTGTCCTCGCAGGCGATCGCATCCGCTTCGCGCAGCGTGTCGAGCACGCGCAGCGTCACGTCCCCCAGGTTGCCGATCGGGGTGGGGCACACCACGAGCCGCCCGACCGAACCACGGTCTGCCTGTTGCGGTTGCGCGCTCACCGGCTCAACAGCTCGACCACTGCGGTCGCGGTGAAAGCGACACGGCCATTGCGAGCTCGCTCTGAGACGATGTGCAGGTCGGCAAGTCGCCGCAGCGCGCGGATGGCCCCCTGGTGCGTGATCCCGTGGCGGGCCGCCACCTGACCGGCGCGCACGGTTGGCGCTCCGATCAGCTCCCCCGCCACGCGCTCGGCGATACCGGAGATGCCTGCGGCCCGAACCTTCTCGAGTGCCTGCTCTCTCCATGCCAGCAGCGCATCGACACGTTCGCGAGTGCTTACGGCCGACGCCCCAACCCCGGCCGCGAAAAAGCTGACCCATCTGTCCCAATCACCGCCGCGAACCAGCGCGAGAAGCTCGTCGTGGTAGCGCTCACGACGAACCTCGAACCAGGGCGAGACGACCAGGAGCGGGTCCCGCAAGACACCAAGGCGCATCAGCTGTAGGACGATCACCAGGCGTCCGATGCGCCCATTGCCATCGGAGAATGGGTGCAATGCCTCGAACTGGTGATGGGCAAGCGCAGCCTGGACGATCGCGGGCATCTCCGTTTGCGGCTCGGCAACCCAGGCCACCCACTGCTCCAGGCCGGCGGTGAGTTGGTCTCCCGGCGCAGGAGGCACGTATCGCGCCTGCTCGATGGGGGCGTCCCTCGCTCCGATGTAAACCTGCCTGTCTCTGATGCGTCCGGCATCCCCGAGTTCGCTTGGCGTACCGTCAACGAGGATCCGTTGCAGACTGCAGAGCATCCCCACTGTGATCGGCCGCTCCTCGATCCATTCGAATGCTTGTGTGGCAGTCACTATGTAGTTGAGGATCTCGCGCATCTCGAGCGAAAGCTCGGCGCGCTCCTCGAGGTCGGATGCGAGGACATCCTCGAACGGGGCGAACGTCCCCTCGAGGGCACTGGTGCTCTGGGCCTCGCGACGGATCGTCGACTGACGCACGAGCCCGGGCTCTGGGATATGCCTTGCCGCCTGGTCGAGCCGTGCGAGGTCCGCTTCAGTTTGGGCCACAGCCGTCCAAGTCGCCGGCGTGAGCTCAATGGATTCGGGAAGCGGGTGTGGTAGGAAGGCGACGCTCTCGTAGGACTCTCCAGTTCTGCCATCTACGCCGTTGATCCGCAGAAGGCTTCCTACCGGAGAGTCGCGAAATGCAGTCGGATCCATAATCCAACTATATACGTCATAGAGTTGGATCAGACGGTGACCATCCAACTCCAGTTGTATCCCAATCCCACAGCCAACCTGGCGCACGGTTGCGGTCTCCCAGCGAATATAGGGTCACGCGACACCGGCTACGCCGCCGTATATCGCTGCTCACGATGACGCCCGACCACGACAAGCCGCACTACACCCGCTACCGCGCCGGGCGACGCCTGCCTACCCTGAAGGGCACACCCAGAGGGCGCACGGCAGGCGGACGGCAGGAGAGCGACGTGCGCGACGAGCGCCTCTCGCTGCGCTCCGCGCGCCGCCCGCGCAAGCCGAGGACGGCACCCGGCGCGCCGGGTCGCGACTGGAGGGAGCGAGTCACGCCCAAGCGCATCCTGCTCGGCCTGCTCGCGATCGTGGTGGGTTGGCTGGCGCTCTCGCTCGCGATCTTCCTCGTGAGCGCTCACTTCGAGCGCACCCCGGCCCCCTTAGAAGTGGCGAGCGTGCTGCGCCCGGCAGGCTTCCCGCTGACCTCGGCCAACAACATCCTCGTGCTCGGCTCCGATCGCCGCCCGAAGGGCAGCAGGGAACCGGGGGCCAACACGTCCGGCCCGAGCCGCTCCGACACGATCATGCTGATCCGCACCGGTGGCGGTCACTCGGCGCGCCTGTCGATCCCGCGCGACACGGTGGTCGAAATCCCCGGTCACGGCATGCAGAAGATCAACGCCGCCTACGCCTTCGGCGGCCCTGCGCTTTCGATCTCGGTGATCGAAAACTATCTGCACATCCCGATCAACCATCTCGTGGAAGTCAACTTCGAAAACTTCCCGCAGCTGATCGACGCGATGGGCGGGGTCGACTACACGGGCGGGTGCATGATCTCGGAAATCAGCGGTGGCTTCCGCAATGGGGGCTTCACGCTGCGCCTGAGCCCCGGCACCCACCGTCTGAACGGCAAGCAGGCGCTTGCGCTCGCGCGCACTCGCAAGAACCTGTGCGCGCCCAGCCAGACCGACCTGCAACGCGAGGAACACCAGCAGGCGCTCTTCGGAGACATGAAGTCGCGGCTGCTGTCGCTCTCGAGCTTCGTGCGCATGCCGCTGATCGCGTGGAACGCCCCGCCCGCGATCATCTCCGACATGAGCGGCCCCACGCTGCTCGGCCTGTTCGGAGCGCTCGCGGTGAGCGGCACGCCGCCGACGCGGGTGCTCAAGCCCTCGGGGAACGTCACCTTGCCCGACGGCGAAGAAGGCCTCAGCGTGTCAGAAAGCGAACGCCGCGCCGCCGCTGCGCGCTTCCTCGCGGGCTGACCAGCGCCACTCACGGCCGCCGACCAGTGTGCCCTGCCGCCGCCGACCGGCAGATACCTACTTCGCGGCAGCGACCGGCTTCGGGTCGCCGCTCTTCTTCTCCGGCTTGCCTTGCCCCCCGTCATGGGGGGTCGACTCGCTCTTCTTGGTGTCGGTCTTGCCGGCGGAATCGCCCTTCGAGGACGAGTCGGACGAGCTGTCGCTCGACCCCGAGTCGCCAGAGGAGCCAGACGACGATCCATCCGCGGACGCCGCTGTCTCGCGTTGGCGATTGCGCGTGCCGTAGTCGGTGTTGTAGAACCCCTTGCCCTTGAAGTGCACAGCCGGCGCGTGCAGCACGCGCTGAACCGGCACGCCGGTGTCGGGGTCGGTGGTGAGTGAATCCTCGCTGAACGCTTGGTGCACCTCGAAGGTGCTGCCGTCCGGCCGTCTGTATTCGTAGATGGGCATGCCCGCCCGATTATAAGAGCGCGGTTGCCTAGACCACGGCCGGCGGGACCACGGCCGGGCAGCGCGCGGTCGGCTCGTCAGTCGGCCACGAGCGAGCGGGCGCACTCGATGCCCGCTCGGATCGTCGCCGTGAAGTCGCGATCGGGCTCTGAGATCATGCGCAGCGCGAAACCGTCGCCGAGCGAGAAGAGGATGTCCGCGACAGCCTCGGGCTCGGCGTGCAACCGCAACACTCCGTCCTCCTGAGCAGCGGCCAGCATGCTCGCCAGCCGCTCCCTCGTGAGCGTCACGAGCCGCACATACTCCACCGCGATCTCCGCGTTGCGCCGCGAGAGGGTGAACAACTCGAACAGGAGGGTCACGAAGTCGGGGTCCTTGCGAACGGTCTTCTGCAGGTTCTGCGCCAGCAGGGCCACGAAATCGTCGGCCGTCTGCGCACCCGCCAGGCGCTGCTCGAGCGCCTCGATGCGCAGCTCGCAGTCGCGGCGGGCCGCCTCCACGAGCAGCTGCTCCTTGGTGCCGAAGTAGTAATGCAGCAGCCCGCGCGATACGCCCGCCTCACGCGACACGTGGTCGAACGTCGAGCCCGCCGCGCCACGGCGCGCCACGCTGTGGCGCATCGCCTCCACGATGCGCTGGGCCTTCTCGCCGGAGAGCGACCGGGTCGCCCCGCCCGCCGGCTCGCCGCCCTCGCGCTGGGCCGATGCGCGCTCGGCGAAGGACCCGTTGGAGTCAGCGGTCGCGGTCTGCGTCATGTCGGGGAGAGCGAGTGTCTGTGCTCACGCGGCAGGCACATCCACCGGGGCGGGCACATCCTGAGCCGGCATCGTGGTGGAGCTGTAGTCGAACTCCTCCTCGGCTCCGAACAGCAGGTCGAGCACCTTCGAGCGCAGGCTCTCGCTGAGCGCGAGCGCGAGCACCGCGCCCACAATCAAGAGCATCAGCGTGCGACCGAGGCCGCCTTTGCGCTTCGGCTTCGCCGCGGGCTGCCTGATCGCAAACGACGCGTCTCTGAGCGCCCTCGCGGCTTCGGAGAGCTCTCGCTGGAGCTTGCGGTCCTCCAGCAGCGCCTTGCCCGCCGGCTTGCCGTTGCTCATGCGCCCGTAGGCGCTGCGCGCAGACCCATATGCCGCGAGCAGGTTCTCGCGCAGCTGCTCGTCTTCGATAAGACGTTTGATGTAGTCGCTGCTTCGCACCGCTTCGCTTGCCTTGCCGATTCTGTCCTTTGCCGCCATTTGGTTACCGCCTCTGCTCAGAGCTTTGAAGATCATGTCCAATATACCCCCCAAGATCGGAGCTATCCCCCTGTTCTGGACGAGTCGGCAGCGCACACGGCGTCGTAGCGGCGGCGCACGTCCGCACGATCCGCCTCCTCGGGCACCGATTCCTCGCTTGCTCGCAGGATCATCGCCGCCTGCTCGAGCAGCACCTCGCGCTGCGCCGAGGAGGTCGTGTGCGCCATCACCTTGGCGAGCCCGTCGAGCTGGCGGATCA
>PLYX01000121.1:13073-13244 GCA_003151895.1 Solirubrobacterales bacterium
GCGATCTTGCAGAGCCCGTCGCCGAGCCAGTCGATGCAGGCCAGCGCGGTGAAGGTGTCGTTGACCGCGGGCGAGAGCGCTCGGATCGCGATCTCCACGAGCTGATCGACGGCGAATGAGAGGTCCTGCGTGAGTGTCCGGTGCGGGCCCGTCGCGTGCGCGCCGCCGAGC
>PLYX01000173.1 GCA_003151895.1 Solirubrobacterales bacterium
CACTTCCAGGACGACACGCGCGGCTTCGGGATCAGCGCCCCCTACTGGGACGAGGTGTTCGGCACCTCCCCGCGCGACAAGTCGCGGTAGCGTTCCACGACGACACCCAGACGAGAGGAACCAAACCGTGGCCGCCACCAACATCAACCGGGTCGTGATGACCGGGAACCTGACCGCCGATCCTGAGCTGCGCTCGCTGCCGAGCGGCTCCTCCCTGTGCAAGCTGCGCGTGGCGTGCAACACGCGACGCAAGAACGGGAGCACCGGCGAGTGGGAGGACAAGCCCAACTACTTCAACGTGACCGTGTGGGGCGCACAGGGCGAGAATGCCGCCCGCTACCTCGCCAAGGGCCGCCCCGTGGCGATCGACGGGAGGCTCGAATGGCACGAGTGGGAGGCACAGGACGGCACGAAACGCAGCGCAGTCGATATCATTGCCGACTCGGTGCAGTTCCTCGGATCGCGCGAAGACCCATCCGGTGCGGGAGGGTTCGCGGGCGGCGGGGCATCACAGGGCAGCGAGGTCCCGGTCGACGACCGCGACTTTCAGCCCGCACCGGTCTCCGGAGCAGCCGGGGACGACGACATTCCGTTCTAGTTCGACAGCGAGGATCTTCAAGTGGCAAAGCGCGCTCGCGGCAAGCCTGTCCGGCGACGAGATAAGAAGGGTGGGCCCGGCACTGGGAGGCGCAAGCCTTGCCAGCACTGCCGCGACAAGGTCGAGCAGGTCGACTACAAGGACGTCTCCTCGCTGCGGAAATTCATCTCCGAGAAGGGCAAGATCCGCTCACGCAGGATCACCGGCGCGTGCCGCCGTCATCAGAGCCAGATCGCACGTGCGGTCAAGCGCGCCCGCGAGCTGGCGCTGCTGCCGTACGTGAACGAGGGCGGCCGCGACGACCACCCGCGCCGCGAGCGTGGCGACCGGGACCGCGACCGGTAGAGCGCCGGCCGGCCCGACGCGCGACCCGCATCAAATCCGACCAACACTCAGGGACAACAGGACAAATGCCCGAAGCCATACTTCTCAAGGACGTGGACACGCTGGGCGAGCAGGGCGCCGTCGTGGATGTCTCCAAGGGATATCTGCGCAACTTCCTGATCCCGCGCAAGCTGGCCCAGCCGGCCACCCGCGGCGCCGTCGAAGTGATCCGTCAGCGCCAGCAGGCAGCCGAGCGGGCGGCACGCGAATACGTCGAGAAAGCCAACGACAACGCGGCGCTGCTGAACAAGACGGTCATCACGATCACCCAGCAGGCCGGGGCCGACGGGCGCCTGTTCGGGTCGGTCGCCGCCCAGGACATCGCCTCCGCGATCCGAGACGCCCGCGGACTGCGCACGGACAAGAACAACGTGCATCTGCCCGAGCCGATCAAGAACGTCGGCACCTACATGGTCGTGGTGGAGGTCGTCGAGGGAGTGACGGCCACCGTGAAGACCATGGTTGTCGCGCAGAAGTAGGTCGGGCGCACCGCACCTCCTCGACGCTCCGGACTGTCCCGCACCTCCTCGACACTCCGGACTGCCCCGCATCTCCTCGACGCTCCGGACTGCCCCGCATCTCCTCGACGCTCCTGACTGCCCCGCATCTCCCTCCCACACTCCGGGCGCTTCCACCCCCGCTGCTCGACCATCCTTGTGGTCCGCCGCTCATGCGAACATGTGTTCGTGAGGCGGACCCAATGATTTTTCCCTCCAATTGCGGGAACTGCCCGCGAGTTCATGGGCGGGCGGACATAGACTCGCCCAAGCCATGAGCGCAGTCTCGACAGCCAACGGTTCCAGCGCCCCTGGCGGCGTGATCGCCCCACCGCACAACCTCGACGCCGAGCAGTCGGTTCTTGGCGCGATCCTGCTGTCAGACCGCTCCCTGTACGCGCTCGTGATCGAAGAGGGGTTGCGCTCCGAGGACTTCTATCGCGAGCGCCACGGTCACATCTACGAGGCGATGCTGGCTCTCTACAACGAGAGCGAGCCGGTGGATGTGCTGACCGTCACCGACCGCCTGCGCCAGACCGGCAAGCTCGAGGAAGTTGGGGGGCCGGCCGCCGTTGACGAGCTGACGGGGGTTGTTCCAGCGGCCGGCCACGCCCGCCGCTATGCGCAGATCGTGCGCGAGAATGCGCTCCTGCGTCGCCTGCTGGCGGCCTCCTATGACATCCAGTCGAGCGTGCTCGAACGACAGGGCGCCCCGCGCGAGCTCGTGGAGCAGGCCGAGAAGACGATGCTCGAGGTGGCGCGCGACGACCGCAAGCAGGACTTCCGCCCGATCGAGGAGGTGCTCCACGAGGAGCTCGACAAGCTGCACCGCCTGTCGCTGGAGGGCACGTCGCTGACCGGCACGCCATCCGGCTTCAAGGACCTCGACGAGATCACGGGCGGCTTCCAGCCCGGCAACCTGATCATCATCGCCGCCCGCCCGGCGATGGGCAAGAGCGCGCTCGTGTGCAACATCGCCGAGAACGCGTCGGTCGAGCACGGCAAGCCGGTGGCGCTGTTCTCGCTGGAGATGGCCGAGGCGGAGCTCGCCCAGCGCTTCGTGGCCTCGCAGGCGCGCATCAAGGGCGAGGAGCTGCGCAAGGGGCGCGTCAAGGAAGAGCGCTGGCCGAAGATCCTGAAGGCCTCACAGCGCCTGGCGGCGGCGCCCCTGTGGGTGGATGACTCGAGCGACGTGGGCATGCTCGAGATCAGGGCCAAGGCGCGCCGCTTGCACAGCCAGTGCGAGAACGGCCTCGGCCTGATCATCATCGACTACCTGCAGCTGATGCGCACCGACAGCCGCTACGACTCTCGCGTGACGGCCGTCGGCGAGCTGAGCCGCGGTCTGAAGATCCTGGCGCGCGAGCTCGGCGTGCCCGTGATCGCGCTCTCCCAGCTCAACCGCAGCGTCGAGTCGCGCAACCCGAAGATCCCGATGCTCTCGGACCTGCGCGAGTCGGGNNACCCGAAGTTCATGAACTACGCGGGCGAGAACCGCTACGCGGCATGAGCCACCGCGTCTACACCACGGACGGATTTCGGGGCTTCCGGCGATGAGCGCCGACGTGCTCAGCCTCGGCGGCTCGCGCGACCCCGACGCCTGTCCGCTCGGGCTGTGCGACGGCAGCGGGTTCGTGGTGGATGAGGCCACCAACACCGCCTCGGACTGCCGCTGCCGCGCCTCGCGTATTGCCCGCAAGCGGGCCGCGAGCCTCGAGGGCCGGATACCCAAGCGCTACCGGGGGGCC
The DNA here is from genome assembly GCA_003151895.1 of Solirubrobacterales bacterium. Lineage (GTDB taxonomy): Bacteria > Actinomycetota > Thermoleophilia > Solirubrobacterales > Solirubrobacteraceae > Palsa-744. The sequence continues at coordinate 3,228 of PLYX01000173.1, forward strand.
TCGTTCGACCGCCCGCCCGTGCTCGGGATGCCCGAGCCGGTGGTGTCGGCTGTGCGTGCCTACGTGCGCAACCTGAACGCGCGCCTCCAGGAAGGCCGTGGGATGTGGCTCGTCGGCGACGTGGGCACCGGCAAGACGACGCTGGCGATGATCGTCTCGGGGGCGGCGCTGGAGGCCGGGCACTCCGTCGCGATTTACTCGCTGCCGCGACTGCTCAACCTGATCCGTGACGAGGTTGGCACCGACAACAGCCTGCTCGATCTGCTCGACCGGCTCTCCTGCGTGGATCTGCTGCACATCGACGACCTCGGCGCCCAGCACACGACGCCGTGGAGGCTCGAGCAGCTCTATTCGATCATCGACGCCCGCTACCAGTCCGGGCGCCCGATCGTGGCAACCACGAACCTGATGCCGGACGAGCTCGCCGGACAGATGGGCCGGCGGACCCTGACCACCACCGTCTCGGAGGGTGGGGCGGGAGAGTCCAGCGAGGAGCGCAGGGTGGTGTCTGACGATGCGAGCGAGGTGGTGGGGAGGCGAATCGTGTCCCGCCTGATCGAGATGTGCGGCGACCCATTGCCCCTGTATGGAGAGGATAAGCGCCGCGAGTTGCCCGTGATGGCCCGCCCGGCCTGAATCTGAGTGCCCGCCCGGGGCGGGCGGGGCGGGTGGGGCCCTAAACTCCATGACGCGATGCCCGGAATAGTCATAGTGGGGGCCCAGTGGGGCGATGAGGGGAAGGGGAAGATCACCGATCTGCTCGCCGAAGGAGGCGATGCGGTGGTGCGCTTCCAGGGCGGCAACAACGC
>PLYX01000190.1 GCA_003151895.1 Solirubrobacterales bacterium
GCCCTGATCGTGCTCGGCCTGATCGCGGGACTCGCCGCGCTCGTCGCCATGTACGGCAGCGCGCACCATCGCATATCGAGTCAGACCGGCGAAGTCGCCTCGCTCACCGCGCAGGCGAACGCGATCGGGGCTCGCACCGGCAGTCTAACGCCATACACCAGCTTCGTGGCGATGGCCGACCAGCGCACGCAGACCGTCGCCCAGCTCGTCCAGGCGCGCTTCGACTGGTCGCATGCGCTGCACGAGCTCGGCCGCGTGCTGCCCGCCGGCGCCGCGCTCAGCACGCTGCACGGAACGGTCGGCCCGGCAGGGGCGACGTCCAGCTCGAGCAGCGCCACAAGCGCGGCGGCGGGCGGGACGGGGGCGGCGGGGGCGGGCGGGACTGCCTCTTCAAGCACGCCTCCCGGGAGCGTCCCGGTGTTCACGCTCACGGGCTGTGCCACGAGCCAGTCCGAGGTCGCTCAGTCGTTGCAGCGCCTGCGGCTCATGGACGGCGCCGGCGAAGTGCAGCTGCAGAGCTCGACGAAGTCCGGGGCGAGCGGCTCCGGCGGCTCCGGGGGCTGTCCCGCCGGCGATCCGGCCTTCACGGCGCAGATCGTCTTCACCGGGCTGCCGGCGGCGCCCGCTCCGAGCGCGCCGGCGAAAACGTCCGCCTCGACGGTCGCCGCCCACGGCGGCGGGAAGACCGAGAAGGTCTCGACGCACGGAAAGGCGGTCCCCCGATGACAACCCGCGACCGGCTGATGCTGATCGGAATCGTCGCGCTCGCCGTGCTGCTTGGCGCGTGGTTCACGACGATAGCCCCCGAGCGCGAAAAGGCATCGAAGGTGACCGCCGAAGCGCAGTCGGCACGCCAGCGGCTGACAACCGCCGAATCGCAGGCAGACAGCGCGATCAGCGCGCGGGCCCAGTACGCGACCGCGTACGCGTCGCTCGTGAGCCTCGGCCAGGCCGTGCCCGCCTCGGCGGAAACACCGGCCCTGATCTACACGCTCGACAGGGCGACGCACAGCCGCGACGTCCAGTTCTCCTCGATCACGACCGGCTCCTCGGGCGCAAGCGCCGCGAGCCCGACGCCGGCGCCCGCGGCCCAGAGCGCCGGGTTCACGCAACAGCCGTTCACGTTCGTCTTCAACGGAAGCTTCGCCGACCTCTACAAGCTGCTCGACCAGCTCGAAGGCTTCACCGTGCAGACGCCGACCGGCTCGCTGCACGTCAACGGCCGCCTGCTGACGATCGACACTGTCAGCCTGACCCCCGGCGCGGGCGAAGGCCAGAGCTCCTCCGGGTCGAGCAAGCAGAAGGCGGGTCAGCTCACCGGCACGATCACCGCCACCGCCTACGTATTGCCCGCCGGACAGGCGGCGCTCGGCGGCGCCACACCGTCCGCTCCCGGGGGAGCATCCGCGACGAACGCTTCGAGCACCACCTCCAACGGCTCGACGGCGAGCCCCACAGCCGCGGCCGTAGTCAAGGTGAACCCATGACCGAGTTTCTGCGATCGATCAAGTCGGACCTCTTCTCCAGGCGCCTGCTGCCGTTCGTGGCCCTGCTCGGCGTCGCCCTGATCGCCGCCGTCGGCTATGCCGTCACCGGCGGTTCGGGCAGCTCCGCTCCGGCGCCGTCCGCGGGCGTCCCGAGCTCCCGCGCGGTAAGAGGAGCGGCGGCGCTCCCGGTCGCGGTCGCCCCGGCGAACCCCAACGAGGCCGTCTCCGAGACCCCCGGCGGCGCGCGCTACCAGAGCCAGGGCCCCACCCGCGACCCGTTCGTTCCCCTGCCCTCGCCGCCGGCCGCGAAGACCGCCGCCGCGAGCGGCTCGTCGACGTCCTCCGGCAAGTCGACCGGGTCGAGCTCGAAGGGATCGTCGTCCGGCAGCGCGGGCTCCTCGAGTGGAGGCTCGAGCGCCGGCGGCCAGAAAGCTCCTGCGCCGGCTCCCAAGAAGCCCGCCAAGCCGCAATTCCCCTACATCGTCTCCGTCCTGTTCGGGCTCACGTCCACCACGCCCGGCCAGCCCGCGACGCTCACCCCATACGAGAACCTCAAACCGCTTCAGCCGCTCCCCACCAAGCAGGACGTGCGAGTCTCCTTCGAACGAGTGACCACCGACGGCAAGGGCGCGGTCTTCAAGCTCGTCGTCCCGCCGATCCTGCATGGATCGGGCATCTGCCTGCCGAGCACGTCGGAATGCCAGACCGTCGATCTCGAAGCCGGGCACTCGGAGGAACTCGAATACGTCGAAGCGAACGGCCAGGCCGTCGCGTACGAACTGAAGGTCGTGAGCATCACCAAGAAGAGCGGTGGCGCGAACACGGCGCGCGTAAGGCGCAACGCGAAGACAGCGCTTGCGGGCGGCCAAGCCAGGGCGGCTCAGGCGATCGGCAACGCAAGCTCAGTGCGGGCATGGAGCAGGTAAGCAAATAAGCTACGGCGGACATGACGCTCCGCCTGATCACCGCCGGTGAGTCCCACGGCCCCGGCCTGACTTGCATCGTCGAGGGCCTCCCGGCCGGCCTTCCGCTGCGCCCCGAGGATCTCAACGAGGACATGGCGCGCCGCCAGCTCGGCCACGGCCGCGGCGGGCGCATGAAGATCGAGAAGGACACAGCCCGGGTCACGGGCGGCATCCGCCACGGGGTGACGCTCGGCGGTCCGATCGCCCTGCAGGTCGAGAACCGCGACTACGCCAACTGGGAAGAGCGCATGTCACCGTGGCCGGTCGGCGCCGAGGTTGCGGAGGTCCACCTGCCGCGCCCCGGCCACGCCGACCTGGTGGGCACGCAGAAGTACAAGCAGACCGACGTGCGCAACATCCTCGAGCGGGCCTCCGCGCGCGAGACCGCCGCGCGCGTCGCCGGCGGAGCGCTCTGCAAGGCGTTCCTCGGCGCGCTCGGCGTGCAGGTGCGCTCGCACGTCATCCAGATCGCCTCCGTCCACGCCCCCGAGCGCACCCGTTCGGGCGCCCCCCATGTCGGGGGGCACCCTGAAGAGCATACCCAAAGGGCACATACCCAGAGGGCACGCGGCGGCAAGCAGGCAAGCGAGCAGGCGTTGACGCTCACCGACTTCGACGAGGTGGACAGCTCGCCCGTGCGCTGTCTGGACGCGGAAGCCGGGCGAGCGATGGTCGCCGAGATCGACGCCTTGCGCAAGGCCAACGAGTCGCTCGGAGGGGTGTTCGAGGTGCAGTCCTTCGGGTTGCACCCCGGACTCGGCTCGCACGTCTCATGGGAGCAGCGTCTCGACGGGCGCCTCGCGATGGGGATCCTCTCGATCCAGGCGATCAAGGGCGTCGCGATCGGCGACGGCTTTGCGATCGCGGGCGTTCCCGGCTCACAGGCTCATGACGAGATCTTCTACTCCGAGCAGCGCGGCTACTACCGCGAGACGAACCGCTGCGGGGGCCTGGAGGGCGGCATGACCACCGGCGAGCCGCTGATCGTGCGCGGCGCGATGAAGCCGCTGCCGACCCTCACCAAGCCGCTCAGGTCGGTGGACATCTCCACGCACGAGCCCGCCGAGGCATTGCGCGAGCGCACCGACTCGTGCACGGTGCCNNTCGTGCTCGCCGACGCCTACCGGCGCAAGTTCGGTGGCGACCACATCGACGACGTCCGCCAGGCGCTGGACGCCTATTGCGAGCGGATCGGATGGCCATCGCCTTGACGCTCGTGCGGCGGCGGGCACGTCGCGGGGAGCGTGCCCGATGGCGCGCCTAGCCGCCGCGCCGGATCGCGCACTCGTCTTCATAGGCTTCATGGGGGCCGGCAAGACGACGGCCGCCGCCGAAGTCGCCGCCGCGCTCGGCGTCACGGCGCTCGACAGCGACCGCCTGCTCGAGCAGACGCTCGGGCATTCGATCGCCGAGGAGTTCGAGCAGCGGGGGGAGGCGTCGTTCAGGGCGGCCGAGGAGCAGCTCGCGTGCCGGCTGCTGGACGATGCCGGGCGGGCGGGGCACCAAACAGTGGTCGCCCTCGGCGGGGGCAGCGTCCTCTCAGGGCGCGTGCGCGCGGCGCTCGAGCCCCACCTGACGGTGCTGCTCGACGTCGACGCCCAGGCCGCCTGGAGACGCGCCGGCGCCGGCGGGGGCGCAGAGAAGCGACCGCTCGCCGTCGATCGCGACGCGTTTGGCGAGTTGCACGCCGGCCGCGCGGCGCTCTACGAGCAGCTCGCCGACGCGATCCTGCCGGCGCTCGCGCCGCGCGTGGCCGTGCGCGCGCTACCCGCCCTGCGCGGGCTCGCCGATGCGCCGGCCGGCACGAGGCTCTTGTGGGCGAGCGCCGCCTCGGGCGACTATCCCGTGCTCGTGGGACGGGGGCTGGTGAGCCCCGAATCGTGCTTGCGGCCGGGTGTGTGGCCGCTCGACAGGACGGTGTCACGGCCGTTCTGCGTGTCCGACCAGAACGTCGCCGCGCTCTATGCCGAGCGCCTCGGCGGAGTCCACGAGCTCATAAAGATTTCGCCCGGAGAGCGCCACAAGACGCTCACGAGCGCCGAGCTGGTGTGGAGCGCGCTCGTCGCCGGCGGGATGACCCGCGCAGACCATCTCGTGGCGCTCGGCGGCGGCGTCGTCGGCGA
>PLYX01000222.1 GCA_003151895.1 Solirubrobacterales bacterium
TCGACGAGGAGTTCGCGCGCGCCGTTGGCCTGCCCGGACGCATCCTGCACGGGCTGTGGTCGATGGCCCAGGTCGCTCGCGCCCAGACCGAGGCCGCCGGTGGGCCCGCGGCGCTCAAGCGGCTGTCCGTCCAGTTCCGCGGTATGGGCGTGCCCGAGCATGAGGTCGTCGTGACCGGCACCGTGCGCGAGGCGACTGACGGCCGCGTGGTCGTGGACACGGTCGCCGAGCAGGCCGGCAACCAAATCATCCGCAACGCCGAGGCTGAGCTGCAGGTCTGAGATCGCGGCCGGACGCGGCCCTGAGACTCTCCGGACCGGGCCGCCAAGCGCTCGCGGACCGCGAGTCTCGGGGTCGCAGGCCGTTCGGGGCGTCGGACCGGCGCCTACAATCACTCCCATGCTCACCCCCCGACAGGAGCTGATCCTGTGCAAGGTGGTGGAGGACTATCTGCAGAGCGGCCAGCCGGTGGCCTCCAAGACGATCGCCGCCGACCCGAGTCTCGACTGCGGACCCTCCACCATCCGCAACGAGCTCGCCCTGCTCGAGGAGCACGACCTGCTCGCCCACCCGCACACCTCGGCGGGACGCGTGCCCACCGACGCCGGGCACCGCTATGTGGTGGACAGGATGCTCGGCGCCCGCCAGAGCCTGGCGCCCGCCCGCCCACTCGCCTTGTCGTTGACACGCCGCGAGGTCGAGGAGGCGATGCGCCTCACAAGCGTTGCCATCTCCCAGGTCACGAGCCTGCTGGCGGTTGTGTCGGCGCCCTCGCTCAACACCGCCACGATCCGCCACGTCGAGGTGCTCGCCCTGCAACCGCAGGTCGTCATGGTGGTCGTGATCACCTCCACGGGCGGGGTCTCCAAGCTGCTGACCACGTTCGACGGGCCGGTCGACCAGGGGCTCATCGGCTGGGCCGGCGAATACCTCAACGAGCGGCTCATCGGCTTCGGGCTCGGCGCCCGGATGCTCTCCAAGCGCCTCGATGACCCCAGCCTCGGCGTCAGTGAGCGCGCGTTCGTCGACCGGCTCGCCCCCGCCTTCGGCAGCCTTGCCTGCGAAACCGAGGACACCCTCTATGTCGACGGCGCCGCCCACCTGCTCTCCAGTGGGGGCATCAACGACATCACCCACATGGACGAGTTGATGAGCCTGCTCGAGCGCCGTGCGGCGCTCCTGTGCGTCCTGCGCGCCGCCCTCGGCGAGTCCGACGTCTACGTGCGCATCGGCCGTGAGAACGAGATACCCGCGATGCGCTCGCTGGCGCTCGTAGCAGCCGGCTACGGTCTCGCGCGGCGCAAGCTCGGCGCCGTATCGGTGATCGGCCCGGTCCGCATGGACTACGCGGGTGCGATCGCCACCGTGCGCGAGGCCGCCCACGAGCTCTCCCGCTTCGTCGAAGACGCCTACGCCGAGCGCTGATGAGCACGACGACGATTCGATGAGCGCGACGACTCCACGCAACCCCTACGAGGTGCTCGGTGTGCCCCGCGACGCCACCGAGCAGGACGTCAAGAAGGCCTTCCGCCGCCTCGCACGCGAACTGCACCCCGACGTCAACGCGCACGACCCCCAGGCCGAGGAGAAGTTCAAGGAGGCCGCCGAGGCCTACGAGATCCTCTCCGACCCCGAGCGCCGCGCCACCTACGACCGCTATGGCCACGAAGGTCTGCGCTCCGGCGGCTACGCCCCCAACTTCGACTCGTTCGGTTCGATCGGCGATCTGTTCAACGCCTTCTTCGGCGCCGGCGCCACGTTTGGCGGAAGCTCAGGACCCGCGCTCGGCGGCGACATCGCCGTTGCCGTCGAGATGACACTGCTCGAAGCGTCCGCGGGCGGCAAGCTCGACGTCTCATTCGAGGCGATCGACCGCTGCGAGCACTGCCACGGCAACGGCGCCGAGCCCGGCACGCCGATCGAGCGCTGCTCGCGTTGCAACGGCGCCGGGCAGGTGCAGAGCGTCGTGCGCACCCCATTCGGGCAGATGATGCGCACGAGCCTCTGCGATGCCTGTCATGGCGATGGACGGCTCCCCACCGACCCGTGCGGCGAGTGTCGCGGCCGTGGACAGAAGGCGGTCAAGCGCAGCGAGCAGGTGACCGTCCCCGCCGGCATAGCCGATGGTCAGCGCATCCGGGTCAGCGGGCGCGGTCACGCCGGTGAGCGCGGCGCTCCTTCCGGCGACCTGTACGTGCTCGTGCGCGTCCGTCCCGACGAGCGCTTCGTGCGCGAAGGCGACGACCTCATCACGGCACTCGACGTAGCCGCGCCGCTCGCCTCGCTCGGCGTCACGCTCGAGGTCCCCACGCTTGACGGTTCCGCGCCCGTCGAGGTGCCCGCCGGCACGCAACCCGGTGAGGTGCTGGGCGTGCGCGGCAAGGGGATGCCCTCTTTGCGCGGTGGGCGCCGTGGCGACCTGCGCGTCGTCGTCAACATCGTCATCCCCCGCCGTCTCAGCGACGCACAGCGCGAGCTGCTCGGCCGGCTGAACGACACGCTCACCGAGGAGAACCTGCGCTCGGATGAGTCGGTGTTCGCGAAGCTGCGGCGTGCTCTGCGCCATCAGGCCGCGTGATTCCTCCCGGGCGTTGCGGGCAGGCCGCGTGATTCCTCCCGGGCGTTGCGGGCAGGTCGCGTGATTCGCCTCGCCTTGCGCGTGAGGCGAGGCGATGCCGAGCTCGTGCTCGCCGACTTGCTTGAGCTCGCGCCCGGTGGAGTGGAGGAGATCGAGCTGCCGGCCCCGGATGGGGGAGAGGGCATCGTCGAATACGCCGTCTATGGCTCCCCCGGCGAGCTGCCCGAGCTGCCCGACCTACAAGCTGCCGCGGGGGGCGCGCTCATTGAGATATCCACCACCGAGATCCCCGATGACTGGTCGGAGCGCTGGAAGCAGTTTCACCATCCGGTGCTGATCGAAGCGCCTGCGGGCGAGTCGAACGGGAGTCCCGTTCCCGCGCTCCACGTGCGCCCGCCATGGGAGGCCCCGAGCGCCCATCCCGGCGTGCGCGAAATCGTGATCGACCCCGCCCAGGCGTTCGGCACCGGGGCGCACGCCACCACGCGCCTGTGCTTGGAACTGCTGTTGGAGCTCGTCGCAAGCGACGACGCTCGCGACGCTGTGCTTGACGTCGGCGCCGGCTCGGGCGTGCTCGCGATCGCGGCCGTCAAGCTGGGATACGGTCCGGTACTCGCGCTCGACAACGACCGCGAGAGTGTACGCGCGATCATCGCCAACGCGGCCGTGAACGGCGTGGAGGTCGAGGCTCGTCGCTTCGACCTGCGCGGCGAGGCGTTGCCGTGGCTCGCTTGGGATGGGGATGGGGAGGGCGTGCCCGCAGTGCTCAATGCCTCCACCACCAGCAACGGGCGGGGACACGAGGCTGGGCGGACGGTGGTGCTCGCCAACCTTCTGCGACCCCTGCTGCTCGAGCTGGCCGACACGATGCTTGCGCCGCCGCGACACCTGATCGCGAGTGGGCTCTTGCGCGAGCAGGCCGACGAGGTGGCAGAGGCGTTCGCTAGGCGTCTTGGCCTGCGCGAGCGAGCGCGTCGCGAGCGGGGCGAGTGGGCTGCGCTGTGGCTGACGTCGGCTCGGTTGCCGCACGCGCCATCGCTCTGAACAGCAGGTCGAGCGCGGGGCGCGCGCCTCCGTCGGTGTTGAGCAGTGCTCGCGCTGCCAGCAATGCCGCGCCGATCGCGTCGAGCGCCTCGCCCGCAGCGCCAGGGTCCGGGTCGCGGCACACCGCGATCGCGAGGTCAAGCATTCCCTGCGCCTGTTCGATCGCGCCCGCGAACAGCGCTGGGCCCGCGAGGCTGCCGTAACCGTAGGCGCGTGCGAGACGGCCCTGGAGCGTGATCTCAACAGCCCCTCGCGGAGCAGAGACGGGAGGCAGCCCACGACCGTCGACGAGGCCCGCCATCGTCTCGCCGATCACCCCGCGAGTGGCCTGCTCGTCGAGCCCTGCGTGCGCGGCCACCCGCAGCGCCAGGTACAGGCCGCTCGAAGTGAGGCCATACGGCGGATCCGAGGCGAACACGATGCGCTCCGCCGGCACGCGCGCGAACAGCTCGATCACGTCGATCGGGAAGAAGCAAGACGTGTCATACAGCACGCCTGGATGGTCGGCCAGACGCGAGGTGAGGATCCCCTGGTCGCAGATCGCGCCGTGCGCGAGGATCAACACCACGTCGGGATGGCGCAGCGCGAGGTCGGCCAACCCGTCGGCGATCGGGGGCATCCCGCGTCCCGCGTGAATCAGGATCGGCACGCTCGCCTCTTCGGCGAGCGTGAAGATGCCGTCCATCTCGAGACCGTCGAATGCGAACGCCTGGGCGCGTGGGTGCAGCTTGATCCCGCGCGCTCCCCTTGCAAGGCAGCGCTCTCCCTCGGCAACCGGCGCTTCGGCGGGGTCCAACCGGCAGAAGGGAATCAGCCGCCCGCCGCTTTCCCCGGCCCACGCGAGCACACGGTCGTTGGGCACGCTGTAGGAGGGCTTGCGCTCCGGGTCGTGCAACGGGAATACGCAAGCCCTACTCGCCCCTGCGCCATCGAGCTGTGAGAGCAGTGTCTGCAGGTCCAGCGAGCGCCCATCCTCGTCGAGGCCGAGGTGCGTGTGCGCGTCGAACACCTCTCCACCGGCCGGTCTCAGCCGTTCGCCTTCCGCCAGGAATGGGGCGAGTGCGTTGGCGTACAGGGATGCGCTCACGGTCGGCCCATTCTGCCCATCTCGTCCGCATTGCGGCTTGTGACTGCTTGCACGGTGGCTTGTAACACGCTTGTGACATTGGTCTCGACCCCGGTTGTGGGTCTACTGTCTGTCTCATGACCACGCGCATCGTCATCGCGGGCGGCGGCTTCGGCGGCTTCTACGCCGCTCGCTCGCTCGAGCGGATCGTCACCGTTCGCAGCGCTCGCGTCACGCTCGTCAACGACGCCAACTTCATGCTCTACACGCCGCTTCTCCCGGGAGCAGCCGGCGCTACCCTCGATCCGCGCCACGTGGTCGTCCCGCTGCGCTCGCAGCTGCGACGCACCGATCTGCTCATCGGGAATGTCACGGGCGCCGACCCGGAGTGTCGCGTGCTCGGTGTGCGCCGGGTCGACGGCGAGCAGCTCGAGCTCGGCTACGACCATCTGCTCGTCGCGCTCGGATCGGTCTCGCGCACGCTCCCGATCCCCGGGCTGGCCGAGCACGCGACGGGACTGAAGTCGCTGTCCGACGCCACGGCGCTGCGCAACCAGGTGCTCACCTGCCTGGACGTCGCCGAGTCGCTCGAGGACCCGGTGCGGCGCGCCGAGTATCTCGGCTTCGTGTTCGTCGGAGCCGGCTACGCGGGCCTGGAGGGACTCGCCGAGCTGCAGGACTTCGCCACGCAGGCGATCGAGCTCTACCCGCGCTGCCGTGCCGAGGGTATGCGCTGGGTGCTCGTCGAGGCGCGCGAGCGGATCATGCCCGAGGTGCCCCCGAGCCTGTCGGCGTTCGCGGCGCGCGAGCTGCTGGGGCGTGGCATCGAGATCAACACGAACACCACGCTCTCAGCGGTGACATCGCGCGGCGCAACTCTCTCAAGCGGTGAGCAGATCGCGGCGCGCACAGTCGTGTGGACCGCGGGAGTCCAGCCCAGTCCGGTTGTGGCTTCGCTCGGCCTGCCGCTCGACCATGGCGGACGGATCGTCGCCGACAGGGAGATGCGCGTGGCCGGCCGGCCCGGTGTGTGGGCGATCGGCGACTGCGCGGCCGTGCCCGACCCGGCAAGGCGCGGACAGGCGTGCCCGCCGACCGCCCAGCACGCCATCCGCCAGGGACGACTGGTTGCCCGCAACATCGCCGCTGCGCTCGAACTTCGCCCGGCGCGGCCGTTCCGCTACCGCACCGCCGGCGTGGTGGCCGAGCTCGGTCACAACAGCGCTGTGGCAATCACGCTCGGCGTGCGCTGGCGCGGACTGCCCGCATGGTTCATCGCGCGCACCTACCACCTGCTGTTGATGCCCGGTGCCGGACGCAAGCTGCGCCTGCTTGCGGACTGGAACGTGGCGCTGCTGTTCGGCCGCGACGCCTCCTCGCCCGGGCGCCTTGGCAGTCCGACGCCGCTGCAACCGGCCGCAAGCGATGAATCGACACAAAAGTCTCGCCCCGTCGGCGTATCCTGATCTGACGATGGCGATTCTCGACGATGTGAAGCTGGACCTGAACAGCGCTATGCGCGCTGGGGAGAAGCAGCGTGTTGGCGCGCTGCGCATGATCCTCTCCGAGTTGCAGAAGGCATCCAAGGAGGGCTCTGAGGACGAGCTTGCTGTGCTGCGGCGCGAGCGCAAGCGGCGCCTGGAGGCCGCCAGGGCGTTCCGAGACGGGGGGCGCGAGGACCTCGCCACAGGCGAGGAGGCCGAGGGCGAGCTGATCGGCACCTACCTGCCCGCCGAGCTCTCCGACGGAGAGCTACAGGTGATCGTCGAGCAGGCGCTGGCCGACAGCGGGGCGCAGTCGCCGAAGGACATGGGGGTCGCGATGAAGAGCGCGATGGCCGCCGTCGACGGGCGTGCGGACGGCAAGCGCGTCTCGGGCCTCGTCAAGGCGGCGCTTGGCGGATGAACAGGACCTCACTTCGATGAGCGCCGCGCAACACAACGGGATGAGTGGACGCCGGGAGGCCCGGCCCGGCCGATGAGGACCCAGATCGAGCTGCTGGGCGAGGTCGCCGCCGAGTTGGCGGGTAGCCAGGACGCGGTCCTCCGCGCCCTTGAGGGCCATTTGCAGTGCAAGGTGTTCCTGCGCGGCAACCTGCTCACGCTCGAGGGCTCTGAGGAGGACACGCGCATGGGCGAGCGAGTCGTGCACGAGCTCTCCGAGCTGATCGGCCGCGGCCATCAGATCGCTCCGGGCACGATCGCCGCGGTCACCGGCGCACTCGACGCGCACGAATCGCCTGCCCGGGTGCTCGAGGACGTCGTGTGGAGGCATCGCAGCCTGAGCGTCGCTCCCAAGACGGTCAACCAGAAGCGCTATGTCGACTCGATCCGCTCGAGCACCGTCACGTTCGGCGTCGGCCCCGCCGGCACCGGCAAGACGTTCCTTGCGGTCGCGATGGCCGCCGCCGCGCTCTCGCGCCACGAGGTCAACCGCATCATCCTCACCCGCCCCGCGGTCGAGGCGGGCGAGCGCCTCGGCTTCCTGCCGGGGGACCTGATGGCGAAGGTCGATCCCTACCTGCGCCCGCTGTTCGACGCCCTGCATGACATGCTCGACCCGGAGAAGGTCTCCCAGCACCTCGAGCGGGGCGTGATCGAGATCGCGCCGCTCGCGTTCATGCGCGGCCGTACCCTCAACGAGTCGTTCGTGATCCTCGACGAGGCGCAGAACACGACGCCGGAGCAGATGAAGATGTTCCTCACCCGGCTCGGCTTCGGCTCCAAGATGGTCGTCACCGGCGACATCACCCAGGTCGACCTGCCGCGTGAGCAGCGCTCGGGGCTGGTCGCGGTGGGGGAGGTGCTCGACTCGATCGAGGGCATCGAGTTCGTGCGCTTCGGCGGTGAGGACGTGGTGCGCCACAAGCTCGTGCAACGGATCGTGGAGGCCTATGACGAGCACAGCCGGCGTGAGGCTCCCGAGTTGCGCCCGGCCGAGCGCCGAGCCTGATTCGCGCGCATCGATGCTCGAGGTCGAGGTCTTCGGCGCGCAGCTGCTCGCCGGTCCGCTCCCCCAGTGCAAGGTGGAGCGCCTGTGCGTGCTCGCGCTCGCATCCGCTGGAGTCGAGGATGGTCATCTGGCGGTCGAGTTCGTCGACGCCTCACGCATGGCGGAGCTCAACGCCGAGCACCGGCGCAAAGAGGGTCCCACCGACGTGCTCTCCTTCCCGGTTGACGGGGTCGGCCCGAATGCGCCCGGCGAAGGCGTTCCATGTGAGCTCGGCGACATCGTGATCTGCCCCGAGCACACGGTCGATGTGAGCGAGGCGATCGTCCACGGCGCGCTTCACCTCGTTGGTATGGACCACGAGACCGACGATGGCGAGATGCTTGCCCTGCAGGCCGAGCTGCTGCGCCGGGAGCCGACGTGACGCGCAGCGGGTTCGTCGCGCTTGCCGGCCGCCCGAACGTCGGAAAGTCCACTCTCGTCAACGCGATCGTCGGTGGAAAGGTCGCGATCGTGTCCGACCGTCCCCAGACAACCCGGCGCGCGATCCGCGGGGTGCGCACCGACGAGGACCGCCAGATCGTGCTCGTCGACCTTCCCGGTGTGCAGCGCCCCCGCGACGCGCTCACCGAGCGCATGGCGGGGCGCGTGCGCCAAGAGCTCGAGGGCTCCGACGCTGCGCTGCTCGTGCTCAACGGCGAGCAGGGGGTGGGCCCCGGCGACCGCTACATCGCGCAGACGCTCATCGACGCCGAGGCGCCGGTCGCGATTGCGGTCAACAAGGTCGACCGGCTCCACAGGGCGGCCACCGTCGCGGTGCTCCAAGCGGCGGCCGAGCTCGAGGTGGGCGAGGATATCTTCCCGATCTCCGCGCGCACCGGCAAGGGCGTGCCCGCGCTCGTCGAGTATCTCGCTGAGTTGATGCCTGTGGGCCCGTTCATGTTCTCTGCGCAGGCAATATCCGACCAACCGCTCGCCGTGCTGCTCGCCGAGCTCGTGCGCGAGGCGGTCATCAGGCGCACATTTCAGGAGCTGCCGCATGCCGTCGAGGCGATCGTCGAAGAGGTGGAACACCCGCGCGAGGGCCTGGTGCGGGTGCGCGCGCTCATCTGGGTCGAGAGCGAGTCGCAGAAGGGGATCGTGGTTGGCGCGGGTGGGCGCATGATCAAGGCGATCGGCTCGGCCGCGCGCCGCGAGATCGAGCGGGAGCTCGAGTGCCATGTCCACCTTGACCTGTCCGTCCGCGTGCGCCGCGACTGGCGCGGCGACGAGGGCTTGCTCGACCGGCTCGGGATCATGTAGGGACCGGCCCGTAGGTCGAAAGGCATACTCGACCTCAGGAATCGGTTGGAGGCGGAACGAGGGCCTGCAGCTGCTCTCGGATCAGCTGCTTGTGGTCCCCCTCTACCGGAAGCAGCTCGGCGCGCTCGAGCAACGTTCGTGTGTCGACCAAGCCTTTGGAGATCGCCACGCGCGCGTAGTCCCAGTCCTTCTCGCGGTTCGCCACGCACTTGGAGAGAACAACGTCGTGGATCTCCATGCACCATCCGGTGGCGCCGCGCGTGTTGTCGTTGGACAGCGGAACCAGTCGTTCTCTCCAGCCTAGCGGGGCTCGGGCGGTCTCAGGGCCTACTCCGTGGGCGTAGTATTCAAAGTTCCCATGGAACATGGAGCCCTCGCCGATCGCCCCCTCGATCTCATCCGCGCGCTCCGGCTCATCGACGGGGAACACGTCGGCCTCCACTGAAATGACGAGATCGACCGGAGCCTTCGGATACTGAGCAAGCACCGCCTGGCTACCGATGACTACGACATCCTGATCGACGATCTCGGACGCGGCGCGGATGATGTGCTCCAAGTCGATGCGCTTCATCGCTCAGTGGATTTCGCTGACCAAGCGCATTCGGTCGGTCTCAGGCAGCGCACCCGCGAACGGGGTGTTCTGGCGCAGCTCGCGCATCTGGTCGCTGTCTTGTCCAAGCACACGCTTGATCTCCGGTAGGGGACGCTTGAGCAGCGTCTGCCACTGTTCGGCCCAAATGGGTGGCACCGGGCCCCTCTCTCGAAGCCACTTATTTACTCGCCGACGTGCCATGGCAACCATCTGCTGATCGAGGCGTTGGGCTATCCGTCGGTGAAAGGCCAGGCCGCGTTGCTCGGCCGTGCGATGGTCACGCGGCGCGCCTTGCCGCGTCCGTCTGATGCGCCGAAGCCCCATCTCGAAGTCGGGGCTTTGCCGCATGCGCTCCCATTGCAGGTGGCGCTCCATCGTGGCGGTCAGATCGCGACGCTGACCGTTGCTACGTAGCTCGTGCGCGATCTCTTCTGCGCGGGCAAGGCTCTCAAGGGTCACGCGTCGAGGCGACTCTCCAACATTCTCCAGGATCCCGCGGTCTAGCCACGCACGCGCCGTCGGGTCGGAGACGCCAAGCCGGTGTTGGGCATAACGCACGCGCACCGGGTCGGCGGGCGTTACCAGGCTCCAGGCGAACCGGTCAAGCTCTGAGGTCATAGTGGTGTCTTTGCTCCGGCGGGCCTGCATCGCAAGAGAGCGTGCGCGCCCAAAAGCGCTCAGCAGCCGGTCGGCTGCTTCGCTTTCGTGCTCGATCGTTGGCCGGATAGAACGCGCCCCGCGATCTGAGGGGGATCGACGTTCGGGGTGTCTTTGTGCGGGGGGCATGCTCACATCCTATCGCCTGTCTTATAAAAACCTAGGCTTTTGTCAAAACAGCGTAAGGCAGGCAATGGGGTGGGGCGGTCTCAAAGCTTCTTGTCCAGTCGCTCGCTGGTCCCCCGCACCGCCGTAAGGTCGAGCTCCGGCGTGAACACAAACGGGATCGTGAGCACGGCGGGGGGTGAGCCGCCCGCGAAGCGCTGCCGGCGCAGGCGCGCGACCTGGCTCTGCTGCAGGCGTGCACGTTCATACACAGTGCGCGCCATCCGACCGGCGGAGCGGGCGAGCGCGGCGCTCTCACCAAGCTCCGCCTGCGAGCCATCCCCGGTCGCCGTCGTGGTCGCGATCCGTCCCAGCTCCTGCTTGGTGAAGCGCCGCGGCAGTGTGCCGTTGACGACCACCGCGTCGAGGTCGCGGTCGAGCGTCAGGCGCAATCCTTCCTCGAGCTCGAGCGTCTCGGTGACGGCCATCTCGGTCGCGTGCGTCACCGCTACGTACCCTGAGCGCGCAGGGTCTTCGAGTAGCTCGCGCACCCGCTGCGCCTGCTCGGCGAGTGGACCGGCACGCACGATCGCCGCGAACGTCTGGGGTGAGCTGAGCATCGCAAGCGCGTGCCCCGTGGCTGGCGCGTCGAGTATCACGAGGTCATAGGGCCCGCGGGCGCGTGCGGTCTCGCCATGCGCGTTTGCGCGCCGGGGTCGCCCTTCGCACAGCTCGCGCACCTTGACCATGCTCACCAGCTCCTTCGCGCCCGGGGCGGCGGCGGCGAAATAGTGGAAGGTGCTGCTCGCCGCGAGCATTCTCACGGAGATGCGCCCGCCGAGAGTGCGCAGCCACTCGAACAGGGCCTCGTCGGGATCGATCGACGTGCTCCACAGGCCTGGCTCGAGCTCCACCTCCACCCCCGACTCAGGCGCGCGGGGCTGCCCGAACATAGCCGGCAGCCGGTGCTGGTCGCCGAGCTCGGCGACGATCGTGCGCAGCCCGCGCCGGGCGGCGAGCAGGCCGAGCGCGCACGCCACCGTCGTCTTGCCGGTGCCGCCCTTGCCCGTCACGACGATCAGCTTGCGTTCGAGCAACGAGGCCATTGTTGTCGTGCAACCTACAATTCCGTTGATGAACGCACCGGCCGGCAGCCCAGTGGAGCCGTTCCTCGTCTATGACGAATGCGGCCTCGTGCCATGCGTGGTTCAGGATTGGACCACGGGCGAGGTGCTGACTCTCGCATACATGAACGAGCTCGCGCTGAAGCGCACCCGCGCCACCGGGGAGCTGCACCTGTGGAGCCGCTCGCGTCAGGAGCTGTGGCACAAGGGCGCGACGAGTGGCAACACGCAAGCCGTCCGCTCGCTGCGCGTGGACTGCGACGGCGACGCTCTGCTCGCGCTCGTCGAGCCGGCCGGTCCCGCCTGCCATACGGGCGAGCGCACCTGCTTTCACCGCGGCGAGCTCGACCCGCGCGCGCCGCACGAGACGCTGCCCGCGCTCGAGCGCACATTGCGCGAGCGCGCAAGCGAGCGTCCGGCCGGCTCCTACACGGTCGAGCTGCTCGACGATCCAGGGCGTATCGGCGAGAAGGTGATGGAGGAGGCCGAGGAGGTCGCTCGCGCCGCGCGCGAGGAGACCGACGAGCGTGTTGACGAAGAGGCCGCCGACCTCCTCTACCACCTGCTCGTGCTGTTGCACAGCCGCGGGCGCTCCCTCTCCGATGCGGGGCGTGTGCTCGATGAGCGCCGTCGGTAGCGCGCGCGGAGCGCGCACTCCATGAGCGCGGCCGGTAGCGCGTCGGCGGAGGCGTCCGCGGGCGCACACAACCTGATCCCGCTGCGGGAGACGTTCATCGCCGACTGCGAGACGCCCGTGTCTGCGTTCTTGAAGCTGCGCGAGCTTGCGCCGGGCAAGCCCGCATTCCTGCTGGAGTCGGCTGAGCAGGGTCAGCGGATGGGGCGCTACTCGTTCATCGGATTCCGCCCGCGCTCGGTGTTGCGTTGGTCGCTCGGCGATCCGGGCGACCCCTATGCGCTGGCGGCCGCCGCGGTCGCCGATTGCCGCCAGGCGCCGCTTGCCGACGGGGTGGGTGGGTCACCATTCAATGGGGGCGCCGTGGGCTACTTCGGCTACGACCTGGTGCGCACAGTCGAGCCGCTCGGCGAGCCCCCGGGTGGGCGGGACTCGGATCCTCTCGGGCTGCCGGACATGGCGCTGATGCTCACCGATGCGCTCGTCGCGTTCGACCACCTCAAGCACACGATCACGATCCTCGCAAACGCCGACCTCGACGCCGAGCCGGACCTCGAGCGGGCGCGCCAGGACGCCGCCCGCACGATCGCCGAAGTGCGCGCGTGTCTCGCTGGCCCGGTCCCGCCGGGTGGGCGCTCACGGGAAGGTGCAGGCGTGGCAGGCTCGACAGGAGAGGCAGGCGCCGCCGGGGAGACGGGCTCGACAGGGGAGGCTGGCACGGCCGGAACGCCTTCAATCGGAGCCGCGGAGGGGGTGCGCGAGGCGCCGCGCTTTGAGTCGAACATGACACGCGAGCACTTCGAAGCGATGGTGGCGCGGATTGTGGAGTACATCCACGCGGGCGACGCCTTCCAGGTGGTGCCGTCCCAGCGCTGGTCTGCGGCGGCGCCCGTCGAAGCATTCTCCATATACAGGGGCCTGCGCACCGTCAACCCGAGCCCCTACATGTACTTCCTGGACTTCGGGGACTTCCAGGTTGCGGGCGCCAGCCCCGAGCCCTTGCTGACCGTCACGGGCCGCCACGTCTCGACACGCCCCATCGCCGGGACGCGCCCGCGCGGCGCGAGCCCCGAGGAGGACCGCCGCATCGCGGGGGAGCTGCTCGAAGACGAGAAGGAGCGCGCCGAGCA
>PLYX01000138.1 GCA_003151895.1 Solirubrobacterales bacterium
CCGCCCTACTGATCGTTGTGCTGTTCCACCAGGCGCATGCGCCTGGTGGCCGAGCGGTGCATGCACCGCTCGGTGAACCCGCACATGTGCGGGTTCAAGCAGGCCCGCATGCGGGCCTGCTCTCAATCGATCTGGAGCACGATCTTGCCGAGCTTGCCGCCGGCCGCGAAGCGGTCGTAGGCGGCTGGGGCCTCGTCCAAGGGGAACGTCTCGGCGACCGGCACGCGCAGCGCGTCCGACTCGAACAGGGGCAGCACTTCATGCTCAAGGCGACGCGCAGCGAGCGCCTTCTCCTCCAGCGGGCGAGCGCGCAGCGTGGAGCCGTGGATGCGCGCGCGCTTGGCCATCAAGGCGAGCAGGTTCAGCTCGGCCTTTGCGCCCGCTGACACGCCGATCACGCAGATGCGCCCGCCGGCGGCGAGCGCATTCATGTTCTCGGCCAGGTTCGGGGCTCCCACGAGCTCGAGGATCACATCGAACGGGCCGGGGCACACAGCCCGACCCGGCCCTGCGGGCTGTGTGCCCGACCCAGCCCCGCGGGCTGTGTGCCCGCCGGCGAAGCCCTCGGGGGAGATGACCTCTGCGCCAAAGGCCGCCACCTGTGCGCGCAGCTCCTCGCGGCGCACGGTCGCCGTCACGCGCGCGCCGGCTGCTTTCGCGAGCTGGATCGCGGCCGTGCCGACCCCCCCGGCGCCGCCGTGCACGAGCAGATGCTCGCCCGGGCGCAGCTCTGCTTGGGTGAAGATTGCGTCGTGGGCGGTCGTGAAGACCTCAGGCAGCCCGCCCGCCTCCGGCCAATCGAGAGCGGCAGGCACCGGCATGAGCTGGCGCTCGTGTACGACGGCCAGCTCGGCTTGGCCGCCACCGCCGACGATCGCCATCACGCGGTCTCCGACCGCGAACCTCTGCGCACCCTGCCCGAGCTGATCGACCACGCCTGCCAGCTCCAGACCCGGGATATCCGCGGGCGAACCGGGCGGCGCCGGGTAGAGCCCGCGCCGCTGCATCATGTCCGCGCCGTTGAGCCCGGCCGCACGCACGCGCACAAGCACCTCGCCGGCCCCGGGCACGGGGTCGGGGTGCTCTTCGACGAGGATCTCTCCATCGCGGATCGTGGCTGCGCGCATCGCGTCGGAAGCCTACTCGGAGGAGTCCGTGCTCCCAGCGCGAGCGGGCGCACCGCCGGCCCGCTCCAGGAGAGCCACGCACTCGATGTGGGGAGTCTGCGGGAACATGTCAACCGGGCGCACCTTGACCAGCCGCCAACCCGCCTCGACGAGCTGGGCGGCGTTGGGGGCGAGCGTGGTGGGGTTGCACGAGACGTACACGATGCGCTTGGGAGAGGCGTCGACGATGCGGCGCACCACCTTCTGCGAGAGGCCCGCGCGCGGCGGGTCGACCACGACGACGT
The DNA here is from genome assembly GCA_003151895.1 of Solirubrobacterales bacterium. GTDB lineage: Bacteria > Actinomycetota > Thermoleophilia > Solirubrobacterales > Solirubrobacteraceae > Palsa-744. Next base: position 1,412 of record PLYX01000138.1, read on the forward strand.
CCGGCTTGCCGGCGCGCTCGATCAGCTCGGGGAGCGCCAGGCGGGCGTCGCCCGCGAAGAAGTGGGCGTTCGTCACCTCGTTGCGCTTGGCGGCGGCGATCGCGTCGGCGACGGCCTGCTCGACGATCTCGATCCCCCACAGCTCGCCCGCGCGCGGAGCGAGCGTGAGCGCGATCGTGCCGATGCCGGAGTAGAGGTCGTACACGCGCTCCCACCCTTCCAGGGCGGCGTAGTCGGCGACGATCCCGTACAAGACCTCGGCCATCTCCGTGTTGGTCTGGAAGAACGCCTCGGAGGAGATGCGCAGGTCGAGCTCTGCCATGGGAGCCCGCTCCGGTGGCGGCGCTCCGCCGGGCACCGGGCGAATGGCCAGGCGCTCGGGCAGCTCCGCGTCGCCCCACACCAGCTCGGTCTCGCCGCCCATGGTGGTCTCGGCGAGCGAGGAGGAGCGCGTCCACAGCACGCCGCTGATGGTCTGCTCGCCCAGGTCGGCGACGAGCGCGGCGGCGAGCGAGGGGACGTCCAGCTCGCCGTCGGTCGTGACGATGCGGATCTGGAGCATCCCGCTGTGGCGCCCTTCGCGCACCACGAGGTTGCGCAGCAGCAGCGTGTCTGCCGCGACGCTCTCACGGTGGCGGTCCCAGGCGCGCAGTCCCTGCTCACGCGCCCACCCGAGCGCCACCTCACGCGCCCTGTTGCCGACCTCCGACGCCAAGAGACAGTCCTCGATCGGCTCAACCCGCTTCCGGCCGCCAGACGCATGGAAGCCGCACACGAGGGCGCCGTCCTCGTCTTGGCCGAACGAATACTCCAACTTGTTGCGATAGCGCCATTGCGCCAGCGCGGGCACGATCTCCTCCATCTCGAAGCCGTCGAGCTTGCCGATCCGCCGCAGGGCGTCCTCGACCTGCTCGCGCTTGATCTGAAGCTGGCGCTCGTACGGGAGCACCTGCCACGCCACTCCCGGATGAGTCGCCGTCGGAGCTATGCGCTCGTGGCTTGGCTGGACGATTTGCACTGAACGCGCGTGCGCGTAGCTGCGCTTGCGCTTGCTCACGACCGCCCTCACGATGTCACCGGGGATGGCACCCTCGACGAACACCACGTAACCGCCCTCGCCGTAGCGCGCCACGCCCTCGCCGCCGTGGGCGAGCGAGTCGATCCGCAGTTCGATCTCCTCGCCGCGCTCGGGGCGCTTTGGGAGGGCTTGAAGGTCGGTTGGAGCGGGTGTCTCCCCGGCGAGCCCGTTGGCGGCGAGCTTGGCGCCAGTGTCCGGGAGCGCGGTCATACGGAGGACGGCTCGACCAAGAGCTCCAGCAAAGCCTTCTGCGCGTGGCGGCGGTTCTCGGCTTGGTCCCAGATGCGCTGACGGGGGCCGTAGAGCACCTCGGCGGTGATCTCCTCGCC
>PLYX01000012.1 GCA_003151895.1 Solirubrobacterales bacterium
ACTCCGGTTAGATGGAAACCCCCAACGGCGCTATTCGATCCCTAACCCACGGTCGTTGTCCGGTGTCTGGATCCTGTCGATCAGGGCTTGCACGCGCGCGATCGCCTCGTCTATGTCCTTGGTCGGGAAGTCGAGTTCGGCGGCTAGCTGGCGGTAGGTGTCGGACCAGCTTGGCTCTGCGGTCAGTTTTGGTGGCCACGGGTGTGTCCGGCGCAACTTGAAGATTTCGATGCAGGCTGCCTTCACGCGGCTGTAGTCCTCGATCAGTTCCTCCATGAGCTGCAGGTCGATCAGATCGTGGACGCGCTCGTTTTCACGATCGGGAAAGCGCTCGGTGCAGGCGTGGATCTTCTGTGCGATCTGAAAGCGCAGTGATAGGCAGGCCACCTCGGTCGGTCCCGTGAGGCCGAACTCGATCACGCTTAGCGCCGGCACTGACTCCGGCTCGTGTGCTTGCCCTTCCGGTGGCGAGACCTCGACACGCAGCGTTGCCCAGCCGCGGCCCTCGTAGGCAAGCTTTACGTCGAAGCGGTGCGCGCCGGTCTCGCGGACCGCTTCCGGCGGCGTGTAGCTGAACGAGAAGCCAGAGTAGGGCGTGGTGAAGGCTGTGTCGAGGTCGGTGAGCAGTTCGTCGAGTGATCCGTGAAAGAGTGCGTCGAGGTCGCGCGTCGCTCGCGCCTGGTCTTGGAAGCGCAGTTCGCACGCAATGCCGCCCTTGATCAGGAAGCGGGCAGGGGAGTCCTCCTCACGCACGCGATCCAGCGCGCCGAGGAACGCCATCGCCGATACTCGCTGGCGCACCCGCCGGACGCCGAGGCCGCTCGCCTCGGCATAGTTGGAGACCAGTCGACCGAGATGCTTCTCAGTCTTCGGTTGACTTCTTGACTGCCTCCCGGTGCTCATCGTGTCGGCGCTGTCGCGGGGTCGAACCCGACCTCGTGCATGAGCTCGGCGTAAGCGCTGCGATTGAGCAAGCCACGTTGCCTAGCTTGCTCCAAGGCTTGGCGCAGCAGGTCACGGCGCAGGTGCGCCTCGTGGCATTGACGGATGGCCTTCGCCGGTGTCACGATCGGCAGACCCTCGTGTCGCGTGATGTCGTGCGTGTCGAGGTCTTCGTGGTGGAAGCGATAGGCGGGCGGCGCCTCGCGGCGACGTAGGCGGTATCGCTTCGGGACCGTGATGTGGATCTTTGCCGGGTTGACGTCGCTGAGCTCGTACAGGTCGAGCGCCGTCTCGTGGCTGAGGACACCCTCAACGCGATACGGCCAGAGGGTTGCCTTGCGGTAGCTGTCCAGCGCATGGACGGGGAACGGGTCCAGGCGGTAGAGCCCGAGTCCCTCCCGCTGCAGCGATCCCCTACGCGCCATCTCCGCAAGGCGCTGTGGGCGGATGCCAGCCTGCCGTGCATCATTGACGGTCAGGAAGCCGTAGTTGTCCTCGGCGATCTCGTACAGCGTCTTGAAGTGACGACCTGGCATGATGGACAGTCTAACGCATTTTGCGTTACTTTGTCCATCGGAACCGCTCTGCGCCTGACCCGCCAATCACGCGAGCTCCGTGTAAGCTTTCGCATCGAGATCCCAGCGTTCTTCGAGCCGATACGCGGTCGCAGGTTTGCGTATCAATCCCGCCCCCGCTATGGAGAAAGGCCCTGGATATCAGGGCCTTTTTTCGTTGTCTGGGCCCTGCCTCGCCTCGGCAAGGTTCCAATAGGGTTCCGTTTGCGCCGGTGCTGCGCCGGCGTTAGCCGTCGGCGTAGCCGCGGATTGTGGCCACGTGGTCGTGGGTTCGAGCGCCATCACTCACCGTTATCGGCGTGAAGCGCGACCGACTGAGCACGCGGTGTCCGGCTCCGAGCCGGCCCCAGCGCCTCGTTCCGCGCCCGGCGGTAACGACCGTGCGAGTGTGCCTTCCTCCATGACGTGAGGTGCCCGCACGCGTCGCGTCGCGGCCTGCCTGTCACTTAACCGTCCGGGTGTCCGCCCGCCGCCTCAGCGTCCTCGTGCCGTCTTGAGATCCGGTAGATCAGCATCCGGGAGACCACGCTGACCGCATGTGCGATCTCATCCCGCGTCGGCAGCACAGGCTCCCTGCCGTGCACGGCGTCGTTGCGTGTCTTTCGCAGCCGGCCGAGCAGCTCCAGCTCGCTGGGCGCCACGGGCACCCCGTCCTGTCGGATCGCCTCGTCGAGTCGTGCCAGCAGCGGCGGCTCGTTGATTTTCTCGAGGAGTTGCAGCGCCCGGTCGCGCAGCGCGAGGTCCAGGTCACCGGGAAGCGATTTCCTGATGCGCTTGGCTTCGGCCTTGTCGAACAGTCGGGGTGGGTTGATCCCGGTGACATAGAACTCGATTGCCTCCCACAGCGCCTGTATCCGCGTAAGCGGGTCGCTTTCGCTAGCGGCACGCGCGCACGCGAGCAGCGCCTGTCTGCTCTGGACGGTTGCGGTCATGTTTGCTGGTGGCAGCCAGCTCCGGTCCGCCGGGTCGATCGGGAGCAACCCGATGTTCACCTCGGACGCTTCGGGTGTGCGCAGCCACGTGCGCCCATGCAGCAGGCCGCGCACCACGACCAGTCTCCCCCGCCGTGGTTTCGCGCGTGCGCGGTCGCGCCGGAACGGCTGGGGCTGCCCATCCGGCATCGTCGCGAGGCCGTAGCGGCTTCGCACCGCGAGCCATGCGAGCACGGTGTCGATCTCGGCGAGCGCGTCGCTCTCGACGTCGAGCATCCGCCGACCGACCCGGACAACGACCGCATGCGCGTCCGCGTCCTTGAATTCGCTGGTGGCGGGGCTCTGCTCGACACCAGCGAGCGCCCTTCCGCCGGTGTCGGCCGGGACGATCGTCACGTCCCCGACCACGACTGGCCGGGTGACGTGGATCCCCTGCAGCGGCGCGACCCCCTCGATCGTCTCCACGGGCAGGAGCCGGTCAAGCTCGTCGATCCGGATCCGCTCCTCCGGCAGGCCGGCTGCTCTGGCCATCAGGTGCATCACCTCCGGTGCGATCACGTTGACGCCGACGAATACGCCGGCGGCGGTCTCGGTCATTTCGGGTGCGGTGAGGGCGGCGACCCGGGCGATCGGCCCGTCGGGCTGTGCCTCAGTGACCGCACCGACGAACAGGATGTGCTCTTGCTCGCCGTCTCGCACCCCGACCGTGACGGGGGCGAGATAGTCGACGGGCTGGCCGGATGTGAGCCCGTAATCGAGTTCGAGCTGGGCTGTCGAGAGCTGATTCAGTCCTTGGGTGGTGGTGGCATTGCGGGCCGCGAAGCTCACGTCGACGGTCCCGAATCGCAGCACCGGCCGGGTCTGGTGGTCTTTGAGGCCGAGCGCGTTCAGCGACGGGTCGCTACCCATTCTCCGCCTCGTCTGTCTGTAGCGGCTTGCTGTCCGGGATCCCGGCTTCGAAGATCTCTGCGAGCTCTTTGGTACTGGCCTGCCGGTCGGGCAGCGGCCCGACGAGCAGGCTGTGTGCGAGAGCGAGGGTTTCCTGTGCGAGGAGCGTCGCGACCGCGAGGTTCTCCTGTCCTTCGCTGAGCCGTGCGGTTACGGTGAATGCCCGCTCGAGGATCTCGGGCGCCTCGGCGGGGATGTGCTGGCTCCCTGATGCCTCCTGGCGTATCGCCGCCAGCGGTCCGTCGGGGCTGCTGGCGTAGCGGGCGGCGAGTGCGGCGGTGGCGTGCAGGAGCGCGGCCTCCGGGTCTCCGTGTCCGAGCGCCCGCGCGCCGAGGAACAGCCTGTCGAGCGTCGCTCCCAGGTCGCTCTCGGGGACCTGCCGTCCGGCTTGCTCGTGCTGTGCGAGCCATCGTTCGTGTTCCCTGGTGACCCGTTCGAGTAGCGCGATGCGTGTGCGCAGCAGCGCGAACGCTCCCGCGTCCCAGAACCGGTCCACTCTCTGGCCGTCCTGTCCGACGGTGAACTGCACGGTCGAGGGTTCCCTGAACGCTGCGAGGGTTTCTGCCACGGCTTGCAGCGCGGTGATCTGTGCCATCCGCAGGTCCCTTGATCTACCGGTGTTGTCGGGTCGCTGGCCAGGGTCGAGTGCGGCGAGCATCTCGGGGGTGGGGGGCCAGCCCGGGATGCGCGGGTCAACTCCGGCGGCACGCAGACGCCGGTCCTCGTCTTCGAGCTTCGCGGTCAGGCTCCTGAGCAGGCTGTGGATGGCGGCGAGCTGCTCGCCGAGCGCGGGCTCCAGCAGCGTCTCGTCAAGGCTTCTGGACCAGGTGTGCTCGAGCGCCTGCTGCAGGTTACGTGCCTGTTGGAAGACAGGCTGGAGCAGCACGGCCTCAATGGCCGCCCCGGCGCCCGTGCCATTGGTCGGCGCGGCCGGGTCCTGGTCGTCTCGTGGCTGGTGCGCCGTGCCTGGGTCCTCGACAGTCACAGGGTCCGGCTGCGTGTGCGCCTGCTCCTGACCGTCGGCCTCATGTGCGGGGCCCGTCGTCTCGCCGCCCTCCGGCTCGGACTCGGTGCTCTCGCCCTCCTCGGCTGCGCTGCCCGCAGGCGCCGTGGAACCGCTCGCGGCCGTGTCGCCCGCCGCCGCGTCCACTGTCTCTGTGGCACGCTCGCCGTCCTCGCTGGCCGGTGTCCCGGCGGTCTCGGGCCGCCTGGGTTCCAGGTGCTGGCGTGCGAGCCGTGCCGACCCGAGCACGGCATCTATCTTCTCGAGCGCGAGCTGGTGGGGTTTCACCTGTCCCGGCTGGCCCGCCTCGAGCATCGTGGTGGGGACGCTGAGGATCGTCGGGGGACCCTCGAGCGTCTCGACGGCGAGCTGGCGGAGTAGCCCGGCTGCGGCTCGCAGCTCGGACTCTGAGGCGAGGAACCGTCTCGCGATGAGTTGCTGTCCCTGGAGGACGGCTGTGTGCGCGGCAGCCGCGACGTCGATCATCCCGCCGGTGTCCGCCCGTCTCCAGACGATTGTCCCGTTCCGGTGGCGGTGCAGCGCTCCCCCGGACCCGTCGGCAATCAGCGCCACATGCCGCCACGCGCTCCCGTCCTGTACGGCTTGGATGGCGGCGGTAAGCTCGGCGGGGGCGTCCTGGCCCAGGTCGTCGGCGAGCAGCCGCAGTGACTCCGCGAGCGACTCAGTGGCTGCACGGAGCCCGTCGAGCAGGCTGGTGTTCGGCCGCTCCTGCTCACCAAGTTCGCTGATCCGTGCCTGGAGGACCTCAAGGACGCTGACGCATCGTTGGTAGCTGGCGCTGTTTGCCATCCGAGTGATCAGTCGGTCGGCGGCCATGATCCGCTCGTGCTCCTGCTCGTCGAGCTGCCTGACGAACCCAATCTCGTGGCTGCGGGGTTGCCCGGTGGCGCGTTGCGCCACCAGCCAGTGCTCAAGGCTCTGACTGTCGTCAGACATGTGGTTTCGGGCGGGTGAGGTTGGGCATCGCCGCGAGGGTAGACCCGGTGGCGGACACGCGCGGCCGTCCGCCGTGACACCGGTGGCACCGCACGCCGTCAGCGCAGCACCGGGTCGGGTCCCGGGTTGAAATCGCCGCCGACCTCCAAGATCTCATTGACGATCGGCTGTCGATATCTGCAACGAGCGGATGGGAGCGTCTTGAATCAGACACTCCCACCCGCTCGGTGACACGCGCCGAGCTCCGGGCCGCGACCACGTCCTGCCAGCCACGTCCCCCACACATATCAGCGGCACACGCCACCAGGCCCAAACAGACCAGATGCACGGGTGTGCGTTTGCTGTGCGAGCGCTGTGCAACCTAATTCGTTGGCCGGTTTGGGGCGCTCAGGGTCATCACATATGTGATGACGGCAGCAAGCATCCCTGCGTCCGGAGGCGGCGGCTACGCCCGCTACCTGGAGAGCAAGACAGTTGCGCCTGAGCGCGGGGACTACTACCTGACCCCGGACGGGGAGATGGTCCAGGCTCCCGGCCGGTGGCTGACCAACGCGGAGACGCTGGACCGGCTGGGGATCGTTACCGCCGAGCCGGTAGACGGCCGAGATTTCGTTGCCGTGATGGATGGCCGCCACCCCTTCACGGGACAATGGCTGCGACCCGAGGGCGCCGGCGGCGGCCGGGGCGGTGGGATCGACGTGACATTCAGTGCGCCGAAGTCGGTCTCGACGGTGTGGGCGCTCGGTGATCCGTGGCAGCGTGAGCAGATCGAGGCGGCGCACGCCCGGGCGGTGGAGCGTTCGATGGGGTATCTCCGTGAGCGGGTGCCGGTCGTCCGCCGCCGCTATGGCGCCGAGGTCATCGAGGAGCCCGCGAAGGACCTGATCGCGGCCGCCTACCGCCACACGACCGCGAGGGGTGTCTCGGGTGCCGAGGCGCCTGACCCGCAGCTGCACACCCACGTCGTGATCTCGGGGGCCGTCCGTGAGGACGATCGGATCGTCGCGGTTGCCTCCCGGCCGGTGTTCCGCGGCGCGCGGGAGGTCGGGGCGTTCTATCGCTCGGCTTTGGCGGAGGAGCTGGCGGGGGAGGGCTACCCGATCGAGCAGGGCACCGGCCGCGACGGACGCTATTTCGAGATCGCGGGGGTGCCCCGTCCGTTGCGCGACGCGCTTTCCGGTCGCCATCATGAGATCGCCAAGGCCGCGGAGCGCTTCCGCGCCAAGCACG
>PLYX01000170.1 GCA_003151895.1 Solirubrobacterales bacterium
TTCGAATCCCTCCCTCTCCGCTTTGTTGTGTGTCGGGACATCCGGGACATCCCGGACACGTTCATCGCCGCGTTCAAAGGCGATCGCTTGGGCCAGGCCACTACACTAGGCGGCTCTGCGCCCTTAGCTCAGCTGGATAGAGCGTCGGTCTACGGAACCGAAGGTCGGGAGTTCGAATCTCTCAGGGCGCGTGACAGAGGCTTGCGCAGGCGTTGCCCGACAAGGGTCGTTGTCGGGGCAATTGAACATCCCGACGCCTCCATGTAGCGTACGTCCATGTCCTCCGAGTGGCCTGCGCTTCCCTACTCGGAGTGGAGTGCGACCTGCGACACGCTCCACGCGCACACTCAGGTGCTCGGCAAGCTGGCGGTGGCGCTCGCCCCGCCGGAGCCGCAGCTCCAGCACGCGGCGTTGCGGCTGACCGCGCGTGGTTGGGAGACGCTTGCGCTGCCCGCGCCCGACGGCTCGGGGGCGCTCGTCGTCGCACTCGATCTGCGCACCCACGAGGCGCTCGCCGAGCACAGCGACGGGCGCGTTCTACGTGTCGCGCTCGCGCCCGACCGGCCGGTTGGCGAGGTCACGCGCGAGCTGTTGGCGGCCGTTCGCGGTCTCGCGGGCGCCGTCGAGATAGACCCGACGCCGCAGGAGGTTTCATGGAGCGTGCCGCTGGACGAGGACGACGAGCACACGCGCTACGACCCCGCTCAGGTCGCTTCCTACTTTGCCGCGGCAACCCGCGCCGCGCTCGTGCTCGCGGCGTTCCGCGCGCCGTATCGCGGACGCTCGACGCCGGTCAACGCGTGGTGGGGCTCCTTCGATCTCGCGGTGAACCTCTTCTCCGGGCTGCCCGCCGATCCCCCGTCGAAGGACTTCATCATGCGCAACGCCATGGATGCGCAGGAGGTCGCCGTGGGATGGTGGCCCGGAGATGCGCGATACGCGAAGGCGGCCTTCTACGCCTACGCCCACCCGGCGCCGGACGGGTTCGCGGGCGCGACGCTCTCACCCGCCGGTGCACGCTGGGAGCCGGCGCTTGGCGAGTATGTCCTCGACTGGGACGACGTCCGCGCGAGCCCCGACCCGCACGCGTTCGCGCTCGACTTCGCCCGCTCCGCCTTCCGTCACGCCTGTCTGGTGTGCGATTGGGACCCGGCGCTCAGCGCCAGCGCCGAAGGCACCCCGCCGCCGGTGGTCTGAACCATTCGGCGGCTTTCACGCGACCTGATCGGTCGTGCCCCTCACGCCGCTTCGATCTGCCCCCGAAACCACTCCGAGGGCTCCACGCTCGCTCCCTCCGCGTGCACCCGGTCTGACAGCCAGTGATCTGAGGTCACCACGCGCACCAGTCCCGGCTCGGGCTCGGCCTTCAGCAGGCGCACGATCTCATCGTCGGCGGAGTCGCGTCGGGGCCGCGGAGCGTGCGCCACCACGATCACGGTCGAGCGGATCGGTGGTCTCGGTGGCTGCTCGAACACCACGGTGACATCCTCTCCACCGTAGGCCGCCCACCGCTCGAGCAGGTCGACGAGCCTCACCATCGCGGCGTGGCGGTCATCCCACCATCCGTCGGGTCTCGTCCCGATCACGTTCATGCCATCCACCAGCCAGCGCATCGGGCCCAGACTATGCGCTGACGCGATGTGGCGCGAGGGCTGTTTCTCATACGGGTTCGCTCGGAGCGCCCGCCGCCGCTCCGTCAGGTCCCCGAGAGGGCCTTCAAGGGTGTCATCCGGGTGACCCTCCACGCCGGGTAGATCCCACCGAGCACGCCGATCGCCACCCCCACCAGCAGGCCGCGGCCGAGCCCCCACGCCGTCACCGATGGGGACACGTAGCTGCTCACGCCGAGCGCCCGCACGAGCAGATCGCCGCCGATCACGCCGAGGAGCAGTCCGCCGGCGGCCCCGAGGATGCTCACCGCGATCCCCTCGCCGAGGATCAGGGTCGCAACCCGTTGGGGTGACCATCCTACGGTGCTGAGCAATCCCAGCTCGCCCCTTCGTTCGGCGATCGACATCGCCATCGTGTTCATCACGCCGATCACCCCCACAATGATCGCGATCGCCACGATCACGAGGATCGCCTTGGAGATGAGCGTGCCGTTGGCCCCCGCCCTCAATGCCTGCTCCGGGGTGGTGATCGCCTGCGTTCCCGGAAAGTCCCGTTCGATCGCACGGGCCGCGGCGCTCGCGCGCGTGCCGGGGGAGAGCCGCACGATCACGTTCGTCTCCTCGTCCGGGCGTTCGATGAGTCGCTGAGCCTCGGCGAGGCCGAGCACGGCGCCGGAGTCCTCGAACAGGATGCCCGAGTGGTAGACGCCGGCGACCCTGTAGGCGCGACCCTTCACGTCGAGCGTGCTCCCGGGGGAGAGGCGCAGCTGTGCCGCGAGCCGATCGCCGACGAGCGCCTCAGTCTGCCAGGAGGTCGGTCGCGCGCCGCCCACGATCACGAGCTGTTTCGTGAAGAACCCATCGGACTGCGCCCCGAACACCACCGCCGCGGGATCGCGTTTGATCCCTTCGACGATCAACAGCAACGGTGTCGCCTGTGCCACCTCCGGGCGCCGGCGCAGGCGTCCAACCATCGATTCGGGGAGAACCGAGGTCGTGGGATCGGACACGTTCGCCTGGAACACCCCGAGCTCCGATCCGCCGAGGTGCACGAACCCCGAGGCGCTTTCCTGCAGCCCCTGGGTGAACGACAGCAGCGCCACGATCGTCGCCACCCCAACAGCGATCCCCGCGGCGGTGAGCACCGTGCGCGTCGGTCGCCGCCGCAGGTTGGTCACGATGATCGACAGCATCCGCTTGCCCCGTCCGCGTTCCGTTCAGCTCGCGGACGCGCGCGCGTCGTCGTGCGCGTCGTGGTCGTGGATCAGCCCGTCAACGATCGTCACCGTGCGATCGGCCCGCGCCCCGATCGCGCTGTCGTAGCTGACGAGGATCATCGTCATGCCGAGCCGGTCGCGCAACCCGAACAGCAAATCGAGAATGCGCTCGGAGGTGACCGAGTCAAGCGCCCCCGTCGGCTCGTCGGCGAGCAGCAAACGCGGCTCGTTGGCGAGCGCCCTGGCCACCGCCACGCGCTGGCGCTCGCCGCCGGAGAGCCGCGCGGGGACGTGCTCGGCGCGGTCTGCCAAGCCGACCTCGTCGAGCAGCTCGAGCGCTCGCCGCCGGCGCTCGGCGTGGCGCATTCCCGCGCCGAGCAGCGGCACTTCGACGTTCGTCTGGGCCGACAGCGTCTCGAGCAGCAGGTGGCGCTGGAACACGAACCCCACCACTTCGCGCCGCGCACGCGCGGGGTGCGGCTCGCGCCAGATCGCCCGCCCGTCGATCACCACCCTGCCCGCGTCGGGCTGCTCCAACCCGCCGACAAGGGCCAGCAGCGTGCTCTTGCCCGAGCCGCTGCGCCCTGTGATGACGACCGCCTGCCCCGGCTCGACGTGTAGCGATGCCTCGCGCAACGCGCTGATCCGGCCGAAGCTCTTGGAGACGCGCTCGACGAGAACCTCGGCGCCGGCCTGAGCCATCCGCTCGGTCATGGCGCTTGCACACCTTGCTCTCGCGTGCGTTCAAGTCTCACGGCGCCGACCGCGCAGGCCACGATGCTGAGCAGCGCCGCGACGACGATCGCCGCCGCCTGGGGCGGCGTGAGCACGTGCTCGGGCAGCCCGAGCGCCACCAGCGCGGCGGGCACGCCGAGCTGAGCCGATGCCACCAGGCCCGCGGCTCGCGGTTGGCGCACGATTCGCGCGGCCAGCAGGTGCACGACCACGTTGAGCGCCGCCAACGCCCCCGCGAGCTCGATCAGAGCCGGATCGGAGAACAGCCCGCGCAGGTCCAGTCGCGCGCCGAGCACCACGAAGAACAGTGGGATGAAGAAGCCCCCGGCGATTCCGAGCACCTCGTTTGAGAGGCGTTTGGGTCCCCCGATCGACGCCACCATCAGTCCGGCTCCGAACCCGGCGATCAGCAGGCTGGCGCCGCTGCGCTCGGTCAGCCACGCCAGCCCGAACAGCACGATCAGCGCGAGGCGCAGGTCCACCGCCCAGCCGCGTCGCTTGCCGAGCTGTCTGAACGTGTGCACCTCGGTGTGCCGGCGAAGGCGCCGGGCGGCCACGAGCATCGCGATCACGCAGACCGCCACGATCGCGCTTCCCACCACTATTCGGTCGGTGCGCGCGGGCGCGAGCACGAGCGGCACCGCCACCATCGCGCCGATGTCGGCCACCGTCACCTGCGCCATCACCGCGAGCGCGGCGGGCCCCGCCAGCCCGCGTTCCTGCAGAATCGGCAGCACCACGGCGGCTGAGCCGGAGGCGATCAACACCGCATACACCGCCGGGTGCCCCGCTCCCCCGATCTTCGACACGAGCAGCCCGGCGCCCACCGCGATCGCCGCCACGATCACGGCGGTCGTGGCGCCCGTGCCGAGCGACTCCCGGATCCCATGCTCGCGCAGCGGCACGCTCATGCCGACGGCGAACATCAGCATCGCGAAGCCGATTTCCGAGAGGAAGTTGAGCGTCGGGTTGCTCGGGTCGATCGCGTGAATGCCCGTGCGACCGAGCAGGATCCCCGCCAGCAGCTCGCCCACGACCACCGGCACGGCCCCGTGGCCGGCGGCCGAAAGCAGCGGCCCGGCGAAGCCGCACAGGCCGATCAACGCAAGCGTCCCGAAGCTCATACGCCCCATTCTCCTCGTTCGAGAGGACTGAGACCGCATCGATCCGGGTAAATGAGGGTTGTCTACATAGACACCGCTCGCTACATAGACATCGGTTTCGGCTTCGCTTCAAGGGAGGACGGCATGACGTTCAGGGCTCGCATCTGGCTTTTGGGGACGGTGGCGTGTGCGGTGCTGGGACTGTCGGCGCCGGTGGCTCTCGCGGCGCCGGAATTCGGCGTGAAACGCTTCGTAGCGGCCAACTGCAAGGTCGGAGCCCCGTTCGAAAAATGCGCCGAAGAAGCAATCACGTTGCCTCTGCCATATCCGCCGCTCACCTACTCCCTCCCGAAGGAACCGACGAAGGCGGAAGCCGAACTGGGCGGCTATACGCAGGCCGCCGGTCATCCGGGCTGGGGGATCACGGGCTTCGAAGTCAACACCGAAGGCGAAGCGTTTCCCAACGCGACGCCCGCCGGCATCGGCAGCGGTGGTGTCGTCACGCACGTGCGCACCGACGTCGCGCCGGGAGTGAGCACCAATCCGGAGGCCGTCAAGAAGTGCAAGGTGGAAGAATTCGACGGACACGAAGTTGCGCCGGGTATCTTCACAGGACCAGGACCGGAATGCAGTCCTGAAACTGAAATAGGGGTCAACAAGGTAGTCATCTACGCAGGTCCCTTGGCGACGCCAAAAGACTTGCCCCTGGAAGGCAAAATCTACAATGTGGTACAGCCAAATGGCCTCGCATCCCTGTTCGCCGTAGCGCTCGACCTCACGAACGCGGGGCATCCTGGGGTGTTCGCCCACACCTTGATCGAAGGCCATGTCGAATGGGCCGGCAACTACCACGACTACTACGAAATCGAAGTTTCGCCGACGCTGCCGCTGATCGCCTCGCGAGTGGAGCTGTTCGGCAACAAGGGCAACACGGGTCAGGGTGGCTTCATCACCAACCCGAGCCGCTGTGCCGGCCCGGGTCCGTTCACAGAAAATGAAGTGACGCTCACGTCGGCCGTCGGCCAGAAAGGCGCCAAGACCTACACGACGCCGATCGGCCCCGAAGGCTGCCTCGGCGAAGGCTCCTTCATGGCTCCCCCGTTCGAACCTGAATTCAAGCTGATCCCCGCGACGACGCAATCCGATCAGCCCGACGGGATCACGACCGAAGCGATCGTCCCGCACGATCCGAGCGCGAGCGGCATCGACAACTCGCAGGTGCGCAACGCGAGCGTCACGCTTCCCGAAGGCATGACGCTGAACCCGGCGGCGGCCCAAGGGATGAAGGCGTGCACGCCGGAACAGATCGGCATCAAAACCCGCAACCCGGTTACGTGTCCGGCCGAATCGAAGCTCGGAACGGTCATCCTCACCGTGCCGGACCTCCCGGCGAGCGAACCGCTCGAAGGCAATCTCTACCTGGGCGGCGGACCGACGATCACCAACCCGCCGTTCAAGGTGTACGTCGACGCCGAGACGGCTCGCTACGGCATATCCGTGCGGCTGGAAGGTACCGTCAAGGTCAACGAATCGACGGGCCGGGTGACGACCGAATTCCTGGAAAACCCGGAACAGCCGTTCAGCGACCTGAAGGTCAGCTTCAACGGCGGCGCGCTCGCGCCGATCGCCAACCCGCTCGCCTGCGGGCCGGCGTTGACGACGACCAGCTTCGTCCCGTACACGGGCGGGCCGACGAAGACGCCGTCCTGGGCGTTCCCCGTGGACAGCAACAACGCCGGTGGAGCCTGCCCATCGCCGCTGCCGTTCTCGCTCACCCAGAGCACCGCATCGGCGCCGACGACCGGCGGCGCCAACACCAACTTCACGCTCAATCTGACGCGCCCCGACGGCCAGCAGTACCTGTCCAGGGTGAGCGCCACCCTGCCCGCCGGACTCGTCGGAAAGATCCCGGCCGTTCCGCTCTGCCCCGAACCGCAGGCGTCGCTGGGCACGTGTTCATCGGCCAGCCAGATCGGCACGGCCACGACTACAGTCGGCTCGGGTCCCACACCGGTTCATTTCTCCGGTCCGGTCTATCTCACCGGTCCGAGGGGCTCGGCCCCGTACGGCATGACCGTTGTGGTCAACGCGGCCGTCGGGCCGTTCAGCCTCGGCAATGTCATCGCGCGCACCGGGATCGAAGTCAACCCGATCACGGAGCGGGTCACGGTGGCGGGCGAAGTGCCCACCATCTTCAAGGGCATCCCGCTGCGCATGAAAACGCTCAGCGTCGCCATCACCAGGCAGGGCTTCCTGATCAGCCCCACCAACTGCGGCGCGCTCACCACCAACACGACGCTCACGTCGACCTTCGGGGCCACGCAGAGCTTGTCAACGCCCTTCCAGGCAACGGGTTGCAGTTCGCTCGCATTCAAACCAAAATTCACCGCCTCCTCGAACGGGAAAACCTCGCGGGCGAACGGGGCGGCCCTGAACGTCAAGGTCGGCTACCCCAGCGGGACCCAGGCGAACATCAAGTCGGTGCTCGTCACGGTTCCCAAGCGGCTCCCCTCGCGTCTGAGCACGCTGAAAAATGCCTGCCGCGAAGCGGTGTTCAACGCGAATCCGTTCTCCTGCCCGTCTAACTCGCGTGTTGGCGGGGGGACCGTCATCACGCCGGTCTTGCCTGAAAAGCTGACCGGCCCCGCGTTCTTCGTCTCCCACGGCGGGGCTGCTTTCCCCGATCTCGACCTCGTGCTGAAAGGCAGCGGCGTCACCGTGATCCTCGTGGGCAACACCAACATCAAAAACGGCATAACCACCACCAACTTCGCATCTCTGCCGGACGTCCCGGTCACCAGCTTCGAATCGAGCCTGCCGGTCGGCAAAAACTCGGCCGTCACCGCGATTGGCAGCATCTGCAAGCAGTCGCTGGTCATGCCCACCACGATCACCGCCCAGAACGGCAAGGTGATCAAGCAGAACACCGCCATCTCCGTGTCGGGCTGCCCGGTCACGATCCTCTCCCACCGCGTGAGCGGCAACAGGGCGATCGTCACCGTCAGGGCGCCCGCGGCCGGGCGTGTGAGCGGCGGCGGGACGAACCTCAAAACGGTCTACAGGCATCCGAGCAAAGCTCAGAACCTGACGCTCGAAGTGCCGGTGACCAGCGGGAGCAGGCCGCTCGCGGTGCGCGTGCGCGTCGGCTTCATCCCGAAGGCGAAAGGCTCCAGCTCGGTCGCCTACGCGACGGTCCTGTTCCAATAGGGATAGGACAAGAAGCTGTCCGGTGGATGCCGTCTGGCGCCGCCGGGTTTGCAAACCGTCGCGGTAGCTCGCTAGATTGAGCAGATGGGCATCGCCTCCGCCAACGGCAGCGCACACGAGGTCGACCTCGCGCCCGTGCTCGCCGGGGTGCGCCGGCTCACGCTGCTGGCCGACGCCGCGCAGGACACCGAGACGGTCTTTGGCGCGCTCGCGCGCGAGTTGATCGCTGTGATGGGCGCGGAGGAGGTTCACATCCATCGTCTGGGCCCACCCGGGGAGGACGAGCTGGTGGTCGTGTACATGCTCGACGGCGACGGACGCCTCAGCTACCTGCAACCGTCCGAGGAGCGCCCGCCCGGGGTGAGCTGGGTGGCGGGCACCGGGCGCAGCTTCCTCGCGGTCGGGCCACGCGAGCTCACCGCCAGCGTTCCGCGGCTGTCGATCACCGCGCCCCCTTCGAGCGGCGCGGTTGGTTGCGCGCTGCTCGCCCCGCTGTCGCTCGGCGGTCAGATCGAGGCCGTGGTGGTGCTCGTGCGGCGCGAATCCGAGCCATATGACGAGCGCTCCATCGAGGGGGCCGCCACGCTCGTCGACCAGGCCGCCACCGTGCTCGCGCTCGTGCTCGCCCGCGCCGAGGCGGGCACCGACTCGGTGGCCGGGTGCCTGAACCACCGCGCCATGCGCCGCCGCCTGCGCGAGGAGATCGGCCGCGCCCAGCGCTCCGACGGCCGGCTGTCGTGCGTGATCGTGGACCTCGACGACTTCAAGCTCGTCAACGATCGCTACGGCCACCAGGCGGGCGATTCGATCCTGCGCCAAGTCGCCCAGGCGCTGATGGGCGAGTTCCGCGCGTTCGACCGGGTGGCGCGCTACGGCGGAGACGAGTTCGTCGTGATCCTCCCGAACGCCGACATCGAGAGCGCCGTGGCGGCCGCCGGGCGCGCCTTGGCGCGTATACGCAGGGTGCGGTTCCCCGACGGGTCGAACGGGGTGTCAACGTCGATGGGCGTCGCGGAGTGGCGGGCGTCGATGACCGAGGACGAGCTCCTGGAGGTGTGCGACGCGGCGCTGCTTCAGGGCAAGCGCGACGGCAAGGGCAGCGTCACAGGCGCGATAATGCGCTGACCATGAACAGCTTTGGCGCAAAGCACACGCTCGAGGTCGGAGGACGGGCGTACGAGATATTCCGTCTCGACTCGCTGCAGCAGCGCTTCGACGTGGCGCGCCTGCCGTTCTCGCTGAAGGTGCTGCTCGAGAACCTGTTGCGCACCGAGGGCAACGGGTCGGTGTCCGCCGCCGACGTCGAAGCGCTCGCGAGCTGGGACGCCAAGGCGCAGCCGAGCAAGGAGATCGCCTTCACCCCGGCGCGGGTGCTGATGCAGGACTTCACCGGGGTCCCCGCGGTGGTGGACCTCGCGGCGATGCGCGACGCGATGGTGGCGCTCGGCGGCGACCCCAAGAAAATCAATCCGCTGACCAACGTCGATCTCGTCATCGACCATTCGGTGATGGTGGACAATTTCGGCGGCCGCGACTCGTTCAAGAAGAATGTCGTCATCGAATATGAGCGCAATGCCGAGCGCTATCAGTTCC
>PLYX01000288.1 GCA_003151895.1 Solirubrobacterales bacterium
GCGACCTCGTGTCGCAGCAAGCGCTTCGTAGTAAGTCTCCTTGCTGTCGTCGATGATCTTCTCAAGGCTGATGTAGCGCCCGACGTCGTATCCGACGATGTAGAGCAGCCAGAGCGTCATGAGCCGCGACATCCGGCCGTTTCCATCGCGGAAGGGATGAATGATCGTGAAGTCGAGGACGTACGCGGCGCAGAGAAGCAGCGGCGGGTACATCGCGTCATCGCGGGCAGATCGAAATGCCATGTGGAGGTTCTGCATCGCCTCGGGAGTCTCCGCAGCCGAGAGGGGCTTGAAGCGCACGACTCGCGTGCCGTCCGGGAGTCTTTCCTCGACCTCGTTGTCGAGTCGCTTCCAGTGGCCGGCGTCACGCGCACCGACGTACTTGTGGAGATAGCCGTGAAGCTGCTCGACGTATTTCGGCTCGAACGGGATATCGGCGCCGTTGGCATGGATGGTGGCGAGCACGTCCCGATAGCCCGCTATCTCCTGCTCTGATCGGTTCTCGGGCGTCGTCTTCTCGGCAACGATCGCTTCGATGCGCGGCAGCGGCGCGTAGATGTTCTCGATCGCGTTCGACGCCTCGGTGCTCTGGATCAAAGCGACCTGCCGTAGCGTTTCAAGACCGGATGGGTTCTGCTGACGGTAGAGATCGGCCCGACCTCGAGCCTCGGCAATCCTGGTCAGAGAGGCAACCGTGGCCACACCCAGGAGGCCAAAATGTCGCTCAAGGTCCTGAAAGCTACGCACACCTCTAAACGTACTACTAACTGCCGACATGTAGTACGTTTAGCAGAGCTTAGGAGAGGTTTCTGCTTGAGTGGCTACAACCTTGCGCCTCCGCACAGTGGACGTGGCTCCCTGGTGTGCTCGGAAGGGTACGGGGCCTGATAGAACTCGGCAACGGTGGGCCGGACGCCGAACATATGCGCTGGCCCGTTCGGGGCGCTGTATAGCTTCTACATCGAGCGGCCGTGGCTGACGCAGGCGATCGGACGCGCACTGTGGGGGATCGACACGTCGGTGCTTTACGACAGCATGGGTCTGCTCGCCGAGATAGGCGACGGCAGCACGGTGCTGGACGTGCCGTGCGGCGGCGGGGTGGCGTTCCGTGCCCTGCCGTCGGGCACGGATGTGTGCTACGTGGCGATCGACATTGACGAGAGGATGCTTGCGCGTGCGCGCGAGCGCGCACTGCGGAGAGGACTTTCGCGGGTGGAGTTCGTGGCAGGCGACATGCTGGCACTTCCCTTCGATGATGGCGTGGCCGACCTGGTGCTCTCCTACAGCGGCCTGCACATGGTTAGCGACCCCGAGCGGGCGGTGCGAGAGCTCGCGCGCTGCCTCAAGCCAGGCGGGCGCCTAGTCGGCACGACGTTCCTCGCCGGCGGGACACGGCGCGCCCGAGCCCTGCTCGGAATCAGCGCCCGCAGGGGGCATCCCCGGCCGCCGGCGCGCGAGGACGTTGTTCGCTGGTTGACGGACGCTGGCATCGTCGATGCGCAGGTCGGCCCTCAGCCTGGGTTCGCTGCCTTCGGCGGCCGTCGCGCCGGCCACTGCACCGATCTCAACTGAGCAGCGCACCCTTGAGGCTCGATCGCAAGCGCGCACTGATCCTGCTCGGCATCGCCACCGTCGGGTTCACGGTGATCCTCGAATTGATCGACCCCTCGCAGGTTTCGCACGGGCCGACGATCCTCGACTTCGAGTTCGCCGGCAGCCGGTCGCGCGCGGCTGGCGGAACTTCGCCGCCATCGGGGCAGTCGTCCCGTTCTTCGCCCTCGCCGCTGCGACGTTCGACGCGAGCGAAAACGTTGCTTTGCTACTTAGGAAGCCTCCAGTGGGGCCGCCGGCTGTTTATGCGACAGCCTCCGCGCAAAGTGGCGCCCGGCTTCTGCTTGCAGGCCCTCACCTCCACCTAGCAACGTGGCTTAATTGGTAGTGACAATAACCTTCACAATTTGCTGTCCGACGTCTGAACAACAATTGGTATTATCATTGTTCCTAAGCCAAATCGTACCCGTCGTCTTGGGCGCAAAGTTCAATAGCGTATTACCAGCCTCGACAAATCCTGGGTTAGTTATCCCGCCAGGCCCTCCTGGAGATGCTGAAGCGCCTATCGATACCTCTGGAGGTGTAGGTGGAGAGCTGCCGATAAAACCAATCAATGACTCAACGTCAGCCTTGGCATCGACCCGATATCCCCCTGGATAAACAGGCAAGCCATTCGCATCGGAGTAAGGGAAATATTGAGGATTACCGCTCCATTTGCCATCAGAGCGTGTGTCTGTCCATAGGTGCTCCCCGGTCGCAATGGACAAACCAGTGTTAACCCACGGGGCGGTGGCCTTGACCGTTATGACCTTCTGACTAAGTACCGTTTGACCGGCAGAGCTTACTTTTGCCAATATAGTTGGGTCCCTCCACGCGGCTTCTGCTGCTGGCTTTGTCCCTCGCAGCAGCGCGTTGAGCCCGGGTGAGAGCTTGGCCGAGGTGATCGCTCCGTTGTGGATCTTCGTAGCGATAACCGCGCCAGCGCGGATCTGTTTGGTCCCGACGCTGTTGGATGGCAGCTGAGTTGCGGCGTACGAAGTACCACCTAGCGCCACGAACAGCGCAATAATGCCCATATGGTGACGCCTGAGATAGTCCAGCACGCACCAAGCATACCAGGCGCAAGTAGCTACTACCACCGGTTGACGCCGCGTAAGGTCTGAGCCAGGGCCTGCTCTCCTTCACGGGCTATAGCGCCACCAACAGAGTCTCCTTCCAGGGACGCATCTCGCACTCGAAGAAGCTGGCGCCGAGTAGCTCATGGTAAGGCGGCATCCCCGGCGCTTCGCTCCTGCTCGCGGCGTCCGCCAGCGCCGGGACCATAAGCCCTGACGCCGCGACGGCGGAGACGACGGTCAAGACCATCGCCAGCGCGTGTGAGCGCGTGAGGCTACGTCGCATAGTATTCAACGAGACGAGACCCGGAGACGCAACGGAAGCTCGCCTCGCTGTTCGGCACCTGCGAGCAGCTAAAGCCGTCAGGAGACTCGTTGTTTTGGAAGGCGCTTGCGTAAGCGACTTCACGCGCGAGGCTGCAACTCACGTTCTCGTACTTTGTGATGATCGCCGCCGAGATGTTGTGATAGGCGACGGTCGTTTCGCAGAGCGAGGGAGGGGGAGCATCACCTGACCCCAACGCCCGCGTCCATGTTCCCGCCTTGTGGGCGACTCTCGAAGAGCGACGCCGACGCGAGGCTATGGAGATGGCCGCATGACGGATAGCCCACCTGTCGATCCTGGCCGTCAGGCGATCCTCGAGACGAAGCGCCGACGGAAACCGAGTAGCCAACGAGTTCGACCGCCGTAGGCCGGCGAGCGTGCATCTCACCCACGGTGGGGTGAATCTCCCACATCGCTCTGACGCTCGGGTCAGGTCGCAGCAGCACCCGGCCTTCGGGAACCACTGGTCGTCCTCGTCTTGGCCTACGCGCCTCAAGTCATCAAACGGCGAGCGCTCGAGCGTCGCAACCGCCTTGCGCATCGGCGCGATTTCCCTGCGGGCGCAATGGAGCGCGCGTTGGCGCCGAGCAAGGATCTCGGTGTGGTGGCGCGCTCACCGAGGGAGTACCGTGGGGAGTCGAGCCGACCCTGCGGGCAGGACTTCAGCCCTGAGCCCAATGGCCAGCAAAGCGTAACTCGCGCCGTTCGTGCGGGTCACGTG
>PLYX01000175.1:0-7351 GCA_003151895.1 Solirubrobacterales bacterium
GCCGTGTGCGGGAGAACCGCACGCACGGTTCGATGCGGCGGTGGGAGGCGTCGAGGGCCAGTCGGCCAAGCCGCGCGGCTTACCGACGCCTCCCACCGACCCTAGTGCTCGTTCGACTCCATCGACGCTCTTGCGCGCCGCCCGAGGTGCCCTGCCTGCCTGCCCTGCCTCACGATGTCCCGTCGTCCAGCGCGCTATACTGCGGTCACTTCTCCCCGCCGCCCCATCATGGGGCTGGCGGGGTTTCCTCGTTCGTAGGTCGTTGTTCGCAACATGCCGGGCCTGGCTGTGGATCGTAGGCGCGGGCCTGGAGCGGTGTCTGAGCTCGCCGTCTTCATCGACTGGCAGAACGCCTACCAGCAGGCGCGGCAAGCATTCGGACTGATCGGACCGGGTCATGAAGGTCAGTTCAGCCCACTACGCCTTGCCCAGCTGCTTGCAGCGCGCAACAGGCGAGGCGACAGCGGCCATCTGGCGCATGTCGAGGTTCATCGAGGTCAGCCACTGTCAAGCGTGGATCGTATCGGGCATGCCGCCGTCGCAGTGGTCAACCACACGCTCGATCGGTCGGTGCTCGAATCCGTTGCCGATTCCACGCGATATGGCGCAATGGCGCGCCGACGGTTGCAGCAGAGAGGCTTCCACAAGACGTAGCCCTGGAACCCGCAGGCTTGGGCGGATCTGATGAACGATGCACGCAGAGTCGGAAACATTGCTGATCTCTTGCTTGACATCCAGCAAGACGTGTTACGCCGGGTCGTAAGAGCTCAGGTCGGAGTCACAACCTCGCGGTCCGCATCGACTCTTGTGCCGACGGCGTGAGGGATTCGAGGCGTGGCGATCACGATCGCATGCCTGTGGGGCACGAAAGCGATCGCGCTCTTGCGCGCCCGCTCCGAGCGCGGGTCGGCCGCGCGCAGGTCGACTTCGCTGATCACCGTGCGTATCACCTGCTTCATCAAGAGTTGCGCGTAGCTCGCGGCCAGGCAGCGCCGCACGCCCCCGCCGAACGGGATCCATGTGTACGTGCCCGCCGGGCGCTCCAGGAAGCGCTCGGGCCTGAATCGCAGCGGTTCGGGGTAGATGTCCTCGCGCCGGTGTACGAGGTGCACGCATGGAGCGATGGTCGTGCCCGCCGGGATCGTGTACCCGCCGAGCTCCATCGGCTCGAGCAGCTTGCGCACCACGATCGGCGCGGCGGGGCACAGGCGCGTCGTCTCCTTGACCACCGCGTCGAGATAGACGCCATCTGTGCCCGCTTGCCCCCCGTCATGGGGGGCGTCCACCTCCGCGCGCAGGCGGGCGAGCGTGTCGGGGTGGCGCACGATTCGCTCGAACGCCCACGACAAAAGGCTCGACGTCGGTCCGTCGGTGAGCAGCGTCACGAGTTCGTCGCGGAGGTCCTGCTCGGTCATCGGCGATCCGTCCTCGTAGCGCGCTTCGCCGAGCATCGCGGCGATGTCGCTGCCGTCGGTGCAGTCCGGCTGCTGTTGGCGGCGGCGGACCTCCTCCAGCACCGCGTCCTCGACCGGTCCCATCATCGCTCGGTAGTCGCTGTTGCCCGCGAACCGGCTCGGGCCGGCAGCGGCCAGCAGGTTGAGCCGGCGTGGGTCGTTCATCCAGTTGGTGAGCCGGCGCAGGAGGTGGCGCAGCCGCTGTAGGCGGTCCGTTTCCACGGGGCCGAACACGACGCGCATGATCGACTGAAGCGTGATCTCCTGCATGCGCGGCCACAGCTCGAACGGAACGCCTGCCGGCCAGTTCTGAAGCTCGCGGCGCGTTATCTGCGCCATCGTCTCGCTGTAGCCCTTCACGCGCTCGCCGTGGAATGGCGGCAGCATCAGCTTGCGGCGCTTCACGTGCTCTGGCTCCTCCAGCAGCATCACCGAGCGCGGGCCGAGCAGGGGGCCGAGGATCGAATTGGCCACGCCCACGCCGAACACGGTGTGGTCGGCGGTGAACACGCGCTTGACGTCCTCGGGGTCGCCGAGGATCACCCATGTGCCCGCGTGGCGCACACGAATGGTGAAGGTGTCGCCGTAATGTTTCTGACTGCGCTCCAGGAAGGGCAGCGGGCGCCGCGCCCACGCCACCGCCTGCAGCGCGCTCGGCATGCGTGGGCCGGGCGGGAGCCCTTTACTGAAGATACGACGAGTCAGAAGATATGGTACTCTCACGCGTGCAACCAACTCATGGGACCCCGCCGACTCCTCGGCGGGGGGTTCAGACAAAACAACCCCATGGGATCCCTCCGACTTGTCGGAGGGATCGCCCGGTGGGGTGGGCAAACTGGCACCAGTACCTTAAGCGGTGAAAGGGCCGGACTTAAAATCCGGTGATCCGGGTTCGAGCCCCGGCTGGTGCATAGGATCGAAGTCGATGTGAGTTTCATCGCTCGCTTGCCTCCGCCTCCGCCGCGGTTGGCTCGGCGATCAGCTCGTCCTCCAGCTTGCACGTCGCTCCGATCAACAGCTCGAAGAGGGCGGCGGTGAAGTCGGGTGGCAGGTTCACTTCCGCGCCGCGGGCGAGGTAGCGTTCGCGCACTTCCACCACGCGCTCGGGTTGCATCATCGGGATGTTGTGCTCGCGCTTGTGGTGTGCCACCTGGCGGCACACGTCGAAGCGCTCGCCCAGCAGGCGGGCGATCTCCCCGTCGAGGAAGTCGAGCCGGCGGCGGAAGGGCTCCAGGCCGCTCATGCCGGGCTCCCGCCTGCGGCCCCATCGCTGTTGAGCAGGCCGGTGGCGAAGGCGTGGCTGCACTCCGCCAGCGCGTCGAGCGAGTAGCCGCCCTCCTGCACCACGCAGATCGGCAGCCCCGAGGCCGCCAGCACGCTCCCGATCCGCTCGAAGATCGCCGGTGGGAAGTCCCATGAGCCGTGCGGGTCGCTTGCCACGATGTCGTAGCCGAGCGACAGCACGAGCGCTGCGCTGGATTGCGCGAGCTGGTCGATCACGTCGGTGAGCGCCTGCAGGTAGGTGTCGGCGTCGGGTGCCGTCGTGAACTCGACAAACAGCTCGCGCTCGCCGGGCTCCACCCGCCGCCACGGCACCTCTGCGATCGTGGAGGCGTGCAGCGAGCCGAGGCTCACATTCTCAAGGGGCGCCACGATCGCCGACGTCCCGGTGGGGAAGTGGAAGTCGACGTCGAGGATCGCCACCGGCTTCACGCCGCCCTCGCACAGCGTGTAGGCGGCCGCGGCTGCGGTGTTCAGGTAGCAGTAGCCGCCAAACCAGGCCGGGCCGGCGTGGTGGCCGGGAGGCCGGCAGAGCGCATAGGTGAAGCGCTCGCCGGCCACGATCCGTTCGGCCGCCGTGATCGCGGTGCGGACTCCCTCGAAGGCGGTGGCCACCACGCCCGCCCACACCGGGCTGTCGGCCGGCAGGCCGGGGGGCGCCCACTCGGGCATCATCGTCGGCTCGTCCCAGCTCACCTTCCGCAGCGCGTCGAGGTACTCGCGGGTGTGCAGCGTGTCGAGGATGCGCTCCAAATCCTCCTGGCCGGCGTCCGCCGTGCCGAGGCGCGCGCCCGAATTGCTTGTCAGTCCCTCGCGCAACGCCGCGATGCGGCGCCCGTCGTCGCGGCCCTCCATCTTGTGCCCGTGGCGGTCGAGGATGAACGGCGCGCCGTCGCCGTTGGCGCCACTGTCCTGTTGCTCCACTATCAACAGCTCGCCTGCCTGTCCCCCGCCATGGGGGGTGCCCTTTGGGGTGCTCGTCACACCAGCCTCCGCATCCTCACGCCGATCGTGGCGAAGCCGTTGTTGAGGTAGAAGGACTCGGTCGCCGCCAGGTGGGGGAAGCGCTCGCTCGGCAACCCCACCTCGATGCGGCCGATCCCACGCTCGCGCGCCAGCTCGAACAGCGCCAGCAGCAGGTCGCCGCCGATCTCCTTCGTGCGCCGGCGGGGGTGCACCCACAGCTCCTGGATCAAGCCGTAGCGGCCGGGGATGCGGATCGCGTGCTGCCAGCTCACGCCGACCGTTCCGACGATCTCGCCCTCGTCCTCGACGACGAGCACCGCCCCGGCGTGGGGATCGTCGATCAGGGCCTTCGTCGCCTCTTCGAGGGCCGGGATGGGGGCCGGCTTGCCGCCGAGCTCGACGAGCAGCTCGCTGACGGCCGCGGCCACCGCCGGGACGTCATCGTGGCTCGCGGGGCGCGCCTGCCAGGTCACGGCCTCCCACTCCTCGTCCGCGTCGGGCTCGATCGGAGTGGTCTCGCTCATGACGCGCTCCCCGTTCTCATCCCACACTCAACCGGCGTCATGTCGCTCATGACGCCGTCCCCGCGAACTGCGGCTCGAGCTCGACCGTCCACGCCTCGGGCGCGTCGCTGCCCGTCACCGCGTGCGCGATAGCCGCCATCGGCGCGCGCGCCTTCAGCAGCATCTCGTCGAACTCCTCCTGGGGGTCCGATTGCATCACGATCGCGCCGCCCGCCCCGATCGTGGTGGTTTTGGCGCCCCCACCGGGTGGGCGGGCCCTCATCACGATCGTGCGGATCACGATGCTGAGGTCCACGACGCCGTCGACGCCGAAGTAGCCGATCGCGCCCGAGTACACGCCTCGCGCCTCGCGCTCGATGTCGTCGATGATCTCCATCGTACGCAGCTTCGGCGCGCCCGTCATCGACCCGCCGGGAAAGCACGCGCGCACGCAGTCGATCGGCGTGCGTCCCGGCTCCAGGGTGCCCACGACGTTGGAGATCATCTGGTGGACGGTTGTGTACTGCTCGATCACCATCAGCTCGGGCACGCGCACCGTGTCGACCTCGCACACGCGCCCGAGGTCGTTGCGCAGCAGGTCCACGATCATCACGTTTTCACTGCGATTCTTCGGGTCGCTGCGCAGCCAGTCCGCGCGCTTGCGGTCTTCACGCGTGGTGCGCCCGCGCGCAGCGGTTCCCTTCATCGGCTTGGTGGTAATGCGCCGTTCGCCGTCTTTCTCTTCCACGCGGAAGAACAACTCCGGCGAGAACGACAGAATCCGCCGCCCCTCCTGCCAATGCAGAAACGCCCCATACTCCACCGGCTGGCGTTCGCGCAGCCGTGCATACAAGGCTCCCACGCTGCCGAGCACGCGCACGCTCAAAGGAACCGTGAAGTTGAGTTGATAGACGTCGCCCGAACGAATCCATTCGTGAATCGCGGCGATCCGCTCGATGTATTGCTCTTCGGTCAGGCCAAACACCGCATCCACCGTATCTTCGGTCTGCGGTTCGTTGCCCGGCTTGTCTTCTCCGCCGCGAAAGCACTCCAGCCCCGGCGGTTCGCCGTCGGGAAAGGTCCCCGTCGTGTGATCGAAGCCATAGCAGCGCTCGTAGATGCCGAACCAGGCTAGTGGACTAGCCGAAGGTTCCGTGGCCGGGCTCACGCACGGTCCCGTCTTGGGCTCGAAGCAGCTCCCGCATTCGTAAGCGAAGAACCCGGCCGCCGTCATCCCCGCTGCAATTGCGCTTTCGACTTCGCAAAAGAGTCCGGCAATCTCCGCAGCCGTGTCGGCCACGCACACGCGAACGGGCCCGGTAAAAAGCCGCGTGCAGCACTCCTGGGCTCCAACCGGATCGCCCCCACTTGTAATGTTGGTTTTTCCGCACTCCAGCAGAACTGTGGCCGGTGTGTGTTCCACCAGCGCGTACACTTCCGCGGGAAGGGGATGCCTGCGGCTCATACTCAATCTTCTAGAGCGTGTTTCAAAAACCCGTTTTGTGTCAGGGCACGACTTCAGTCGTGCCAAAAAGTCCGGGGAAAACGATGGGTTTTAACCCCTGAGGGACTGCTGCCGCAATGCGATGGTCATTTTTGAAACACGCTCTTGACTGCTTCTCGCTACTGCACCGTCAACACCATCTTGGTGTTCTGCGTAATAGCGGAAATGCCATTGCTGGACTGTCCAGTCACGGTCACTGTGTAGGTGCCCGCCGGCGTAGGCAGATTGGTGGGCGGGCCATGGTGGAAGTAGTAATAGCGCGGGTTGCATCCGGTAGTGCCCAGCATGGTGAAAAGACCCACCAGCGCCACCAGCGCCAGCCGGCTCAGCCATGCGCGCCGGCGCGCTCCCCAGGCCAGTCCGCCCAGACCAAGCACTCCGGGCAGCAGAATCGCCCATGCGACCGGGGCGCTGTCGCTGCCGCCGGGCGGCATTGCCCGGGCGGCTGTTCCCGCAGCCTGTGTCTGCAGCACCATCGAGCTGACAGGAGGGCACGCGGAAGCGGGCGAGCCGGTTGGGCAGCTGGTGGGAGTGGTCGGCTGAATCTCCACGCTCTCCGGGGTAAACGAGCACGACGCCTGATTGGGAAGCCCCGAGCACGAGAGCGTCACGAACATCGGCGATGTCAGCGCGGAAGGGTTCACGGGCACAATCGTCACATTGATCGTTCCGGCGTCGCCGGCCGTGAGCACCAGGGGCAGCGCGGACGGCGCTACCGGAGCCAAGGTCAACTGAAAACTGGGTGTGGTTCCGGCGAGAGACTGCACGCTCGTCGACTGCGAAGTCGAGGCCAAGTGTGTGGCGTCGCCACTATAAACCGCGCGCAGGCTATGCAGGCCGCCGGCCATGGTCAAGACAGAAGAGGCCTGGCCCGTTGGGTTCAGCGCCACCTCTGCCAGCCGCCGTCCACCTTCTTCGATGTCGACCGCGCCCGCTGCCGGAAGACCGTCTGCCCCGGTCACGCTCATCAGAACGGCAGCCTTAGTTTGTCCGCCCTGGTCGCTGGTGGNNAATCTCCAGAAGAATCGCGCATCGCCAAATCGCGTATTGCCCGTCATCCACCGCGGCGGACGTAGAAGACTATTGTATCCGGCTCGGGCGTGGTGGGGCCAACCAGCTGGGCCATGAAACTCCCCGGAATCAACCCCCGCCAGTCTGGCGGATCTTCCGGCCATGGACCCCGCCAAGGGTTGGACGCCGGACGACCGGAATGGAGAGTCCGGTTCGGCGGACGGTGTTATGCTTCTTCGGGGTTATGCTTCTCCCTTTAGGTGAATCGCCATGAATGAGGCCACTCCTCGCCCCCAGCTCGCCCACTTGACCGCGGCTCTCGACGAACTCCGCGCCAAAGGCACCCACTTCAAGCTCCGCATCCTCGACGACCAGCAGGCCCCGGTTTGCCACTACGACGGCCGCCAGGTCATCAACCTGGCCAGTAACAACTACCTCGGCCTGGCCAACCATCCCGCTATCGTCGCCGCCGGGCAGGACGCCCTGAAACGATACGGCTACGGCATGGCATCCGTCCGCTTCATTTGCGGCACCCAGGTCCTGCACAAGGAGCTGGAGTCCGCCGTCGCGCGCTTCTTCCGCAAGGATGATGCCATCCTCTACAGCTCCTGCTGGGACGCCAACGGCGGGCT
>PLYX01000175.1:7458-7823 GCA_003151895.1 Solirubrobacterales bacterium
CCGTCGATGACAGCCATGCGACCGGTATTCTGGGTGCGACCGGTCGCGGGACCGCGGAGCAACTCGGCTGCCTGGATCGAGTCGATATCATCACCAGCACGCTGGGCAAGACGCTCGGCGGTGCCGCCGGTGGTTTCACGTGCGCCGGCGCCGAGGTCGTCGAGTTCCTACGGCAGAGGTCCCGTCCGTACTTGTTCTCGAATTCGCTGCCGCCGCCGATCGTGATGGCGGCGCACAAGGCTCTGGAGCTCATCGACCAGAGCCGCGACCTGCGTGATCGGTTGCACGCCAATGCGAAGTTTATGCGCGGCGGGCTGGAGAAGGCGGGCTTCACGCTCAAGCCGGGCAGCCATCCGATCCTGCCG
>PLYX01000006.1 GCA_003151895.1 Solirubrobacterales bacterium
CCTCCTTGACTTGACGGCAAGGCGGGCTAGCGCTTTGTATGCGGTCCGAGTGTCTCGCCGGGACCCAGCCTCGTGCCTGCTCGGGACGAGCTGTGAGAGCCGGGGTCACGTCTTGCTTGGCCGCTCCCTTCCACGAGGAGCGGAAGCCGGTTATGACTTAAGTAAACGGTATTGGGCCTAGCTATGCTCGCAGCTCGGTAAACCCGGCGGCGGAGAAGTCGCCGTCGAAGGCGAAGGCTTCGGTGCTCCGCAGCTCACGCATGGTGGCGAAGCTTGTCGCGTCGACCCACGAGAACTCTCTGTCGTCCCTGCGGCGGAGCCACTGCTCCGCGGCTCTTTCCGCTGGTTCTGAGACTCGGATGGTCTCCACGCGCGGCGAGGCGCTCATGGTGTCGAGGAACCTGACCGCAGCGGTGTGGCTGGCTCGGCGCCGCAGGAACGTCCAGGTCTCCCCACGTACTTCGCTGGTCGTGACCAGCCTGTCGCCGGCGTGAGCCTCCAGCAGAGCCCTTGCCTCCTGGTGGTGGGGATCACGCCGGTTGGTGAGCGCGACCCAGAAGGATGTGTCTACGAAGATCAACGGCCGTAAACGGTCTCATCGATGCCGGCCGGCTCAAACTCGGAGCTGCCAGACAGCGAGGCCAGCGGGTCCTCGGCGAGCGCGGGCAGCGGCTGAAGTCCACGCCGTACGTAGTCGCGGACCAGCGACGCCTTTGAGACATGGATCTTGGCGGCCTGGACGTCCAGCGCTTGATAGGCGTCGTCCTCAATCATGATCTGCAAGCGCTTCATACCCGCATTACATCACATCTCCAAACCTACGCCAGATAGGCGCTCTGTCGCGAGACCGGCGCCGAGGCTCAACAGTCGGCAAGCGCCCAGCAGCGCTTGACAGATCTCCTCGCGCCGCGGCCAGAGCTCGCCGGCTCGCTCTGTCAGGGCGGATAATCAACCTATAGGTTTGTGATCTTCCCATCTTCGTCAATCTATAGGTTTCGTCTCTCCCCAACTATGCTAACCTATAGGTATGCAACCTTCAGAGAGAGCCGCCCAAGCTCGACGTGAGCTGGATCGAAAGTTCGGCGTCGCCCACCTCGAGCCCATCCAAGCCCGCCCCCGCTCCGGCTGGATACGTGCTATCCGCGGCGCACTGGGGATGAGCCAAGCCGTGCTGGCCAAGCGCCTCGGGGTGTCGAGCGCCGCGGTCAACAAACTAGAGCGCGCTGAGCTCCATGGCGGGATTACGACCAGCAAGCTGGCCGAGGTGGCGAACGCCCTCGATTGCACCCTCGTCTATGCCCTGGTGCCCAACTCCACACTGGAGCGGACCGTTAGGACCCAGGCTCGAACCGCAGCGGCGCAGCTCCTCGGGTATGCCGTCCGGACCATGGCCCTGGAGGCTCAGGACATCGACGAGGACCGACAGAGCGAGGCTGTTGAGCGTTACGCACAGCAACTTGTGGCCAGCGGCAATCTCTGGCGTCCGGGACGAAGCCGGTCCAGGCGTGAGGGGTGATCGTCGTCCCACCTGATGATCCGCCCCTTTCGCGTTTCAACGTGCGGACCATCGGTCCAGAACCATCCGGGGCAACACCGATCGAGGAGGAGGACCTGGAGGGTCTCATCCCAGACTTCGTGGCTACCCGCGCCGACCTCAATCAGGTGGAGTTCGAGAACATCACGAAGGCGCTTCCGTGGGCGCAACGGCAGGCGCGTTCCCTCGGAGCAGAAGGCATACTCGACTACGGATTCATGTTGACGCTCCACCGCCGTATGTTCGGCGACGTATGGACCTGGGCAGGTACACAACGGTGGCGCGTCACCAACATCGGGGTAGAGCCATACTTGATCGTCACCCAGTCCCGGCTGACGCTTGACGACGCCAAGTTTTGGCACACCCAAGGAGTGTTCGACCCCGACGACTTGGCCGCCCGGATTCACTGCCGCCTGGTCAGCGTCTATCCTTTCCGCAATGGGAACGGTCGCTGCACTCGGATGATGGCCGACCTGTACCTGGCCTCAATCGGAGCTGAACCCTTCACCTGGGGCGGCGCAAACCTCGATGTCGACGGGTCGGGTCGAGCCACGTACATAGCAGCGCTGATCAAGGCTGCCGACACCGACGAATACGTCGACCTCATACGCTTCGCTCGGGGTCTGCGCGCTTGACGGCCTGCACGTCATGCCCCCGGTCGCGCAGTTCGCGGGCGATCCGGGGCGAGATCATCTCGTCCAGCAGCAGCCTCACGCAAGCGCCTGTTGCCGGCGCTGCCAGCGCTCGCGCGTGGAGCGGATCAGCGTGCCGGAGCTCACGGCCGGCCATATGCCAGATCAGGTGTACGAGACCGGCGACCCATAGCGCTCGCTCAGCGCGTCGGTCGATTAGTCATGATTTATAGGTGGTTAGAGCCGATAATAGTCTATAAATGAGTGGTAAGCTATGGGAATGACCGCAAGCCGCCCTGTTGGGACCACGCCCCCCACGGTCCGTCGCGCTCTGCGTGCGGTGACCGGCGACGTCGCCGTATGGCGCAAGCTGCGTGGGCTCACACAGGCCCAGCTGGCCGACCGCGCCGGTGTGTCGCTCAACACGTTGCGGCGACTGGAGGGCGGCGATGGCGGCGTGTCCCTCGAGAACGTCCTGCGCATCCTCCGCGCGCTCGGGGTGCTCGACAGCGTGCCGCGCGCGCTCGATCCCTACGAGACCGACGTCGGACGCCTGCGCTCGGAGGAGCGCCTTCCACAGCGCGTGCGACCCAAGAGCCTTACTGCTCCCGATGGCTGAGTCGGCGGTTGAGGTCATCGTGCAGATGGGAGGCCAGAACGTGCTCGCAGGACGGCTCTGGTCGCACCGCCGGCGCGGCGCGGAGTCAGCGACGTTCGCGTATGACCCCGACTATCTCGCCCGGTCCGACGCCTACGAGCTGGACCCAGCCCTCGGCTTGACCGCCGGCCAGCAGCAGACGCCTGCGGGGAGAGCGATGTTCGGCGCCTTCTCCGACTGCGCCCCCGACCGCTGGGGGCGCCGGCTGATCGCGCGCGCCGAGCGCCGGCGCGTTGATCATGAGGGTGGCGCCGAGCGCAGCTTTGGGGAGATCGACTACCTGCTCGGCGTCCGTGACGACCTGCGTCAAGGCGCCCTGCGCTTCCGCGATCCCGCCACCGGCGCCTACCTCGCCGACGAGCGCACCGGAGTTCCACCACTCCTCGACCTCCCGAGACTCCTGAGCGCAGCCGAGCGGCTGGAGCGCGACGAGGCCGGCGACGACGAGTTGCGAGCCCTGCTGCGCGGCGGGAGCTCGCTGGGCGGCTCACGCCCGAAGGCCCATGTGCTCGATGCGGGCGGGAGGGTGGCGATCGCAAAGTTCCCCAGGGCGGCGGCCGACGACTGGGACGTGATGCGCTGGGAGGCCGTCGCGCTGCGACTCGCCCGCGCGGCGGGGATGGACGTGCCCGACTGGACGCTTCACCTCATCGACGACAGGGCCGTGCTGATCGTCGACCGCTTCGACCGTGTCGGCAACCTGCGCATCGGCTACGTGAGCGCGATGACGATGCTCGAAGCAGGCGACGGCGACCACGGCAGCTACCTGGACATCGCCGATGTCATCGAACGACACTCCCCCACCGCCGAGAACGACCTGCGCCAGCTGTGGCGACGCGTCGCCTTCTTCATCCTCATCTCCAACACCGACGACCACCTGCGCAACCACGGCTTCCTGCGCACGAGCAGCGCCGGCTGGACGCTCTCGCCCGCCTTCGACCTCAACCCCGACCCCACGCCCGGAACGAAGCGTCTGAGCACCGCCATCGACTTCGACGACACCACCGCGTCCGTCGACACGCTCCTGAGCGTGGCCCCTCACTTCCGGCTCGACCCGGACGCCGCACGCCACCTGCTCGGCGAGGTCAGCGACGCGACCAGCCGCTGGCGCGCCGCCGCGCAAGAGGTCGGTCTCGACCGCGCGGCGGTCGAGCAGATGGCTCCGGCCTTCGAGCACGACACCGCCAGTCGGGCTCGCAAGATCTGACGCGAGCCAGCGCCACCGGCGGCGCCTGAACTTGGTCGGCTAGACTATTCCGGATTGGTCGGGCATGCTATTCCGGATTGGTCGATCACCCCGCTCCGGATTGGTCGGCTACACTGGTCCGATGTGGTCGGACACTCATGACCGGGTCGTGATCTGATGGGGCTGATTCCGCGGGGCATCGAAGGAGAGCTGCGCGACATCCTCAGTGTGAGCCGCGCGGCCGCGATCACGGGTCCACGGCAGGCAGGCAAGAGCACGCTCGCCAAGCAGCTGCAGGCGGCGGGCGTCGTGCCAAACTACTTCAGCCTCGACGATGAAGCGACACGCACGGTGGCACGCGCCGATCCAGACGGCTTCGCGCTGTCGCTCGCGCGCCCGGCGGTGATCGACGAGGTCCAGCGCGCGCCGGAGCTGATGCTTGCCGTCAAGCAGATCCTCGATCGCGACCAGACGCCCGGCCAGTTTCTGCTCACCGGCTCGGCCGACCTGGTGACGGCCAGGGTCATCGCCGACGCGCTCCCCGGCCGGGTGGAGTACGTCAACCTCTGGCCACTGTCGCAGGCCGAGATAGCGGGCACGAGCACATCGGTCATCGACCTGCTGCTCGATGGTGTTCCGCCGCAGGTCAGTGGCGC
>PLYX01000194.1 GCA_003151895.1 Solirubrobacterales bacterium
TCAGCCGCGCGGAAACACCTGCGTCAGCCGCTTCATCGCGAGCGGGTTGCCGCGCGGGCGCAGCTTGCGAGTGGCCACCGCCCTCAGCGGGTCCAGCCGCTCGCCGACGATGTCCACGAAGTCCTGGTAGGACACGCGCAGGCGCAGGTCGGGGTTCGGCGCGCCGCCCTGCTCCACCACGCTCGACCCGTTGTCCACCCTCAGGTGCCACGTCGGCACGTCCGGGTCGGTGAACTCCCACTGGAACGTGGTCGCCCGCTTGAGCCCGTGCCGCGGGTTCACCTGGCGGCGGATCGTGTCGAACAGCAGCGCCACCGTCTCGGGATCGCGCTTGGTGGGGCCTTCGCGCACGCCGATCACCCCTGCCTTGGCGAGCGTGCGCCCGCGCTGGGACACCTCCAGCGGCGACAGTCCCGGCGGCAACAGCGCCGGTCCCGGCAGCGTGTCCGCGGCCAGCCCGGCCGAGCGCAGCTTGGTGGTCATCGAGGTGAGCCCTTCCACGCCCACCTCGTCGTAGGTGGAGCCGAACACCGTGATGTAGCTTTCGTCCCAACCCGGGGGCATCAGCACCTGCGCGGTGTAGCGCGTCACTTCGCGCAGGATCTTGGCAACCGCCTTCGGCACCCCCACCGGGTCTTCGCGCTTGAGGTCCGCCAGCAGCTTCACCCCGAACCCGATGTGCCTCTGCTCGTCGGCTGCGATGTTCTGCATTCCCTCTCTAAACGCCGGCAGCGTGTCCCGCTTTTCGAGGTAGCTGCAGATGAAGTGCTGCCCCGGCTGCGCCAGCGACGCCTCTATCACAATGTGGTAGAGCGTCACGGCGGCCGCCAGCTGGGCCGGCGAGTGGTCCGCCCTCAGCTCGTCCGCCATCGTGTCCAAGCGGTCGAAGATCTTGCGGAACCCGGGGGTCAGCTGCGGCTTGATCGCCTGCAACCCGCTCTCCATCGAGCCGTTCCCGATCCCGCACACCTCCTGCATGAAGCGCTTGAAGAACACCGCGTGCCTCGCCTCGTCCGCCTGCTGGGTGGCCAAGAAGTACTTCTGCTCCTCAAGTGGCGCCGCGTCGATGTAGGGCGAGAGGTTGTCCGCCACCGCGTCCTCGCCCCAGAAGAACAGCGAGTAGTTCCACAGCGCCGCCTGGCGCTCGAACTCGGTGAAATCCTCGCGCCACTGCCTGGCGTCCTCGCTGAAGTCGAGGTCCATCGCGCTCCAGTTGCCGCGCTCCCAGCGCGCATACAGGTCTTCATAGGAGATCGCGTCCACCGGCAGGCTCTCCGGAGTGCCGTTCGGGGTCGAGGCCGGTGTAGCTGTGCTCGCCATGTGCTTGCTCCTCTTGACCGTGGATTTGGCTGGACAGCCAGTCGTCCTGAAATCTAGCGGAAGATCGAGGCTTACGAGCGCGGCAGGCACAGGCACGCATAGTGCACCGTGAACAGCCGCCTGGCGAGCGGCGGCGCGAGCAGGCGCAGTCCGCGGCGCACCCCCCACCTGCCCACTGCCGCCGCGTTCCGCGCGGGCGTGTCGGCGAAG
Source organism: Solirubrobacterales bacterium (assembly GCA_003151895.1). Taxonomy (GTDB): domain Bacteria; phylum Actinomycetota; class Thermoleophilia; order Solirubrobacterales; family Solirubrobacteraceae; genus Palsa-744. The sequence continues at coordinate 1,531 of PLYX01000194.1, forward strand.
AAGCGGTGCACCTTCAGGGGGAGCGCATCCTCGAGTTCGCCCGCCACCCGCAGCCCCGCTTGGGACACCATCGCGCGCGCCGACTCACGGCTGAGGCGCTGCAGGTGGCCCACCTGCTCGGCATGCTCTCGCTTGCCGCCCCGCCTCGCCGACAGGTTGTCCTCGAGCGGCACCTCGACGACAACCGCCCGGCATGCCCGCGCCACCTCGGCAAGCAATGTCGCCGGGTCGGGCACGTGCTCGAGCACGTGCGACACGATCCCCAGGTCATATGCCCCGTCGGCGTCCTTCAAATGCTGTCCGTCATACAGCTCCACCGAGTCGATCTCCGCTCGCTCGCTCGCGATCTTCACGGCCGCTTGGGTGATCTCCACGCCGTGCACCCCCCCGCCGAAGTTGCGGCGGCGCAGCTCGCACAGCAGCGCTCCGTCGCCGCAACCCACCTCCAGGGTGCTCGAAGGCATGATGCCCGCGCGCGAGCACAACTCGATCACGTGGTCGGCCTTGCCCTGTGCTCCCAGCGCGCGCCAGCGGGAGTACAGCAGCGCCTGCTCGCCCTCGCGGGCGTAGGAGTCGTCGTAGAAGGCGACCAGCTGATCCCGTTCGACCGCGGGGGAACCAGCTCGCTCGGGCAGTTGCGAACCGACGGTCTGTGGGGTGTCCGGAGGCGGATCGAGCACGACGACGATTATTCTGACGGCGATGACGCGATGGCTCACGGGGTCTCTGCGCGAGACCCCCGCTGCGGTTCCGGCGCTGGCGGCGATCGTCCTGTTCTTCGTGTGGGCCACCAGCCAGGCCGGCTACCCGCTCACGCACTGGGCGCCGGGCGGTTTGATCGTGCTGGCATTGCTCGCGATAGCCGTCGGGGCGGTGCCGTTGCGCTTCGCTGAGATCCCGGTGACGGTGAAGCTGGCGGTCGCCTGCCTGGCTGCCTTTACCGCCCTGAGCTTTCTCTCGATCCTGTGGGCCGCCGTGCCGGGTGACGCGTGGGAAGGCGCTAACCGCACGCTGCTCTACCTGATGGTGTTCGCGCTGTTCGCGCTCTGGCGCGGACGTGGCGCGAGCGCCGCCCTGCTCGTTGGCTCCTGGACGCTTGCGATGATCG
>PLYX01000286.1 GCA_003151895.1 Solirubrobacterales bacterium
GCGCCGAAGGTGCGCGCGATGCAGATCATCGACGAGCTCGAGCCGGTCAAGCGCGGCGGCTACGGCGGCGCGATCGGCTATCTCAGCTACACGGGCGACCTAGACACCGCGATCCACATCCGCACCGTCGTCGTCAAGGACGGTGTCGCGCACGTGCAGGCCGGAGGAGGTACCGTCGCGGACGCCAAGCCCGCCTATGAGTACGAGGAGTCCGTCGCGAAGTCGGCGGCCGTCATCGAGGCTGTCGAGCTCGCCTGCCGGCAGGCCGACTGGGCGTGAACATGAGAGTCCTCGTGATCGACAACTACGACTCGTTCACCTACAACCTTGTGCAGTACCTCGGCGAGCTCGGGGCCGAGGTGTGCGTCGTGCGCAACGACAAGGCCACGGTGGGCGAGCTGCTGGAGGGTGGCTACGAGCGCTGCGTGATCTCGCCGGGACCGTGTACACCCGACCAGGCAGGCATCTCGCTGGAGGTGGCCAGGCGGATGCCCGAAGCGGGAATCCCGACGCTCGGCGTGTGCCTCGGCCACCAGTCGCTCGCCCAGGCGTTTGGGGGGAGCGTGAAGCTGCACGCTCCCGTCCACGGCAAGGCCACCACGATCGAGCACGACGGGCGCACGATCTTCAAGGGGCTGTCCTCGCCGCTCACGGTAGGGCGCTACCACTCGCTGATCGTGGAGGACGCGCTGCCCGACTGCTTGGAAGCGTCCGCGCATGGGGGCGGCGTTCTGATGGCGTTGCGTCACCGCGAGCTGCCGGCGGAGGGCGTGCAGTTTCACCCCGAGTCGGTGCTCACCGAGGAGGGCAAGCAGCTCTTGTCGAACTTCCTGAACGACGGCACGGAGGGCGGCTGATGCCCAACCCGGCTCTCACCAAGGCGATCGACGCGGTGGCCTCACGTCGCGACCTGAGCCAGCAGGAGACCTCGGAGGTGCTCGCCGAGATCATGCACGGCGAGGTCTCTGAGATCCAGATCGCCGCGTTCTTGATCGCGCTGCGCACGAAGGGCGAGACCGTGGACGAGCTCGCCGGGCTCGCCCGCACGATGCGCGAGCTGGCGGCGCACGTGCGCACCGAGCGCGACGACCTGCTCGACACGGCGGGCACCGGTGGGGGACGGCGCACGTTCAACGTCTCGACCACCGCCGCTCTGGTCGCGGCGGGCGCTGGGTGCGCGGTCGCCAAGCACGGCAATCGGTCCGCCACCAGCTCCTCGGGCTCCGCCGACCTGCTCGAGGCGCTCGGCGCGCGCATCGACCTCACCCCCGAGGGTGTCGCGAAGTGTATCGAGGAGGCCGGCTTCGGCTTCATGTTCGCGCCCGCCCACCACCAGGCCACGCGCTTCGTGGTGCCCGTCAGGCGCGAACTCGCGGTGCGCACGATCTTCAACCTGCTCGGCCCGCTCACCAATCCGGCTGGCGCCACGCGCCAGCTGATCGGCGTGGCGGACGCCGGCTTCCTCGAGACGATCGCGGGCGCGCTGGGGCGGCTGGGGGTGCGACGCGCGCTTGTGGTTTCCGGCGAGGACGGACTCGACGAGGTCTCAACCTCGGCGGCCACCCAGGTGGTGGAGGTCAACGGGGAGGAGCTGACCCGCTATACGCTCACTCCGCAGGATGCCGGCATCGAGCTGGCCGACCCGTCCGATCCGCTGCTGGGCGGTGGCTCACCGCTCCAGAACGCCGAGGTCACACAGGCCGTGTTCGCCGGCGAGCAGGGCGCTCGCGCCGATCTCGTGCTGATCAACGCGGGCGCCGCGATCTACGCCGCCGCCGGCGCCGACAGCATCGCGGCGGGCGTCGAGGCGGCCCGTGAGGCGATCGGCTCGGGCAGCGCGGCCGCTGCGCTCGAGCGGTATGTGCAGGCGAGCCGCAGGCACGCGCCCGAGCGGGTTGCGGGATGACGCCGTCTCAACCTCCTGGACCCGAGGTGTCGAGCCACCCGGCGGTGCTTGAGCGAATCGTCTCTGAGACGCGTGCGGAGCTCGAGCGGCGCAAGCGTGGCGTCCCGCTGGGCGCGCTTCAAGCGCAGGTGGCGCCAGACGGGACGCTGCGCTTGGACGGTGCGCCGGGGCGCTTCCACGAAGCGCTCGCACGCCCAGGAATCGGAGTGATCGCCGAGTTCAAGCGCCGGTCGCCCTCCGCGGGACGCTTGCGGGAGAACGCCGACGTGCAGGCGATCGCCGGCGCGTATGAGCGCGGCGGCGCAAGTGCGCTATCGGTACTCACGGAGGGGCCAAACTTCGAAGGCTCGCTCGCCGACTTGGGCGCCGCACGCGCCGCGTGCGGGCTGCCGATCCTGCGCAAGGACTTCATCGTCGACCCCTATCAGCTGCACGAGGCCAGAATCGCCGGCGCGGATGCCGTGCTCCTCATCGTGGCGGCGCTCGACCAGGACGAGCTCGCCTCGTTGCATGAGCTCGCGGTGACACTCGGCCTCGACGTGCTCGTGGAGGTGCACGATCGGCAGGAGCTGGAGCGCGCCGCGCGGATCGGCGCGCGCCTGATCGGCGTAAACAACCGCGACCTGCGCGACTTCACCGTCGACGTGCGGTGCACTTCGCGACTGCTGGGGGACATGCCTGCAGGCGCGATCGTCGTTTCGGAGTCGGGCATCGCCGCACCCGAGCAGCTGCGCGAGCTCGAGCGACAGGGGGTCTCGGCGGTGCTCGTCGGCGAGTCGCTCATGCGGGCGCCTGATCCGCAAGGGGCGCTCGCCGCGCTGCTTGAGGTCTCCTCCGTGGAGGGCAGCCTCACGCGTGTGTGTGGGAACGCCTCCGGAGAGGTCTCCGCAACGGGCGTCTCCGCGACCGCGCCCGACCCCGGTTCCAACCTTTTATAAAGTCACATGGTCCTCTTTAGTTCGCGTTGATCGCGACCCGTCATCCTCGTAACCGATGAAGCGCATGTTCGCCATCCCGTTCGTCTCGGCCCTCCTCGGCGGTGGGGTGGTGGTCGCGGTGATCGCCGCCACAGGCGGGCTCGGCGCTTCTCAGAAGACGGTTACCGAGCTGCAGTCGGCGGCTCCGATCGCGCCCTCGAACGTTTCGCAGCAGAGCACCGGCCTCACCCCCCACCAGATCTACGAGAAGGACGCGCCCGGCGTGGCGTTCGTCACCTCGACAATCGTGCGCCAGACCGAATCGCCGTTCGGCTTCGGCGGCGAAAGCCAGCAGCAGGGCACCGCCACCGGGTCGGGTTTCGTAATCAATGGCGACGGCACGATCCTCACCAACTACCACGTGGTCGAGAACGCGGTGAAGGTCACGGTCAGCTTCGAACACGGCAAGACCGTCGAAGCGAAAGTGATCGGCAAGGATCCCTCCAACGATCTCGCCGTGCTGCGCATACCCACCGAAGGCCTAACCTTGCACCCGCTCACGCTCGGAGACTCCAGCAAGGCGCAGGTGGGCGACCCTGTGCTTGCGATCGGCAACCCGTTCGGCCTCGACAGAACCCTCACGACCGGCGTTGTCTCGGCGCTGCAGCGTGAGATCACGTCGCCCAACGGCTTCCAGATCGACAACGTCCTGCAAACCGACGCGCCGATCAATCCCGGCAACTCCGGCGGGCCGCTCCTGAACGCCGCCGGTGAAGTGATCGGGATCAACTCGCAGATCGAGACCGGCGGCAGCGGCGGCGGCAGCGTTGGGATCGGCTTCGCCGTTCCGATCAACACGGCCAAGTCGGAGCTCCCCCAGCTCGAGAAGGGCGGGACCGTGCGCGGCGCCTACCTCGGCGTGAGCACGCTCACGGTCGACGGTTCGCTCTCGGCGCTCAACCTCCCTGTCAAGAGCGGCGCACTCGTAGAGACTGTCGAAGCCGGCACGCCGGCAGCGAAGGCGGGCATACGCGGCGGCAACCTCGAAGCGCAAACCGCCGGTGGCAAGGTGGCGGTCGGCGGGGATATCGTCGTGAAGGTCGACGGTGAGGCGATCGCCAACGCGGAAGCCCTCTCCGCGCTGATCGCATCGAAGAAACCGGGAAACACGATCTCAATCGAAGTGTTGCGTGCCACCGGCAGCGGCAGCTACGAACACAAGACCATCAAAGTGACGCTTACCGCCCGGCCGAACTCCATACACAACGCCAACACGCCCGAAGGGTAGGGCGCGCAAACCTCACGCGCCGTCGGGCCGCTACCGTTGGAGAATGTCCGACGCGGCCACACGGGTGAAGATCTGCGGGATCACGCGGCTCGACGACGCTGAGCTGGCGGTCGAGCTCGGGGCATGGGCGGTGGGCATGGTGTTCTACAAGCCGAGCCCGCGCGGTTGCTCGCTCGCCGAGGGGCAGCTCATCACGGCAACCCTGCGCCGTCGGGTGGAGCTGTGCGGCGTGTTCGTGAACGCGCACATGGAGGAGATCGTCGGTGTGAGCGAGCAGCTCGGGCTGACGCTGCTCCAGCTGCACGGTGAGGAGGGTCCGTCATTCTGCGGGGAGGCCGCGCGCCGCACCGGCGCACGCGTGGTAAAGGCGCTGCAGGTGTCGGGTCCCGCTGACATCCAGGACGCGGCCCGCTTTCACACCGACTTTCATCTGCTCGACGCGCGCTCTGCCGTACCCGGTCGCGAGGGGCTGCGGGGCGGGACGGGGGAGACGTTCGACTGGAAGCTGCTCGCCGGGCGGCGCTCGAAAACCCCGCTGATCCTCAGCGGTGGTCTGGACCCCGGCAACGTGGGAGAGGCGATCGAGCGCGTGCGTCCGTTCGCGGTGGATACCGCCAGCGGCACCGAGAGCGCGCCCGGTCGCAAGGACCCTGCCCGGCTGCGCGACTTCTTCGCTGCCGTCGAGGGCACGCGGGCCGGCTCGCAGATGACGGGGCCGTCTGTCGAGCTGCCGCCCTCGGTAGGGTCGCCGGCGTGAGCGTCGGCGACACGTCCCAGCCAACGGCAGGCCGGGGCATCGAGCACCGATTTGGGCGATATGGCGGACAGTATGTGCCCGAGACGCTGATGCCTGCGCTCGCCGAGCTCGAGAAGGCATGGACGGAAGCGCGCGAGGACCAAGGCTACCGCGCCGAGCTGGAGTTGCTGCTGCGCGACTTCGCGGGTCGCCCCACCCCGCTCTACCACGCCGAGCGTTTCTCCGAGCGCGCGGGACGCCCCGTGTACCTCAAGCGCGAGGACCTCAACCACACCGGCTCGCACAAGCTCAACAACGCGCTCGGCCAGGCGTTGTTGGCCAAGCGCATGGGCAAGCGCAGGATCATCGCCGAGACCGGCGCTGGGCAGCACGGCGTGGCGACCGCCACCGTGTGTGCGCTGCTGGATATGGAGTGCGTGATCTACATGGGCACCGAGGACACTCGCCGCCAGGCCCCCAACGTGCAGCGGATGGAATTGCTCGGCGCGCGGGTGCATGCTGTCGACGCGGGTGCGAGAACGCTGAAGGAGGCGACCTCCGCGGCGATCCGCGACTGGGTGACCAACGTGGGGGACACCCATTACATCATCGGATCGGTTGTCGGTCCCGCTCCCTACCCCGCGCTCGTGCGTGACCTTCAGCGCGTGATCGGCGACGAGGCGCGCGCGCAGATGCTCGAGCGCGAGGGACGCCTCCCGGCGCGCGTTGTCGCATGCGTCGGCGGCGGCTCCAACGCGCTTGGCATCTTCACCGCGTTTCTCGAGGATGAGCGGGTCGATCTGGTTGGCGTTGAGGCCGGCGGCGAGGGGATCGACACCGAGCGCCACGGCGCTCCCCTGACCGTGGGTGGTCGCGCGGGCGTCCTGCACGGGGCGCTGTCGGCGGTGATGCAGGACGAGGAGGGACAGATAATCGAGGCGCACTCGATCTCCGCGGGTCTCGATTACCCGGGCACCGGACCCCAGCACGCCTTCCTGCGCGACAGCGGTAGGGCTCGCTATGAGGCGGTTACTGATCGTCAAGCGCTTGCCGCATTCCGTGAGGTTTCGCGCTTGGAGGGGATCATCCCGGCGCTGGAGACCGCCCACGCGCTTGCCTGGACACTTGCCCAGCCCGACGGCGAGCTGGACCTCGTGTGCCTGTCCGGGCGTGGGGACAAGGATCTTGCCGAGGTGCTCGCCCGGTGAGCGCTACCGCGACCCCCCATGACGGGGGGCAGGCGACGGGGATCGACCGGATCGCGCAAGCGTTCGCCGCAAACGGCAAGCGCGCCGCGCTGATGCCCTACCTGATGGGCGGCTTTCCGACGCTCGCGGAGTCGGTGCGGATCGGGCAGGCGTGTGTGCATGCGGGCGCCGACATGCTCGAGCTCGGCGTGCCCTACTCCGACCCGCTCGCCGACGGCCCGGTGATCCACGAGGCGGGCACGCGCGCGCTTGCGGGCGGAGCCACCCTCATGGGTGTGCTCGAGGTCGCGCGCGCGCTCACTCCGAGCGTGCCGGTGGTGCTCATGTGCTACGCCAACATGGTGCTCGCACCGGGTGCGGACGCGTTCGTGGAGCGCCTCGTGCGAAGCGGCGCAAGCGGACTGATCGTGCCCGACCTTCCGTTCGAGGAGGCGCCGGAGGTGCTGGCGGCGTGCGACGCGCGCGGACTGGCGCTCGTGCCGCTCGTGGCGCCCACCACGCCCCCCGAGCGCCTCGCTCGGATCGGCAAGCGCGCGCGGGGGTTCCTTTACACGGTGTCGGTGGTGGGCACCACCGGGGAGCGCGCGGCGCTCGCCGACCGCTTTGCGGATGTCGTGGCGCGGGCGAAGGCGAGCACGGAGGTGCCGGTGGCGCTCGGTTTCGGGATCTCCACTCCCGAGCAGGCGCTCCAGGCGGCACAGGCCGGCGCCGACGGTGTGATCGTGGGCACGCGGCTCGTGCGCGCCGCCGGCGAGTCGGACGATCCCGCGGCGGGGGTGGGCGAGGTCGTGGCGGAGCTCGCGGCGGCGCTGTTATAGGATTGCGCGCGCAATGGGACTGGTACTCACCGTCACCGCCGGCCTGATCATCTGGATCGTGCTTTGGGCGCTCGGCGCCAAGGGCTTCGACTCCTTCATGCTCGCCACGCTGGTCATCGTGGTCGGCGCCTCGCTGAAGATCATCGCCGGCTACCTTCCAGGCCGCCGCGACCAGTAGCAGGTGCGCGCGCGCTGGCTGTGCCTCGGGGTCGCCGCTCTCGCTTTCACGCCGGCGCTGGCGGGCTGTGGAGGTGTCGGGAGCTCGCCTGCCGCGCAGAGGATCGGCAATCAGCTCACGATCTACTCGAGCCTTCCGCTTCAAGGTCCCTCAGCGGCCATCTCCCAGCAGATAGTCGGCGGTGAGAAGCTCGCGCTCTCAGACGCGGGCGGGCATGTCGGCCACTTCACCGTCAGCTACGCGTTGCGCGACGACTCGAGCCCCACGAGCGGCGAGTGGGACCCTGACGTCACCGCCGCCAACGCAAAGGCCGCCGCGCAGGACCCCACGACGATCGCTTATCTCGGCGACTTCAACTCGGGCGCCACCGCCATCTCGCTGCCGCTCACCAACGCCGCCGGCATCCTCCAGGTCAGCCCCGCAAGCCCCTATGTCGGCTTGACCTCCTCGCTCGACGCGGGCCAGGGTGAGCCGGAACGCTTCTATCTCGGCGGCAAGCGCACGTTCGGGCGGGTTGCGCCCGGCGACCCCGTGCAGGCGGCGGCCCAGGTGGCGCTGCTGCGGCGGTTGGGCGTGCACCGCGTGTACGTGCTCGCCGACCAGGACCCATTCGACGCCCCGCTCGCCCAAATCGTGGCGGGCGACGCCGAACGAGTCGGGATCGAAGTGAAGGGCGAGGACACGATCACGATCCTCCCAGGCTCGAGCTTCACCGGCGAGGTCGCAAAGATCGTCGAAAGCGGCGCCCAGGCTGTGTTCGTCAGCGCAACCGCCACGAGTGAAGCGGCACAGCTCACCCGTCAGCTGCACGCTGCCGTCCCGCGCGTATCGCTACTGGCGTCGAGCACGATGCTCAACACAGTGTTCACCTCGAATCTCGGGGCGGCCGAAAGCACGACCTTCGTCGGCTCGCCTGTGCTCGCCGCTCATCTCTACCCGGCGTCCGCCCAGCGCGTGCTCGCGCGGTACGGCCACCGCGTCACAGCATCGCCCGAACCGTATGTGCTCTACGGGTATGAGGCGATGAGCGTCGTGCTCGCCGCGATCCGCGCCGCGGGGGATAGCGGGGATGACCGACAGGTGGTGATCGACAAGTTCCTTGCCACCCATGACCGCCGCTCGGTGCTCGGCGTCTACTCGATGCAGCCGAGCGGGGAAACCACCCTGTCGAGCTACGCCATCGACCGCGTCGCGAAAGGCATGCCCGTGTTTTGGCGTGCGTTCAACGCACCTCGCTGAGGAGCCTCGCTCACCCCGCGCCGAGGGCGGCATGCAGTGCCGAATCCAGCTGTGGATGACGGAACTCATAGCCGAGCACCAGTGCTCGCACGGGGAGCACGCGTGCGCCGGTCGTGACGATCTCAGACATCTCGCCATAGAGGAGCCGCAGCGCCGCGCCGGGGACCGGTAGCAGCGAGGGGCGGTGCAGGGCGCGGCCGAGCGCCTTCGAGAAGTCGCGGTTGCGCTGTGGTTGGGGCGCGGTTGCGTTCACCGGCCCACGCCACTGCTCTGAGTCGATCGCGGCGAGCACTATCCCCAGCAGGTCGTCGGTGTGGATCCAGGAGATGTATTGGCGGCCGCCCGCCACGGGCCCGCCCACGCCGAGCTTGAAGGGGGTGAGCATCTTGCCGAGCGCCCCACCGTCGCGGTTGAGCACGACGCCCGTGCGCACCCTCACCACACGCGCCCCGAACTGCTCGGCGGCCACGGCCTCGGCCTCCCAGGCGCTGCACGTCTGCGCGAGGAAATCAGCCCCGGCGGGCGCTTCCTCGTCGATCGGCTCGTCGTCGTGGGCGCCGTAGTAGCCGATCGCGGAGGCGCTCACGAGCGCTCGCGGACGGGCACTGTCCTCCAGCGAAGCGATGCCCTGCACGAGATGCCTCGTGCCGGTCACGCGGCTCTCGCGGATCGCCCGCTTCGCGCTGGCCGTCCAGCGTTGTGCCACGTTCTCGCCGGCCAGGTGAACCACCGCGTCGCGTCCGGCCAGCGCGGCGCTCGGCGCCGGTTCGCGCAACAGGTCCCAGCGAACTGCCTCCAGCGCACCGGGCAGTCTTTCCTGCGCGCTCTCGGGGTCACGCGAGAGCACGGTCACCTCGTCGCCGCGTGTCCTCAACGACGCTACGAGCCGCGACCCGATCAGCCCTGTCGCGCCGGTGACGGTTATCCGCATGGCTGTCAGTTGTTGGTGTGAATGCGCTGCTCGCCCATTCCGGTCAGGCTATCGCCCTGCGCGAACCCGACCTCCTGCCCGGCGAGCGCGTTGCCGCTCGCACGCGCCTGCTCGGCCACGGCCGCGGCCACTGCGGGGGCCACGTCGCGGTTGAACACCGACGGGATGATGTAGTCGTCGCGCAGCTCCTGATCGTCCACGATCGCTGCGATCGCCTTCGCGGCGGCCATCTTCATCTCCTCGGTGATCGCTTTCGCGCGCACGTCGAGCGCTCCGCGGAAGATCCCCGGGAAGCACAGCACGTTGTTGATTTGGTTCGGGTAATCAGAGCGACCCGTCGCCATGATTCGCACGTAGGGCGCCGCCTCCTCGGGAATCACCTCGGGGTTGGGGTTGGCCATCGCGAACACCATCGCGTCGTCGTTCATCTTGGCGAGCGCCTCCACCGGCAGCGCGCGCGCGCCGGAGAGGCCGACGAGCAGGTCGGCTCCCTCGATCACATCGGCGGGCGTTCCCGTGCGACCCTCGAGGTTGGTGGACTCCGCGTACCAGCGCTTCACCGAGTTCATCGTGCCGTTCAGGTAGTCCTCGCGCTGCGTGCTGAGCGCCCCCTTCGAGTCGCAGCCGATGATGTCGCGCACCCCCGCCGCGAGTAGGATCTTCGTCACGGCCACCCCGGCCGCGCCGAGGCCGATCACGAGCACTTTGAGCCCTGAGAGGCTGCGACCCGTCAGCTTGACCGCGTTCAGCAGCGCCGCCGTCACCACCACAGCCGTTCCGTGCTGGTCGTCGTGGAACACCGGTATGTCCAGATCGCGCTTGAGGCGCTCCTCGATCTCAAAGCAACGCGGGGCGGAGATGTCCTCGAGGTTGATCCCCCCGAACGCCGGTGCGATCAGCTTCACTGTGCGCACGATCTCATCGGCGTCCTTCGTGTCGAGGCAGATCGGGAACGCGTCGACGCCGGCGAACTCCTTGAACAGGCACGCCTTGCCCTCCATGACGGGCATCGCCGCCGCCGGTCCGATGTCCCCGAGACCGAGCACGGCGGTGCCGTCGGAGACGATCGCCACGGTGTTGCGCTTGATCGTGTACTGGAACGCCTTGTCGGGATCGTCCTTGATGGCGGCGCACACCCGCGCCACGCCCGGGGTGTAGGCCATCGAGAGGTCGTCGCGCGTCTTCAGCGGGTGCTTGTTGCGCTGTTCGATCTTGCCTCCGACGTGCAACAGGAAGGTGCGGTCGGTCGTGTCGATCACCTCGGCCCCCGCGAGCGCTCCGATCGCCGAGAGGATGCGGTTCCAATGCTCGCGGTTGGAGGCGTCAACGACGATGTCGCGCACGCTGTAACCGGCCCCGACCTCGACGAGGTCCACGGCGATCACCATCCCGCCCTGCTCGCCGATCATGTCGGTCACGTGGCCCAGCATGCCCTGCTCCTCGTCGATCTTGACGCGGATGGTCAGGCGGTACTGCGCGCTGGGGGTGATGCTCACTGGGATGAAGCTCCTGGAGTGGTCGGCCGAGTGGCTGGGCGGTTCGGCATGTTATTTGCTCTGGGCTCCTGGCCCCCCCACACCTCCCGGAGCCCGATCCCGGGAGGTGGGGAGTGGGGGGCCCTAATAGAGTGCTCCGCGTGGAGCGCCGCCTGTTCCTGATCGATGGTCCCAGTCTCGTATACCGGGCCTTCTACGCGCTGCCGGAGTCGATCGCGACGTCCACCGGCGAGCCCACCAATGCGATCTTCGGGTTCGCCTCGATGCTCGTGAAGATCGTCACCGACCATGGGGTGCAGCCGACGATGGTCGCCTGGGACGCCGGCACCTCCGGGCGAACCGAGCTGTTCGCCGACTACAAGGCCGGGCGCCGTTCGCGTCCGGACCTGCTCAAGGCGCAGTGGCCGGCGATGGAGGAGCTGATCGAGGCGTTCGGCTACCGCAACGTGAAGGTCGAGGGCTTCGAGGCCGACGACGTGATCGCCTCCCTGGCCGAGCAGGCGCGCAAGGCGGGCGTGCCGGTGACGATCGTCACCGGCGACCGTGACGTGTTCCAGTTGATCGACGAGCAGGGTCTCGTGCAGGTGATGGCCACCGCCCGCGGAATCACCGAGACGAAGTTGTATGACCACCAGGCCGTGATTGACCGCTACGGCATCTCGCCCGAGCTGATTCCCGACTTCTACGGGCTGAAGGGTGACACCTCCGACAACATTCCCGGGATCCCCGGCATCGGCGAGAAGACCGCGAGCGAACTGATCCAGCGCTTCGGCTCGCTGGAGGGGGTGCTCTCGCACGTGCGCGACATCGGCGGCCCCAAGCGCAAGCAGAGCCTGGTCGATCACGCCGACGATGCGCGCATGTCCAAGAGCCTCGCCACCGTCCAGCGTGACCTGCCGGTCGAGTTCGACCTGAAGAGCGAGGCGGCGCGCGAGGCGGATCGCTCGCGGCTGCGCGAGGTGTTCCGCCGCTACGAGTTGCGCGATCCGTTGCGCCGCCTGGAAGAGGCGCTCGGCGAGGCCGAGCTGGCGAAGGCCGTCTCCTCGGACGAGGTGACGCTCACAGGGCGCGTGCGCAATGGCGTCCTGGCGGATATCGCGAAGCTGAAGGCGGCGAGCGGCGCGACGCCGGAGGAGTTGTGCGTGGCGGTGCGCGCCGCGCAGGCCCAGGAAGGGGAGCTGTTCGCGGTGGGCTCGCCGTGGCGGTTCGCGGTGAACCCCGACCCGCCGCCCGCCGGTGCCTCGAGCGGCAAGAAGGCCGCAGCTCGCTCCTCGCGCACGACGGTGCTCGTCGGCGACTGCGCCGGCCCGGAGGAGGTGGTGGCGGCCTGTGGCGAGCGCGCCGTGGTCGCCCACGACGCGAAGGCGCTCGGCGTGGTGCCGGCAGGGCTCGTGCACGACACGCTGCTCGGCGCCTATCTGCTCGAGCCGGCGCGGCGCGGCTACCCGTTCGCCGAGCTGTGCGAGGAGCGCGGGCTCGTCGCAAACGTGGAGAACGACCCGGTGGCTGGTGAAGCGCTGCTGCTCGGCGCGCTCGCCGCCTGGCAGCGCGAGCAGATGGTCGAGCGCGACCTTCAGAGCGTCATGCGCGACATAGAGCTCCCGCTCGTGTCGGTGCTGCGCGAGATGGAGGTGCTCGGCGTGCGACTCAACGTGGAGCGCTTGCAGGAGATAACAGCGCGCGTGCGCGAGGAGATATCCGGCCTTGAACGTCGCATCTACGATCTCGCGGGGGAGGAGTTCACGATCGGCTCCCCCCAGCAGCTCGGGGAGATCCTGTTCGTCAAGCTCGGCCTGTCGCGCAAGCGACGCGGCAAGACCGGCTTCTCGACCGACGCGCGCGTGCTGCAGGCGATTCGCGAGGAGCACGAGATCGTGCCGCGGATAGAGCGTTGGCGCGAGCTCTCCACGCTGATTAAGACCTACCTGGACGTGTTGCCACAGCTCGTGGACGAGCGCTCGCGCATCCACACCACCTTCCTGCAGACCGTCGCCCAGACCGGACGCCTGTCGAGCACCAACCCGAACATGCAGAACGTCCCGATCCGCACACCGCTGGGGCGCGAGATCCGCGGGTGCTTCGAGGCCGAGGATGGGTGCATGTTGATCTCGGTCGACTACTCCCAGATCGAGCTGCGTGTGCTCGCGCACGCCGCGCGGGAGCCGGTGCTCGAAGAGATATTCAAGCGCGGCGAGGACGTCCACACGGCAACCGCCTCCGAGGTGTTCGGGGTTACGCCCGAGCAGATCGACCCAGGTATGCGTGCGAAGGCCAAGATGATCAACTACGG
>PLYX01000139.1 GCA_003151895.1 Solirubrobacterales bacterium
GGCGACGTGCAGTCCGACACCGTCGCCCAGGGCTTCGGCTCGCTCGGGCTGATGACGAGCGTGCTGATGAGCGCCGACGGCAAGACGGTGGAGGCCGAGGCGGCGCACGGCACCGTCACCCGCCACTACCGAATGCACCAGCAGGGCAAGCCCACCTCCACCAATCCGATCGCCTCGATCTTCGCATGGACGCGCGCCCTGTCGGCGCGCGGGCGCATGGACGGCACGCCTGAGGTGAGCGACTTCGCCGACACGCTCGAGCGCGTGTGCGTGCAGACGGTGGAAGCCGGGAACATGACCAAGGATCTCGCGCTGCTGGTGGGGCCCGATCAGCAGTGGCAGACTACGCAGGAGTTCCTTGCGTCGATCGATGAGAACCTGAAGCTGGCTATGGCGTGAGAGCCCGAAGCCGGCGACGGCCCCGAGTCGGCCACCGCTCAGCCCGTCCAAAACTTCCAACCGCCAGATCGTGCAGGAAATAAGAATCGACCCCCAGGAAATAAGAATCGACCCCCTATTCAGGAGCTGAACACCCGTGAGCAATCCAGTACGAGTCACCGTCACAGGGGCAGCCGGCCAGATCGGCTACAGCCTCGTATTCCGCATCGCAAGCGGACAGCTGCTCGGCCCCGACCGGCCGGTGGACCTGCGGCTGCTCGAGATCCCACCGGCGATGGGGGCGCTCGAGGGAGTGGCGATGGAGATCGTCGACTGCGCCTTCCCGCTGCTCGCCGGCCTCGACATGCACGACAACCCCGAGGATGCCTTCGACGGCGTGAACATCGCCCTGCTCGTCGGTTCGCGCCCGCGCACGAAGGGCATGGAGCGCGCCGAGCTGCTCTCCGAGAACGGCAAGATCTTCACGGCGCAGGGCAAGGCGCTGAACGAGCGCGCCGCGAGCGACATGAAGGTGCTCGTGGTGGGCAACCCGGCCAACACCAACTGCCTGATCGCGATGAACAACGCGCCGGACGTCCCGCGCGAGCGGTTCACCTCGATGATGCGCCTCGACCACAATCGCGCGGTGGCGCAGCTTGCGAACAAGCTTGGCGCGCCGGTCGGCGACGTCACCAAAATGGGCGTGTGGGGCAACCATTCGCCCACGATGTACCCCGATCTCTTCCACGCCGAGGTCAAGGGCGAGCAGGCCGCCGCGGTGCTCGACGACCAGGAATGGATCGAAAACGACTTCCTCCCGAACGTCGGCAAGCGCGGCGCCGCGATCATCGAGGCACGCGGCGCCTCAAGCGCCGCATCTGCCGCCAACGCGGCGATCGACCATGTGCGCGACTGGGTGTCCGGCACGAGCGACTGGGTCTCGATGGGAGTCGTCTCAGACGGCTCTTATAACGTGCCCGAGGGTCTCATCAGCGGCTTCCCGTGCACCTGCGCCGGCGGCGAGTGGTCGATCGTGCAGGGTCTTGAGATAGACCAGTTCTCCCGCTCGAAGATCGACATATCGCTCGCTGAGCTCGGCGACGAGCGCGCCACGGTCCAGGGCCAGGGCCTCATTTAGGAGGCGAGAGCAAGGCGCCTCGTTCAGGAGGCGAGAGCAAGGCCCTTCATCCAGAAGGCAACCCCCTTAACGAATAACGGCCGGGTGTCGCATCGCGACCCCGGCCGTTTCGTCAATCAAAGGTCGGCTCAGCCTACTGGATACCAGCCGCGTCCCTGCTTCTTGATCTTCTTTTCCTGCTCGAGGCCCGGAAGGACGCGATACAGGTAGTTCTGCTTGATGGCCATCTTGGCGGCCAGCTCGGGGATCGTGATACCCGGCTGCCCCTTTACGAACGACAGTGCCTGGGCGGCACGGGTGCCGCTGCCCTTACGACGTCCCGCACGGCGACGGGGTGTCGCGGTCGAGGCGGCGGCCGGCGCGGCGGGCGCGGCGGCGCGTCGTATGGAGGCGGCTGTCTTGCGACTCTTGGACCCTCGCGGACGGCCGGGTCCACGTCGGACCGGCGCGGCGGGAGTAGCGGGAGCGGCGGGAGCGGTGGCGGTGCGGGAAGCCGGAGCCGAACCACGAACACCTGCCAGCGCCGCCGCGGCGGCCTCCAACCGGTTGTACTCGTCGATCAGCGGCTTGAGCTCCGCCAGTCGGTCGTCTATCTCTCGGCGCTTCTCGTCAAGGAAGTCAGTCACGATTGTGTCCTGTTCACTGGAGTGAATGCAGCCCGACGATTCGGGTGCACGGTCTGTTGCGCTTAACTCTACACAAGTTGCTGCTTTGACCATGCGCTTGTCATCGAGTTGCGAGCGAATTACCGCCCGCGGGCTGCCGGATTGGTCAACAGTGAGTCAGTGCTCGAGCAGCGAGCGCAGACGGTCGAGCGTGCGTGTGGCCTCGCGTTCGGGCATTCCACCCACGAGCGCACGGCTGGCGAGCGCGCCCAGCGACCCGAGCGGCGCGTGGAACTCGTTGCGGTAGTCAAAGCGGGTGGAACCACTCGAAATCGGGTGCAGCACATACTCCGTACGGGCGCGTGAGCGGGCTGGGCCGCGTCCCTCCCATACGGCGCGCTCGCCGGGCACGCATTCCACCAGTGTCCAATGAACATCGACGCTGACTCCTCTCAGGTGGATCTGCTGGTCCATGCGGTAGCCGACCCGCAGGGCGCCGTCGTCGTTATCGCGCAACTTGCGGTGAATCGTGACCCAATCGCCGAGCCGTGCGGGATCCATGACGGTGTCCCACACCTTGGCTTGCGGGGCTGCGATCTCGATCGAGGCGGTGACCGTGCTCATCGCGCGGCAAGCTCCTCGACCTTTTCCCACTCCTGCAGCGCGTGTTCGACGGCTGAGTCGAATGAGTGCAGTTCCACGTTCAGGATCTCGGCGGCATCGTCGCCCGCCGGGAGCAGGTCGCCGATGAGCCCTTCCATAAGGGGAAGCACGAGCTCAGGGCGCTCGCCGGCGAGAACGGCCGCCAGGCGGGCGGCTATCGGTGTGACTGTCACGCCGAGCCCCACGCTGGGACGGCCGAGCATCATCAGCTCGGCGATGCGCTTCACGACCTCACCGTAGGTGAGCATATCGGGGCCGCCGACGTCGAGTGAGCGTCCCGCGACGGAGGCGACCGACGCGCAGGACGTGAGCATCTCGACGATGTCGCGTTCGTCGATCGGCTGTGTGCGAAAGCGTCGCCAGGCGGGCAGCGTGAGCACCGGCAGGCGCTCGACGAGACGGACGAGAAAGCGAAACGAGCGGGAGCGCGCTCCAATCACGATCGAGGCGCGCAGGGCAACCGAGTCGGGGACGGCGTCGAGCAGGATGCGCTCGACCGCGTGCCTGCTGGAGAGGTGCGTCGAGGTTCGCGCGCGTGTCGATGCTCCTGCCGTTGCCCGTCCCGAACCCCAGGCGGATGTGTCCTCATCACGCGGGAGCAGGCCGCCGAGGTACACGATGCGTCGCACCCCGGCCGCACGGGCCGCTTGAGCGAACGTCTCCGCCGAGGCTCGCTCGCGCGCAGGGAACGGATCGCCCGAGGAGGGCTCCATCGAGTGGATCAGGTAATAGGCGACCTCGACGTCACGCATCGCGCCGAGCACGCCCGCTCCGGTGAGCGTGTCGCCGATGACCAGCTCGACGTCGGCGAGGCTCACATCGTCATTTGGCTCGAGCGCGCTCTGCACGCGAGAGCGGTCGCGTGCGAGGGCGCGCACGTCGTGGCCCCGCTCGAGCAGGCGGGGGAGCAACGCCGCGCCCGCGAAG
This sequence comes from Solirubrobacterales bacterium, assembly GCA_003151895.1. GTDB lineage: Bacteria > Actinomycetota > Thermoleophilia > Solirubrobacterales > Solirubrobacteraceae > Palsa-744. The sequence goes on from PLYX01000139.1 coordinate 3,712, forward strand.
CCGCTGATCCCGGTCAGGAGGATGCGCATCGCGACGAATGATGACGGGTCGTTGCTGGTTTTCCCCGCGGTTTGCGGAGAAGGCTTTCGCGCGCCCTTGAGCGAGGGCGCCACCAGTGCTTTGATGCCTCCCTGCCGTCCAGTCCTTGAGCCGCAAGTCAAAGGGGAGTCAGTGCCGAAGCAGAGCAAGCGAGCCACCCGCAAGGTCACATGTGACGACTGTTACTTCCGGCGCAACCTGCTTTGCGCGCTGGAGCTCGCCGAGCCATGCTCCACCTTCCGCCCCGCCGAGGCCCAGCTTGCGCCGCCGCAGCAGTTGCGGTTCGTGTTCCGCCAGGAGCGCCGCTCGCGCGCCGCGTGGGCATTTCCCTCAGCGCAGGAACAGGCGGCGCTGCACGCGTAGGGACTCTCGTCAAGCCGGACCCGGCTGGTTGAAAGCTGACCACGCACTGCATACACGAGTTGACTAACCAACGGACCAACTCCTGTATGCAAGGTCAACGATGACATTGTCCCCGCCTGCCCACCCGCCGCGCCCGCTCCACTTATCCTGGGCGCAATGAGACCTCGGATTCCCCTGCCGTCAGCATGGCGCCGCGAGGCGCTGCGCACGAACCTGTGGCTGGTGCCGACGGTCGAGATCGTGCTCGCGGTGGCTCTGTTCGCCGGCACCTATGCGCTGGATCGGGCCGCCTACGACGGAACGCTTGAGCTGCCGTCGTTCGTCATCAGCGGCACCGCGGACGCCGCCCGGCAGATCCTGACCGCGATCGCGGCGGCGGTGATCACGGTGGTGACGCTCGTCTTCTCGATCACGATCGTGACGCTNNGCATGCTGCGCAACTTCATTCGCGACTGGATCACGCAGTTCACGCTCGGGAGCTTCGTCGCGACGTTCGTCTACGCGATCCTCGCGCTCGTCTCGATCGGCCCGGGCGCTCACGGGGAATTCGTCCCGCACCTGTCGATCACGGTGACGATGGCGCTCGTGCTCTTGGATGTCGTGGTGCTGGTCGTGTTCATCGATCACATCGCCAAGTCGATCCAGCTGCAGCAGGTCATCGGGAGCATCGCCCGCGACCTCTCGCGCGCGATCGAAGCCGACGTCGGCCTGCCTCGAGCCGGTGGGCTGAAGGCGGGGCCGTCGCTGTCGGAGGCGACCAGGCGCCTCGATGAGGACAGCGGCGTCGTGCGCGCGACGAGCGCCGGCTACCTGCAGTTCGTGCGCATGGACACGCTGATCGCAATCTCTTCCGAGAGCCACGCGGTGATCCGCCTGCTGCACCGGCCTGGCCACTTCGTCGTGGAGGGCGAGCCTCTAGCGGACGTCTGGCCCGCCGCCGCCGCGCCCGGCGTCGCAAGAGCGCTCGGCGGCGCGCACGCGACGGGCTCGCACCGGACCCTCACGCAGGATCTCTCATTCGCGGTCGATCAGCTCGTGGAGATCGCGATCCGAGCGCTTTCGCCCGCGGTCAACGACACCTTCACCGCGCTAGCCTGCATCGACTGGCTCGGCGATGGGCTCTGCAAGATCGCAGATCGCTGGCAGCCGGTCACCCTCCGGCGCGATGTCACGGGACACGTGCGCGTGATCACTATCACCATCGGCTTCCGCCGCCTGGTCGAGCGCGCGCACGACAAGATACGCCAGGCCAGCCGTGGGATGCCGGCTGTGATGATCCGCCAGCTTGACGGGCTCGCCAAGGTGATGGCGTACACGACCTCCCCGGCGCAGCGCGAGGTGCTCCTCGAGCAGGCGGCGATGATCCTGCGCGCGAGCGAGGAATCGGTGCCCGAGGAAGCGGACCGCGCGGACGTACGCCGCCGCTACGACGCCGTGCGCTCCGCCGACCCGGCCAGGACAACTGGCGCATCCCTGAGCGACGGGGACATCTAGAGACATTATCGGTATCGCCCCCGGCGTGGGGAAGACCTACCGACGGAGAAGGATAAGACGAGCCGTCTGGATCATTGTGGTACTCCTTCTCGTCGACTCCTGATAGAGCCGACGAGCTCGGACACCACCGTGGTCGGAACCTCAATCCCGCCACCCAGCGCCCGTTACACCACTTCTACCGACACGACCCACGCTTGCCGCTCTCGCGTCCCGTAGGCCGGCAATTCAGCTGTTGCCGAGACGCCGCAATCACGCTGATCCGACTCGCGAAACAACGCGCTTGGTGTCTAAGAGCCATTCGGTCTCGGTCGGATGGCTGTCGCGGACATTGCGGCTGGCTGGAAGCGATGGTGTGTTCGCGAATGATGCGGCGATCGCGCTCCCGCTCGTGTTGCTGGCTCTTCGCGCGTGACTAGCAGACGACAGCATTGAACCCGGTGATCGGGGGATCGGCTCCGAGTGCGTCTGCTATCTCCCAGACCGCCTCGGCTATGGTTCGCGCGCAGCACCGGTTGAACAGCGGGCTGTCGATCCCGTCCGTGAGGAGCTTTTGGGCAAGCACAATGCCTCTCGGGTTCACTGGATCCACCCCTTCGAGCCGCTCCGCCAACCCAAGAATCGTCTCCCGATCGGCCGACACCGCGGCGCGGTCGATCACGACCGCCGAGACGAGGACCGGACGCCCCACAGCGCGATCGACATATTGAACAACGCCACGAAGGCTGCGAGCGAGCCGCTGTCGAGTGCGGGGGTCGATCAACTGGCGGGCACGCAACGCGAGCGCCGGGCTCAATTCGCACGGACAACCAGCCGCGATCTGGCGATCGAGCCTTCCACGGGCCACATACAACCTCAGCCGCAGGACGAAGAGACCGCCTGCCGCGAGCGACCGACCGCCGCGGTGAAGTGGGAAGGTGTGGAAATTCGCTTCCGTCATCGCGAGCGCCGGGTCACGCCGGCGCGCGGTGCTGCTGACGAGCGCCTGCAGGTCCAAGTGACGCTGGTCGGCCTGCGGCATCGGCGTCCGTCCATGGCCTGCCGACGATCGGTGCGTCCGAGCAGGCCCGGCGACGAGGTCCACACCCAAGAGGGAAGGTGGGCGGCTGACCAGACCCGGACCACTGCGTTCCTTCTCGGTGAGTCCTGGCCGCGACGAACCCACATCGTGTGGCTCCTTTACTGATCGAACCCGCGGCAGCTATCACCGCGATCACGAGTGTCTCTCCAACGCCATCAAGGAGGTATCAAGAAGCCCGTGCGCACCATTAAGATTTCGTCAAGACCGTAACTGTGATCCTCTCCCGTCATGGTTGTGCGGTTACGTGGCGCGCGTCTACCCGGAGCCAGCGGCAAGCACCAACTCGAGGCGGCCTGCTGAGGACGCACACGAGTTACTGGCCGACGTCTGGGGTCCGGAGTACGCCGACGCCACGCCGTTGCTGCGAACGCACATCGCGAACCTACGCCGCAAGCTGCAGGCCGGCGCCGAGCGCCCCCGTTTCATTCGCACGGACTCGGTGATCGGCTACCGCTTCACAGCCTGACGGCGCCCGCGCCGTCGGGTCCTCCGCGCGCTGAGGTCGACCTGTGTTCCCGGCCGGATCACGATGATTTCGCCGGGGACGTTCTCGAGCAGCCAGCTGATCTCATCCGGGAGCAGGCCCGTCGTGCCGCTGTCGGCCGCGGTCACGACCGTGGCGTCGAAGGTCTCGTGCTCGATCAGCTCACGGATCGCGTGGCGGTAGCTGCGCCCTCGCTCGATCCGCGAGTCGACCGCTACGCCGGAGCGAACGGCGCGCTGCTCGATCGCCTCGAGCAGCGGCAGGGCGCTGTCGCACTGGATCGGCAGCGCGGCGTCGAGCGGCAGGTGCATCGGCACGCGCGCCAGGTACACGGGCACCAGCGTCGCGCCGTCGATCTGCGCGATGCGCAGCGCGGCATCGAGGCCCCGCTGGGACAGCTCCGTGCCGAGGAACGGGAAGAGGATCCGGCCGGCCGCGTTTGTCCGCGGGCTGACGCTCGGACGGGTGCGTTCGCGTACGGTGAACGCGCCGAGCGCGATCACGGCGACGGCAAGGATCACCACGAGCACGGTCATGTCTCTCCGTTCGGTCGCTGCGTTCGGTCGGCGACGATGCGCAGGTCGACGCCGGGTAGGGCGTGCAGGATCTGAAACAGCAGCGAGGGCTGCGTCAGGCGCTGCCAGCCGCTGCGTGGCGGCGGCGTCCCCATCAGGATGTAGGTCGTGCCGCGCTCNNAGCTGGCCGGGCTTGACGATCCACAGCAGGTCGAGCTCCGCGCCGAGCCGCTGAGCGGAGCGCCATGCGCGGCGCACGACGCGCTGGGACTGTGGTGAGAGCGTGATCAGCGCCAGCAGCCGTTCGCCGACGGCCTGTGGCGCGGCGGTACGGGCGAGGCGATCCTCACGCACCACGACGCTGGGGACGAGCCGCTTGGCCTCGACCTCCTGCGCGACCTGGCGCAGCGAGACCTCGCGCAGTGCCGCGAGGTTCTCGATCTTGAAGAAGTTGTTGAGCGCGGGTTCGATCCGATCGGCCCGGTAGATCTTGCCGGCGCGCAGGCGCTCGATCAGCGCCTCGGGCGTGATGTCGATCAGCACGACCTCGTCGGCCTGCGCGAGCACCGAGTCCGGGATCGTCTCGCGCACGCGTGTCGAGGTCAGCTCGGCGACCTGGTCGTTGAGGCTCTCGAGGTGCTGCACGTTGACCGTGGAGAACACGTGGATCCCGGCTTCGAGCACCACGTCGACGTCCTCCCAGCGCTTCGCGCGCTCGACGCCCGAGGCGTTGGTGTGGGCCAGCTCGTCGATCAGGCAGAGCTCGGGGGAGCGTGCCAGGATCGCCGGCAGGTCCATCTCCTCGACCGGCGTGTCGCGGTAGGTGATCCGCCGCCGCGGGACGATCTCGAGGTCGCGCGCCAGCTCCTCGGTCTCGCGGCGACCGTGGGCCTCGAGGTAGCCGATCACCACGTCGCGGCCGTTCTCGGCCTCGCTGTAGCCCTCCTGCAGCATGCGGTAGGTCTTGCCGACCCCCGCGGCCATGCCGAGGAAGACGCGGTGCGATCCTCGACCGGTTGCGACGCTCACGGCTTCCTGGCGCCTAGCCGCCGAGGAGGTTGTGGACGACCAGGTCGATCAGCTTGATCCCGATGAATGGGGCGATGATCCCGCCCAAGCCGTAGATCCACAGGTTGCGGCGCAGCAGCGCGCTCGCGCCGA
>PLYX01000192.1 GCA_003151895.1 Solirubrobacterales bacterium
TGGATGTGGTCATCAGCAACTGCGTAATCAACCTCTCCGGCGACAAGCCCCGGGTCCTGCGCGAGGTGGCACGGGTACTCAAGCCGGGAGGCCGCTTTGCGGTCAGCGACGTCATCGCCGATCCTGAGATGGACGAGGCAACCCGAAAGGACATGGCACAGTGGACCGGCTGCATCGCCGGAGCGCTCACTCGTCAGGAGTTTGATCAGGCTCTGACCGACGCTGGGCTCCTTGACATCGAGATCAACGAGACCCACCGCGTTCATGAGCACGCGACCTCGGCAATCGTGCGAGCACGCAAGCCGAGCGAGCCTCCGGCATGACTCGCGCGACACGAGCGGCCTTCGGCCTATCGCGGCTCGGCTACGCCGGCCTCTCCGAGGTGAAGCCGCTCAGCCCGTCGCTCTTCTCCGGCGGACAGCGCAAGCTGGTGAGCGGTCGCGGTGGAGAGCCCGGCTGCGCTCCTCCGACCGCGAGCTGCTCGTAGGTCACCGCCTCGCGGGTGCTCGCCGAGCGCTTGAGCACCCACTCGAGCGCGAGCATGTGGTTGGGGTGGTCGAGGTCTGAAGGGCGCAGATCCAGGCGCAGCGTCGCCCCCGACACGAGTGCCCCGGCTCGCAGCAGCGCGAGGGAGAGCGCGCTGCGCAGCCGGCCCGAGCTCGACAGCGCCTGGGCGATCGCGTCGCCGGTGCGCTCGCGCTCCACCAGCCAGCTCACCATCTCAGGCGAGCGCTCCGCGAGCGGGTGCAGGTCGCGCGCGGGGATCACCAGCAGCGTCACCCGATTCACGCCATGGTCGTCCAACCAGTCGCGGATCAGCGCGCAACGCTCGAACGTCGCCGGCTCGATGTCGTGGAGCGCCACGGCGAGCGTGCGACGCGAGCCGGTCATGCGACCGGACGACCAGTTGCGGATGCGAGCAGCCGGGTCATGCGACCAGGCGACCGGTGTCGAACGAGGGTTGTGCGGCGCCGTCGAGCGCCCGGCGGTAGCCGGACGCCAGACGCTCAAGCGCCCGCTCCCATGTGCGCTCGCGCACCGCGCTCAACGCGGCCTGCGCGAGGCGCTCGCGCAACAGCGGTGAGCCGGCGAGCTCGACCAGCGCGTCCGCGAGCTGCTCGGCGTCGGCTTCGCGCAGCAGTCCTGTCACGCCGTCCTCGACGAGCGCCAGCGGCCCACCCGCGGCGACCGCGAGCACCGGCAGCCCGGACGCCTGGGCCTCCAGGATCACCTGACCGAAGGTGTCGGTGGCACTCGGGAAGAAGAAGATGTCCGCGGAGGCGTACACCCTCGCAAGCTCGGCTCCCTCCAACCAGCCGAGGAAGGTCGCGTGCTCGCCCACACGCTCGCGCAGGCGCTCCTGCTCGGGGCCACCCCCGGCGAGCATGAGCCGCAATCGCGGGTCGCGCTCCCGCGCCTGAAGGAACGCGTCGGCGAGCAGCTCGGCGCCCTTCTCGCGCGTGATCCGACCGGCGTAGAGCACATTGATCGGCTGCTCTGCGTCCGTCTGCCGGCCACGGATCGGCCCGCCCCACGCGCGCGCGTGGGGCGCCGCGTGTTGCGCTTCCCCGCTCGTGCTCCGCGTCCAGCCCGCCGCGAGCGAGTCATCCCGTAGCGCCGGGTCAAAGCACGAGGTGTCCACACCCCGGTCCCAGCGCAGCACCTTCTCGCGCGCCATCCCGATCGATGCCAGCGCCTCATCGGAGGCGGGGCTGGGGGAGAGCACCAGGTCGCATGCGTTGTAGAAGGCGCCCACCGCCGTCCCCATCGCGTCGGCGATCCCCTGGCTCTCGGAACGCAGCTTCGCGTAGGCGGTGAGCTCGGTGTGGTAGCTGCCGATCAGCGGCAGCCCGAGCGCGCGGGCGAGCAGCGCCCCGGCCACGCCAACAGGACCAGGTGAGCAGACGTGCAGCGCGTCGAAGTCACCCTCGGCAAGCGTCTGCACCGCTGCCGAGAGGCTGGGCACGCCGATGCGCAGACCCGGATAGAAGGGCACGTCGAACTCGGCGACCGCGGAGAGACGCCGGTCGACATCGGGGTCGGTGGCCACCACCTCGATCTCGAAACCGGGCACTCCGCGCCGGCGGATCTCCTCGATCGTGCGGGTCACCCCGTGCATCGAGCCGATCCCGTCGGCCAGGATTGCGATGCGCGGGGGCTCGCCGTCCGACGCCACCGCATAGCGAGCGAGCTTGGCCTGCTCGCTGGAGAGGAACGCCGTGGCGGGCGCGTAGGGGATGGCCGCGATGCAGCTTTCGAACAGCCCGGCCGCGGCGGCGCTCAGCTCGTGCTCGTTGATGGTGGCCGGCTCCGTCATGCCCGTCGCGTTGGCTTGGAACTCACCCGTGGCGGCTCGCACGGCCCGCTCGACAGCCTCGCGCAGCTTGCGCTCGTGCAGGCGGCACGCGCGGCGGTAGAGGTCGGAGTGGCTGAAGCCCTCCTCCTGCATGTACGCGATCAGGCCGCGCTCGTCGAGATGGTCGAGCTCGACCGCCGACAGCCACGCGCGCAGCAGACAGCGGGCGTCGGCGGGAGTCACGTCCGCGCCGGCGGCGCCGTGGCGCGCGTCGCCCTCGCGCAGCACGCGCTGCACCATCGTCATCACGCGCTGGGGGTCGGGCGCGAGCGGGGCCGTGTCCTGCTCACCGCGGCCGAGCGATCGAGCGGCGAGCGCGATCGCCGCGTGGGCCCACTTCGCGGCGCTGCCCTGCTTGCCTTTGGCGGTCACGTTGCCGGCGCGCATGTGCGCGAGGAACTCGGCGGGCGTGCTTGCCGGCGGCCCCTCGGTCCACGTGCGCCCGATGTCAATCCCGGCGTGATCGTCGCTGCCGCCGATGCCGGTGCCGTCGAGCGTCGCGACGTACATGGCGGCCGGACGGTTGAGCTCGCGGGCGCGTGCGCCGTTGCGGGTCTCCCAGATTCCAAACAGCTCGGCGAGCCGGCGGCGGTGACGTGCCGTCAAGGGCGCCCCCACCGCGTAGTAGGGGTGGGCCAGCGCGCAGGCGATGTCCTGGTCGTAGAGGTACATCGCGCACAGCTCCACATCGCCGCTGTTGGCCTGCAGCCACTCGTGATCCTCCGGCGTTATCCCGTAACAGAGAACGTGCACCGCCTGAGGCTCGCCGCGGAAGTGGGCGGTGAGCTCCTCTGAGACGAACACGTCGGGACGATCGGAGATGGCGAGCACCCCGTCGATCGTGTCGTGGTCGGTGATCGTCACGAAATCCATCCCGCGACGCTTTGCCAACTCGCACACCTCCTCCGGAGGCGTGGCACACTCCGGCAGGCCGAGCGCGCGTTGAATGCCGAGCTTCGACACCTCGGAGGCGGTTGAGTGACAGTGCATATCGACCCGTGTGGTCGAACCGGTCATTTCTCTTCCTCTCGGTCTTTTCTCGTATACCAGAGGTTCTCCCTGCAAACAGCCAACTTTGTGACCAGTCGGGGACTATCGTGTGAATGATGTGTGACGATCGATGCGCCAAGATGAGGCGAGCGCCATGAGCGTTCAACCCGCCGGAGAGCAGACATGAGCGGCGCCGAGATCGGACTCGCCCTGTCGGTCTTCCTCGCCTGCGCGGTCGAGGCTGTCGAGGCGCTCACAATCGTGCTCGCGGTCGGCACGACCCGCAGCTGGTCCTCGGCGATGAGCGGGGTCGCGGCGGCCACACTCGCGCTGGCCGCGATCGTGGTGGCGCTCGGCCCGGCGCTCACGTCGCTGCCGATCGACGTGTTGCGCGTCGTCGTCGGCTGTCTGTTGCTGATCTTTGGCCTGCAATGGCTGCGCAAGGCCGTATTGCGCTCGGCTGGGTTGAAGGCCAAGCACGACGAGCTCGCGATCTACCGTGAGGAGCGCGAGGCGGCGCGCGCCGCGGGCGTTTCGCACCAGGGCTTCGACGGATACTCGTTCACCGCCTCCTTCAAGGGGGTCCTGCTGGAGGGCGTGGAGGTCGTCATCATCGTGCTCACGCTCGGCGCCAATCAGCACCGCCTCGGGCTCGCCAGCGCGGCCGCGGGAGTGGCTGTGCTGTTGGTAGTTCTCGGCGGAGCCGCCGTCAGGGCGCCCTTGGCGAGGGTGCCCGAGAACACGATGAAGCTCGCCGTGGGAGTGATGCTCAGCTCGTTCGGGATCTTCTGGACCGCGGAGGGCGTCGGCGTGCATTGGCCCGGCGGCGACGCGGCGCTGCTCGCGATCATCCCAACCGTCCTGGTGCTCGCGCTGGGCGTCGTTATGGTCCTGCGAGGGAAGGCGGCTGACGCCGTGCCGGATGTCATGCCGGTCACACCCGCCGAGCTCGACTGACGCGGGTCTCTGCTCCTGGGGTCTCTACGCCTGGGGTCTCTACGGCTGGTCTACGCCTGTATCGGTGCTCCCAGCAGCAGCACCGCCAAGGCGCCGGCGATGCCCGCGCCGAGCAGCGTCGGGACGACCCCGCGACGCAGGACAAGCAGTGCGAGTGCGGCTGCGCCCAACACTGCGTACTGCCACGTCTCCCCGATCGCTGCGGCCAGCGGCACGGCAGAGCCGATGATCGCTCCGGCCGCTGCGGGCGCCGCGCCGGCGAGGAACGCCAGCACGCGTTCGCTCGACAGCAGTCGCTCGAAGCGCGCCGCGCCGAGCAGGATGAACGAGAACGACGGCGCGAACGCCACGAGTGCAGCAAACAAACCACCCGCGAGGCCGCCGGCCGAGTAGCCGACGGCCGCGACCGTCTGCGTGACCGGCCCCGGCGTCACCTGGCCGAGAGCCACTGCATTGAGGAACTGCGCATGGGTCATCCAGTGGTAGGTGCTCACCGCGTCGGCCTGCATCAGCGGGACGATCACGAAGCCTCCGCCGAACGCGAGGGCGCCCACCTTGAAGGCGGTCCAGGCGAGCGCGCCCGTGCCACCGGGGTCGATCGCGAGCAGCGCCGCACGCCCGAGCAGCGACGCGGACAGGCCGCTCGTATGTGGCCCGGCCGGATGCGAGCCTGGCGTCCGCAAACGGGTGAGCAGCCGCCCGGCGAGCAGGGGCCATGCGTGGACGCCGATCTCCCCACGAGTCACCCCGCGCCATGCCAGCTCGACGGCGCCGCACGCGAGCAGCACAAGCACGAGCCGCGGACCCACCGTAGCGGCGGCCGCCCCGCCGGCGAGCGCATAGATGCTCACGCGTGCGCGCAGGCGCCCGCGAGCGCGCGCGAAGATCGGAGCCGCCACGCCCAAACCCGCCCGGATGGCGACGGCCGCCACCGCCGCGCCCGCGCCCATGCCGGCGCCGCGCACCCATGTGGGTGGAGAGCCGGCCAGGAACAGAGCCGAGAGCGCGAGGATCATGACGAGCCCGGGGACCACGAAGCACAGCCCGCCGATCAACGCCCCGCGGTTGCCGCGCAGGCGCCACGCGCAGTAGATCGCGAGCTGGGTCGAGGCGGGGCCGGGCAGCAGGTTCACAGCCGCGAGCGCCCGCTCGAACTGGTCGTCTGAGAGCCACGCCCGCCGCGTGACGCACAGATCGCGCAACAACGTCACGTGCGCGGGCGGCCCGCCGAACCCGATGCACCCGATGCGACCCCACTCGCGCACGATCTCGGCGAACGAGGGCGCCGGCTGAGAGCTGGTGGCTGTCATCGCGGGGAGGGTTTGGCGCAGGCGGCGGGACTGAGGCGCCTCTACACGACTACAAGAGATCTAAGTGCAGACTTAATTATCTCGCAAGATGATCTTTTGCAATGAGATCTTATGTACGTTGCGGCTTGCCGATCGTCCGTGGGCCCGCGCGTCATCATCACCGCATATGCTCTCGCCGCGATGCACGACCCGATCTCCTACTTCCAGGCGATCATCCTGGGCCTGACCCAGGGTGTCGCCGAGCCGTTCCCGATCTCGAGTCTCGGCCACGCGGTCGTGCTGCCGGGACTGGCGGGCTGGAACATCCACCAGGATGCGCCCTACTTCCTGACGTTCCTCATAGCCACCCATCTCGCCACGGCGATCGTGCTGCTGCTGCTCTTCCTCAAAGACTGGGTCAGGATCGTCAAGGGCATTTTTCGCTCGCTGCGGATGCGCGAGATCCGCGAGGACGACGCCGACGCTCGCCTCGGCTGGCTGCTCGTCGTCGGCACGATCCCGGTGGGGATCATCGGCCTCGTCCTCCAAGATCCACTGCGCAAGCTGTTCGCCTCGCCGTCGGTGGCCGCGGCCTTCCTGATCGTCAACGGGATCGCCCTGCTGCTGTTCGAGCGTCTGCGCAAGCGTCCGCCGCGTCCCGGGGACTACCTGGGCGACGGCGACGTGCGGATCGCGAAGCTGAGCTGGCGCCAGGCCACCGCCGTGGGCATCTCGCAGGCCGCGGCGCTGATTCCCGGCATATCGCGGTCGGGCTTCTCGATGGGCGGGGGTCTGCTTGTCGGCCTTTCAAACGAGGATGCCGCCCGCTACAGCTTCCTGCTCGCCACGCCCGTGATCTTCGCGGCGGCGGCGCTCAAGATGCCCGAACTGCTCGGCTCGCAGGGCAACGGCGTCCGCGGTCAGGCGCTCGTGGCCGGACTGTGCGCGGCGCTGACCACATTCTTCGCGGTGAAGTTCCTGCTGCGCTGGTTCCAGACCAACCGGCTCACCCCGTTCGGCGTCTACTGCATCGCGCTCGGCGTCGCCGGCACGCTGGCGTTCGCCATCAACTGACCGGCACGCTGGCGTTCGCCATCGACTGACGGTCAGGCGCCGCTGGTCTTCGGCCCGCTCTGAAACCAGGCGAACGCGAAGCACGCGAGCGCCACCACGATCGCGGCGATGCCGTGCTTGGTGTGGTGATGACTCGCTTCGCTGCTCGACGCGGACACGTGCCCGGGGAAGAACGAGGGCAGCGAGTGGGCCGGCTCGACGAAGTAGACGATCGCGACGATCACCAGCACGACGCCCAGCACGACGGCGGGAACGATCAACTTGCGCAGGGTCGTGGCGCTCATGGGATATTCCCCTCAACCCACGCCTCCCCTGGGAGGCGTGACCCCTCTCGGGTGTAGACGGTGGCGCTCATCGCCGCCGAAGAGTAGATGATTCGGAGGATGGCACCCCGCCCGAGGACCCCACCGAGGATGTTCGAGACGCGCAGCCAAGCCTGGAGCGAAGCCGGGCTGTTGCATCAGGTGAGCCCCGGCGCGGTGAGGCGGGCGCGCTGGGAGGCGCTCTTGCTGGTGCCCTTGTTCGTCGGGGTGGTGGTGCTCTACGAACACCGCCGCGACCTGCTCGGCCTGAGCAAGCACGGCAAAGGGCAGCTCGCCTGGCTGGAAGCGCCGGTGGACTTCCTCACTGTCATCGTGCTCGTGATCCTCGGCTGGGCGATCGCGCGCGACGTCGGCCGCGCGTTCGGCCCGGCCCTGTTCAGGCGCCTGGACCCCGCGGTGGCCGGCACCGTCGGTTTCGTGATCCGCCTGGCGACGGTGGCGGTGGCGCTCATCGTCGCGCTGAGCATCGCCGGTGTGGGTCCGCGCACGCTTGCGCTCGGCGGCGCGTTCACGGCCGTGATCGTCGGCCTCGCCGCCCAGCAGACGCTCGGCAACGTGATCGCCGGGACCGTCCTGTTGAGCGCCCGCCCGTTCCGCGTTGGTGACAGCGTGCGCTTGCAGGGGGGCCAGATCGCCGGTCAGATCGAGGGGACGATCAGCTCGCTCGGACTGCTCTACACGACGTTCGCCACCGAGGAGGGCTCGATCATGGTGCCCAACAGCGTCGTGCTCAGCGTGGCGGTGCTCGCCAAGGGGCGGTAGATGTTCTTGTAGTTGACGGGGGCGCATGCGCCCCCGTCCGGAGCGGCGCATGCGCCGCTCCGTCGAGACGGTGCATGCACCGTCTCACCCAGCCGCACATGTGCGGCTGGGTCCCATCAATGGATGATCTTGTAGCGCAAGAACAGGTGCGAGTCGTGCTCCAGCACGGCGAGGAGCTCCAGCGCGATGGGAGGGTCGAGCTCAGGGCCGCTCACGATCCTCAGCGTCTCGCTCGCGACATCGTCGCCGGCGAGCTTGGGGGAAAGGGAGAGGAACAGCTCGTCCACCAGCCCCTCCGCCAGAAGCTGAGAATTAAGGTGGGGGCCGCCCTCACAGAGCACCGTGCGCACGCCGAGGCGTCCGCGCAGCTCTGACATGGCGCTTGGCAGATCGAGGACGCCCTCGCGTGCGGCGCGGACGTAATCGATGTCGGCGCGGCAGTCCTCCGGCAGGCTTTCCGGGGACGCCGTGACGATCGCGACGCGGGCGTCCGGATCGGCGAGCAGCGGGATCTCGCTGGTCAGCGCCAAGCGCCCGGAGACGATGCACGCGAGCGGTTCCTCGGCGAGGCCGCGCTCGCGGCGGATCTGCCTGCGGCGCTCGTCGCGAACGAGTCGCCCGTAGCGCTCGGCGCGAACCGTGCCGGCGCCCGCCATCACCGCATCGACGACCGTGCGCAGGCCATGGAAGAGCTCTTTGTCGGCCTCGCCGCCGATCGCCCCCGAGCGTCCACCGAGGCTCGCGCGGCCGTCGGCGGTGCTGATCATGTTCAGCACCAGGTAGGGCCTCGACCCGGACCCGGCGGCCGCGCGCTCGGCCAGGTCCCCCTCACGGGGACAGGCGAGCTCCTCGACGAGTTGCTCGACGGTGGTTGGCGCGCCGTGCGGGAGCAGGCGGCGCAACGTCAATGCGGGCCCCCGGGCCGTGTCTCGCGCGCCGCTCGCCATATACCACTTGCTAACACATCCGCGTATCGACCTGCTACGGTCGTGCGGTCTGGCCGGCTAAAGAATCCGGCGAAAAAGCAGTGCAAGCGCTCGCAGGTCGAAGCTCTAGCAGCATCCTCCGCGTAGCAGCACGCACATATCGTGGAGGAAAGATCACATGCCTACCGGCACAGTGAAGTGGTTCAGCGATGACAAGGGATTCGGCTTCATCACCCCCGATGATGGCGAGAAGGACTTGTTCGTCCACCACACAGGAATCAACGGCGAAGGCTATCGCTCGCTCCAGGAGGGCACCAAGGTGTCCTACGACGCGGAGCAGGGCGACAAGGGCCCGAAGGCCGTGAACGTCACGACCATCTGAGCTGCTGACAGCACGAACGGCGGATCTCGCCAGGGACGCGCGTCCATGACGGGATACGCCCAAAGCAGCAGCGAGCATGTCATCGGGGCCCTGCGGGGTCCCGCCGACTTTCTGGGGACGGACGCGCGTCGACGCATCGACGTCACGATCGGGGCGGTCGCCCTGATTGCGATACTGGCGTGCGCCGCGCTGCTCGTGGTGGCGGTCGCCGATCGTCCCAGCCTCCTCGCGGCCACCACCACACCGCACTTCTTCCCGCATTGGATGGCGGGCCCGCTCGGCGGGCTGTGGCCATCGCTGACACGCAGCACTCAAGGGTTGAAGTACCTCTTCAGCGGCGCGATCGTCGTCATGTACGCGAGCTACCTCGTGGGTTTGAGGTACGTGCCGCGCCTGTCCGCCCGCTGGGCGATCGCGGCGGTGGTGGGGGCGCACGCGATCATGTTCCTCGCGCCCCCGCTCGCGCTCACAGACATCTTCAACTACGTCAACTACGGCCGGATGGAGATCGCACACCACCTCAACCCCTACACCACGACCCCGATCCTCGAGCCTCACAACGATCCGAGCTTCGCGCTCAGCAACTGGCACCAGCTCCTGAGTCCCTACGGGCCACTGTTCACACTCATGACGTTCGCGGTCGTCCCCCTGGGCGTGGCCGCCTCGTTCTGGACGCTGAAGGGGTTGTTGATGCTCGCGAGCCTCGGCACCGTCCTGCTCGTGTGGCGCTCGGCACGTCTGCTCGGCCGCGATCCGGTCGCCGCGATCGTGCTCGTCGGCCTGAACCCGATCGTGCTCGTGTGGGGGCTCGGCGGCGACCACAACGACTCCCTGATGATGTTCTTCGTGGTGCTCGGCTTCTACCTGCTGCTGCGCACGCGCTCTCTGCCGGGGGCGCTCCGGCGGAGCGGCGACGAGGAGACCGCGCCTGCCGCGATCGCCGCCATGCCGACCAGCCGGGCCGCGGCGTGGAGAATGGGCGCGGGCGCCACATTCGTGATCGCGGTTGCGATCAAGGCATCGGCCGGCATCCTGCTGCCGGTCGTGCTCGCCTCGCTGCTGCGCAGCAGGCGCGAGGCGATTCAGGTGGTGCTCGGCATGCTGGCAGCGGCTATCGTTGTTGGGGCCTGCAGCGTGATCGCGTTCGGCCCGCACTTCCCCGACCTCGCCACGCAGGGGCGCCTCGTGACGATGACGAGCCTGCCCAACCTGCTCGGGCTGGCGCTCGGCCAGGGCGGAGAGACCACCGCTCTGCGCCTGCTGCTCAGCGGCGTGCTCGTGGCGGCCGTGGCGGCGTGCTCGGTGCTTGCGTGGCGCCGGCGGGAGTCGCTGACGGCGGCGGGATGGGCGTCGGTGGCGCTGCTCGTGACGCTCAGTTGGGTGCTGCCCTGGTATGTGCTGTGGGTATTGCCGCTGGCAGCCCTGTCGAGCTCGCGCCGGTTGCGCACAACCGTGCTGCTGCTGGGCGTCTACTTCATAGTGGCTTGGGCGCCGATTACCGGCACGGTGTTCAACGCGATCGGCTTCCACCCCGAAAAGACGTCCCTCGGGCGGCTCCATCAGCGCTATGTCAAGGAACTCCTCTACTGAGCCGCGCCTGGGGCCGCTGACGCGCTGAACACGGCCTCCGGCGGCGGTGCGCAGCCGGCCCTTGTCAGTGGTCCGCCACGACGCCGCCCTTGGGAGAGAGCGGCCTGTTCTCGCTTGCCCAGCGCACGAGGCCGCCGCGCATCGACAATGCCTGGACGCCGGCCGCCCGAAACGCCTGGGCAGCCATCTCCGAGCGCGCGCCCACGCGGCAGTAGAAGACGACTGGGCGCTCGCGCTCGATCTCCTCCCCCCTCGATGAGAGCTCCACCAGCGGTATGTGGCGCGAGCCGGCGATGTGGCCCGCCTCGCGCTCGTAGGGCTCGCGCACGTCGATCACCTGCAGCTCGGGGTCCTCGGCGAGCCAGTCGGCGAGCTGCTCGGGATCGACGTCTGTCTGAGTGGAGTCAACCGGTGTGCTCATCAGGGCATGAGCCTAGCGGGGTCACTAGGATCAGCGCACGATGCAAGACACCCTCACCGACATTTACACCATTCCGCAGGAGCACATCGACTTCTGCGCCACCATCAAACAGATCGCCCAGGAGAAGATCGCGCCGCGCTCCGCTGAGATCGACGAGAAGGCCGAGTACCCATGGGACATACGCAAGGTGCTGGCCGAGCAGGACATCCTCGGCTTGCCGTTCCCTCCCGAGCACGGCGGCACCGGCACGGGCACGCTGATGCTCAACATGGCGGTCGAGGAGATCGCCAAGGTGGACGCGGCGTGCGCGCTGATCCTGATGGTGCAGGAGCTCGGCACGCTGCCGATCCAGCTGTTCGGCTCGGAGGAGATGAAGGCGCGCCTGCTCCCGAAGTGCGCGAGCGGCGAGTGGTCCCCGGCATTCGCGCTGTCAGAGCCCGAAGCGGGTTCGGACCCGGCGGGGATGCAGACCACCGCCGTGAAGGACGGCGAGGAGTGGGTGATCAACGGCGCCAAGAACTGGATCACCAACCTTGGCGTCGCAGACTTCTACGTGACCTTCGCCGTCACCGACCGCGAGAGCAAACGGATCACCGCTTTCGTGGTGGAGGCCGACCGACCGGGCTTCAGCGTGGGCAAGCTCGAGCACAAGCTCGGCATCAGGGCCTCGCCAACCGGCCAGCCGATCTTCGAGGACGTGAGGGTGCCGCAGGAGAATGTGATCGGCGAGGTCGGCAGGGGCCTGCGCGTGGCGCTCGCCACGCTCGAGCGCACGCGCCTCGGGGCGGCCGCCCAAGCGGTTGGGATCGCTCAAGGGGCGACCGACTACGCGGTGGCCTACGCACGCGAGCGCAGGCAGTTCGGCAAAGCCATCAACGAGTTCCAGGGGATCCAGTTCAAGCTCGCCGACATGGAAACCCGCACAGCCGCCGCCCGGGAGCTGCTTTACAAGGCGTGCGCCATGGCCGACCAGGGCCATCCGCAGCGCGCGAAGTACTCCTCGATGGCGAAGGTCTTCTGCTCGGATACCGCCATGGCGGTCACCGTTGAGGCGGTTCAGGTGCTGGGCGGCTACGGTTATGTCAAGGAGTACCCAGTGGAGCGCATGATGCGAGACGCCAAGATCACCCAGATCTACGAGGGCACGAACGAGATCCAAAGGCTCGTTATAGCCCGCACGCTGAAGTAGGAACAGGGATGCGTGCGTCGAGGTCGCCAGGCGCCTTCGGCCACGCTCGCCGCGTCGCGGTGGCGGCGCTCGTGGCCCTCTCACTCGGTCTCCTCACGCTCGTCGTCGGGCAGGGATTCAGCACGATCGGCATAGTCAGAGCGGTCGAGGAGATAGCGCTCGGGGCGATTGTCGTGGCCGTGCTCGCGGGCGGGGTGGCATTCGTGGCGGTGCACCTCGCCGGCTGGCGCGACCCCGAGTCGGAGGACGAGTTCGAAGAGCTCGTGCGCCACTCGGAGGAGCTGGCTCGCGAAGGCCTCGCGGTGGACCCCGACGAAGCGGAGTTCATGGAGCTCGACCCGCTCGACGACGGCGACTTCGAAGAGCTCGTGCGCGACGCGCTCGACGACCTGCCCGATCTGCTGCGCAACGCCCTCACTCACGTTGCTGTGGTGATCTCCGACGGCGGGCGCGCCCGCGGCGCCTACGGCCTCTACCAGGGGGATGGCGCCACGAGGAACAACGCCCACGACAGGATCGTGATCTTCCGCGACACGATCAGGCGCGATTTCGGCCATAACCCGGACCTGCTGCGCGAGCAGGTCACCAAGACCGTGCGCCACGAGCTTGCCCATCACGTCGGCTTCGACGAGTTGGGCGTATCCCGCCTCGATCTATAGGGAGGTCGGGTCGATCCCGATCTCGCGTAGGATTCGCGCCGCTCCCGCGCCGTGCGGGGCGGGTGGGCACTGGATCCGTCCCCGCCAACGACCAACCAAGGAGAAAGCACACATGCCTGAAGCTGTGATCGTCGACGCCGTGCGCACGCCCATCGGGCGGGCCGCGAAGGGGTCGCTCAAGTCCGTGCGTGCCGACGACCTCGCGTCGATCCCGCTGAAGGCCCTGCTGGAGCGCAACCCGCTCCTCGAGCAGACGTCGATCGGCGACGTGATGATGGGGTGCGGCTACGGAGAGGCCGAGCAGGGCTACAACGTCGCCCGCATCGCCTCGCTGATCGCGGGCATCGACCATCGCGTGCCCGGCACGACCGTCAACCGCTTCTGTGCCTCCTCGCTGCAGACGATCCGGATGGCGTTCCACGCGATCAAAGCGGGCGAGGGCGACACCTACATCTCGGCGGGTGTCGAGGCCGTCTCGCGCGTGGGCCGTGGTGGCACCGTGTTCGAGTTCCATCCGATGGTGGACGGCTCGGAGAACTCGCTCTACAACGTCTACATCCCGATGGGCATGACCGCCGAGAACGTGGCGGAGGAACGCAAAGTCAGCCGCGAGGCCCAGGACGAGTGGGCGCTCATCTCCCAGACCCGCGCCGTCGCCTCCCAGGAGTCGGGCCACTTCGACAGGGAAATCATCCCCGTCACCGTGCCCGCCCACAAAGACGTGGACAAGGAGGGCAACGAGATCGACGTGCCCGAG
>PLYX01000031.1 GCA_003151895.1 Solirubrobacterales bacterium
CCGCCAAAGCCCTGCTTGACGTCGACCTCGGGGCTCCCGAGCAGCGCCTCCTTGGGCACGCGGCAGTCCTCCAGGCGGAAGTTTGCCGTGTCCGAGGCGCGGATGCCGAGCTTGTGCTCCAAGCGGTCCAGCACCAGGCCGGGGTTGGAGCGCTCCACGATGAACGACTTGATCGCGGCGCGGCCCTTGGAGCGGTCCAGGGAGGCCCACACCACGATCAGGTCGGCGCGGTCGCCGGAGGTGACGAAGATCTTCTCGCCGTTGAGCACGTACTCGTCGCCGTCGAGCTCCGCCATCGTGCGGATCGCCGCGGAATCCGAGCCGGCTTCGGGCTCGGTGATCGCCATCGCCGCCCACTTGCCTCCGTAGCGCTCCAGCTGCTCCTCGGTGGCCACCGAGGCGATCGCCGAGTTGCCAAGGCCTTGGCGCGGCATCGAGAGCAGCAAGCCGACGTCTCCCCAGCACAGCTCCACGATTCCGAGCACGGTCGAGAGGTTCGTGCCGTTGCGGTTGCTCCCGTCGCCGTTCCCGCCTGACTCGCGACGCACCCCTGCCGCGCCGGCGGCGCCGATGTCGCTGCCGTCGTTCATCCCGTCGATCACCGAGGCGAGCATGTCCAGCTCCTTGGGGTAGGAGTGCTCGGCGGAGTCGTACTTGCGGGATATGGGTCGGAAGACGTTGGCGGCGACCTCGTTGGCCTGGGCTACCAGCGGCTTGAACTTGTTGGGTATCTCAAGATTGATCATCTGTTTCGTTCGCTCTAGACGAGCAGGGCGCCCTCCATGACGCCCGCTGCGCGGAGGTCGCGGTACCAGCGCTCCACGGGGTGCTCCTTGACGTAGCCGTGTCCGCCGAGCAATTGCACGCCGTCGGAGCCGATCCGCATCGCCTTGGCGGCGCACAGCCGCCGCGCCAGGGCCGCCTCGCGGGCAAAGTCCTTGCCCTGGTCGACCCTGCTGGCGGCCCTGTAGGTGGCAAGGCGCATCCCGTCGGTCTCGATGCCGACGTCGGCGACGGCGAACGCCACCGCCTGACGGTTGGAGACCGGTTCGCCAAAGGCGATGCGCCCGTTGACATAGGGGATGACGTAGTCGAGCACCGCCTGGGAGGTGCCGACCGCCAGCGCGCACCAGGCGATGCGCGCGCGGTGCACGCACTTGTCGTACGCCGCGCTGTCGCCCTCGGCGAGGATCGCGCTGCTTGGCAGATGGACGCCTTCGAGCAGCAAGCGCCCCGTCGCGGCGGGCCGCAGCCCCATTGCCGGCTCCGCTTCGACCGACAGGCCGGAGGTGCTTGACTCGACCACGAACAGGACCGGTCCGATGCTCTCCGCGTGGGCGGCGACCACGAACAGCTCACACTCGGAGACCCGCGCCACGAGCGACTTGACGCCGTCGAGCACCCAGTCGCGACCGTCGCGACGGGCTCGGGTGTCGAGCTTGAAAGGGTCGAACAGCGGTCTGGGCTCGAGGATCGCCAGCGCCGCGGCGGGCACGTTCTCGCCCGTGAACGAGGGCAGGTAGGCGGCCTGGAGCTCGGCGCTGCCCCAACACCCGATCGCCGTCGCGACCGCCCCGGGGGAGAGCGCGGCGTAGGCGACCCCCATGTCCCCGTGCGCGAGCGCCTCTGCGATCAGCACGCTCGAGACGGAGGCGCGCTCCCGCATGACTCCTCCGAGCTCCTCGGGGACGCCGAGCATGTTCACGCCCAGCTCGTCGGCCTGGGAGAGCAGCTCCACAGGGGTCGCGCACGCCGTATCGGCGTCCTGCGCCGCCGAGCGCACCTTCTCGGCGGCGAAGTCCCGCACCGCCTCCTTGAGCATCTGCTGCTCGTCGTCGGGCGTGATGTCGAACAGCGTGCGCGGACGGGTTGCGCTCTGGCGAGCGGGACTCGTCANNTTGCGCGCGCCCACCCGGTCGAGCATGCTGGAGCCCGCCATGCGATTGAGGGCGCGCAGGCCGAAGCCCATGCTGCGCTCGGCGACGCCCCTCTTGGAGCCGTTCACTTTGGGTTCCTCCCGTCGTCGACGGGTCGCATGCGGCCTTCCAGGTGGGTGGTGTGACGCTTGGCGTCCTTCACCACGAACTCGATCTGCTCGCCTTGGGCGGAGGAGGCGAACTGCACGCGCGCGGGCAGCAGGATCGGCTTGCGGAAGCGGACATCGACGCTGAACGCGTCGGGAAGCCTGTTTTCGAGCGCCGCCAGACAGTGGGCCTTGGTCCACATGCCGTGCGNNCCCAGGCGCCACTCGATGCCCGGCGGCGCCGAGGAGACTCCGGTCGAGCCACCCGATGACTCCGGCGAGCTCGCCGCAGAGTCGCCGGGCATCGCGGCGGCGCCGGTGGCCTGCGTCGAGTCGCCGGAGGGGCCGGCCTCGGCTGGGCCGCCGCCGCTGCCGCCGCCGCGGCGGAGCATGGTGCTGATCCCTTCCCACACCCTCTCCCCGTCCACGACGACGTCGGAGAGCAGTGCGAACGTGCGCCCGCGCGGATGGGGCTCCAGCTTGGTCGCGCGCACGCGGATCTCGAGCTCCTCGCCAAGCGCGATCGGCCGGTGCTGGACGATGCGGTTCTCGATGTGCACGAGCCCCACGGCCCCGAACGGGAAGCGCCCGTCGGCCATGGCGGCCATGTGCAGCGGAAAGGCCAGCACGTGGGGATAGGTGGGCGGCAGCTTCTCGCGCAGCGCAAAGCCGCACACCTTGGCGTAGGCGGCCACCTTGTCCGGGTCGACCCGCACGCCGGCGAGCGTGAGATCGACGTCGGGGATCTCCTTGCCGCGGCCCGGGACGAACGGGAGCAGCGAGGCGCCCGGGATCATGGACGCCGCCGCCCGCGCGTACAGCGGCAGCATGGAGGGAGCGCTGGAGAGGGTGCGCGCCGCCATCATGCCCCCAGCAGGCTCTGCCCGCAGANNAGGCAAACCAGGCGATCGTCTCGGCCACGTCGACCGGCAGGCCGCCCTGGGACATGCTGTTCATGCGCCGTCCCGCCTCGCGCAGCGCAATCGGCATCTTGGCGGTCATCCGGGTCTCGATGAAGCCGGGCGCGACCGCGTTGATCGTGGCGCCGCGCTCGGCCAGCACCGGCGCGAGCGCCTGCACCATCCCGATCACGCCGGCCTTGGAGGTGGCGTAGTTGGCCTGGCCGGAGTTGCCCGCTACGGCGCTCATGGAGGACACGCACACGATGCGCCCGTTCTCGCGCACCAGGTTGCGCGAGACCAGCTCGTCATTGATGCGCTCCTGGCTTGACAGGTTGATCTCCATCAGCGAGGTCCAGCGGTCCTCGGGCATCTTGGCGATAGTGCGGTCGCGGGTGACGCCCGCGTTGTGGACGACCACGTCCACGCCATCTGAGAGCCGGTCAGCGATCTTGGCGGGCGCGTCCCGGTCGGTGATGTCGAGCTCGATCGTCTCGGCGTCCAGGCGAGAGGCCACCTTGCGCAGATCCTCGGACAGGGCGGGCACGTCCAGCAGGACGAGCTTGGCCCCGTCGCGGTGCAGGGTCGTGGCGATCGCCTCGCCGATGCCCCGCGAGGCGCCCGTGACGAGCGCTGTCTTGCCCTCCAAGGGACGCTGCCAGTCGAGCTTGGCCGCCTGGACCACGGCCTGCCCCACGCGGATGACCTGGCCGGAGACGTAGGCCGAGCGCGGGGAGAGCAAGAAGCGCAGGGTGGACTCGACCTGCTCCTCGGCGCCCTGGGCGACGTAGACGAGCTGGACGGCGATGCCCCTGCCGATCTCCTTGCCCAGCGAGCGGGTGAAGCCCTCGAGCGCCCGCTGCGCGGTGGCCTGGCGTACGGGCTCCTCCTCTGGAGGAGTGCCCAGCACGACCACCCGGCCGGAGGCCTGCACGCGTTTGACGTTGGCATGGAAGAAGCGCTGGAGCTCGACCAGCTCGGTGGAGCCGGCGATGCCGGTGGCGTCGAACAC
>PLYX01000069.1 GCA_003151895.1 Solirubrobacterales bacterium
GGTTCAAATCCTGTCTCCCCGATCCCGAAGAGCAGAACGTTGCTAATCACTCCAAACGTCGCGTTGTCGCGCTCGAGTTCTTTCAGCCGCCTCACATCATTGGCCTTCATCTCGCCGTATTGGTTGCGCCAGTGCTCCTTGGAGCCATGCGAGGTCTTTCTCGTCGTGGCGACGCCGCAGGCGTTCGCGCTCGAAGAGTGCGTCGGTCTTTCTCAGAACGAGGGTGTACGGTCGCCCTGCTCGTCGGGTCTGGTGGGTCACCGGGAGCTCGGCGGCGTCGATGCGGCGGTGTACGTGAGCGCGTCTGTCCTTGGCGAGCGGCCACTCGAGCGTCGTCGGGATTGGGTCTTCAAGGAAGCCACGCAGCTCACCGCACAGTTCGCAGCCACATCCTTTGGGTAGCTCGATCGACCAGTCATCGCCAGGGCGCGAGGGATGGGCGAGGCGAGCCTCGAGGGTGGCGGAGCAGTGGGCTCCGAGGGTGTCGAGGCCCGTTGCGCTCCAACGCTGGCTGGGGGTCGCCCGGAGTAGGGCGATCGCGCAGCCGGTCAGCTGCTCGTCGCGGCGCAGCACCATGATCGCTTCATCGCCCAGGGCGGTCGCCGCGATCACCCGTGCGCCCTCCAGCATCGCCGCGAGCGGGCGTGCAAGCTCGGACAGCGTCCGCTCACGAGCGCTCGGCGGAGAGAGCTCAAGGCCCTCTTCGATGGAGTCCTTCGCCGAGCCCCAGGACGCTCGCAGCAGCAGCGTCGCCGCCGTAGTCCCGGTCTCTCCGGTGTCCCGCAGCGCGAGGCAGAGCTTCGGCAGCGAGGCCGTCCACTCCTTGGGGCCCTCGCGGTTGCGGTCGTAGTGGAACCGCCGCTTCGCCGACCATGCGGTCACGAGCTCCTGCGCCCAGCGCTCGCCGTAGGCGCCGACCAGCGCGCTCAGCGCCTTGGCGTCGCTTCTGGTGAGCGTCTCCAGCCGAAACGGTCGCAGCAGCATCGCCGCCAGGGCGGGCTCGTCGAGCAGCCGCGCGGCGCGCAGCGCCTTCGCAAAGAGCGCTCTCGCCTCTACGCGCGCGGCCGCCCCTTCCCAGAACGGGGCGAGCATCGCGGCTGCCTCGCGAGCGCCGGCCAGATCGCCCGTCCTCGCGCGGGCGCTCAGCTCCTGCAGCGCCGAAGACGGGGATGCCTGCCCTCGCACGGCGAACGCGCGGCTTGCTGGCCACAGCACGATCGCGCCGCGGCGGTACCAGCGGTCGAGGGTGTTGCCATAGTTGCCCATGTACCCCTCGTATTCCAAGGCGTAGGGCTCCAGGTCGCCTGAGGGGGTGCTGGCGCAGACCGCATCGTCGCCGACGGGGAGATCCACCCTCTCTAGGCGACCGCTGCGGGAGCCGGTCCAGCTCTCCAGCGTGACCGCAGACTCGATCAGTTCCTCGAGCTCGTAGTCGCCGTCCCCGTCTCCGTCGGAGGAGTCGAGCTCGTCTTCGTCGTCGTCCCCGTCGTCCCATCCCCTGTCGCTAGAGCGCCGGCCCCAGGGCTCCCGCGCGTCCTCCTCGTAGGCGCTCCAGGTCTCTTTCACGTTCGTCAGCGCAAGCGCGAGCTCGCAGCCGGCGCGCTCCGCCGCCGCACGGAGCGCAGGCACACGCTGCGCGTCGACGCCCTTCAGGCGCGAGAAGCTCAGACCGCGTGGCGTGTACTCGTGGTCGAGCAGGTACACGAGACGGTCCGGACCACCAGAGCAGGCGAAGTGCTCCTCCAGGCAGCCGGCGAGGTTCTCGACGAGCTCGGCGTCCGGGTCGACAGTCGATCCGGCTGCCGCCTCGCGGAGCAGCAGGTTGTAGGTGAGCACGACCCGGTATCCGGAGGCAACCGGCCTGACCTGGTGACGGCAGTCGCTGTAGAACGCGACGAACGACAGAGCCTTCTTCGATCCCTGATACGTCGCGGTCTGGCCGCCGTGGCGAACCTCAAGCGCGCCGCCCTTGAAGGTCGCGGGCAGGCCGACCACGAGCGAGGCGACCATCCCGTCGTCCTTCTCTGAATCTTGGTGCTCGAGGAAGAACTGCCCGGGTCCATACACGAGCATTGAGTGCAGCTCCGCCCGCAGCGCGCGCCCGGAGGTAAGCCCCAGCTTGCGGCCCAACCGCTCGAGGACGGGCTGGAGCGTCTCGTTCCAGCGGCGCTTGTCGATCTTGACGCGGCTCTTTGGGATCTCCCACGTGTCCCGCACGTCGCGGTCCAGCAGGGTCTGTTCTCCCCGGCCATATCGAGCTGGTCGGCCCAGCACGCACAGCTGCCTCGCCTGCGCTTGCGACACGGGAAGCTTGATCGGGCCCACGCCTCGCACCTCGAGGTGCAGGTCGCCAGTCGGGGCGGTCAGCGCCGCGCTGAACACCTCCGCCCCTATCCTCTCGGCCAGAAGGACGGCGAGGCGGTCGCGGGCCGAGTGGCTCATGGGTCGTGAGTCTATGCCCAGGCTCTCGACGACGGAATATTTGGTTTTATGCGATGACCAAATACAGCGATATAAAAGCATATACTGTCGCCTATTCAGGATGTCCTGGTCGAGCTTGGCGAGACTGCTCGCGCGGCCGACGGTGGTGTCGTGCTCTTCTTCGACGAGATGCAGTTCGCCGAGAGGGACGACCTGCAGGCGCTGCTGGCAGCCTTCCACCGCATCGCCCAACGCCAGCTCCCAGTCGCGCTCGTGTGTGCCGGGCTGCCACAGCTGCCGGGACGCCTTGCCGAGGCGAGCTCCTACGCCGAGCGGCTGTTCCAGTACGTGGAGATCGGCAGGCTGACCGACGATGCTGCCAAGGCCGCGCTCACGGTCCCCGCGAGCCGCGAGGATGTCGACTACGAGCCGGCGGCGCTCGACTTCATCCTCGCACGCGCAGAGCGCTATCCGTTCTTCCTGCAGACGTACGGCCGCTACGCCTGGCTGGTCGCGGAGCGTTCGCCGATCACCGAGCGAGATGCGAAGGCTGCTGACACGATCGCACAGGAGCAGCTCGACAGCGGGTTTCATCGCGCCCGGTTCAACCGCGCTACCGCCGCCGAGCGGCGGTATCTGGCGGCGATCGCAGAACTCGGCGACGGTCCTCAACAGACCGCAGAGGTCTCAGCACGTCTCGGCACCGACCAGCGCCGCACAGCCCTGGTCCGCCAGAACCTCATCGACGTCAAGGGACTTATCTACAGCCCACGACGCGGCTACGTCGACTTCACCGCACCGCTATTTGGCGACTACATCAGACGACAGCACCCGCTCGAGTCGCTGTAGTAGAGCGCCGCCGCGGCGCGCCCCGCGCTGGGGCCAGCATTTTCGCCGAGGTACGTATTGTGGCGGGTATGAGCCACCGCTCTGAGCTGCCGCCCGAGCATCTGGTCGCCGAGCTCGTCGGCTTGCTCGATGACGGCTGCGAGATCGACGACCCCGCCGACCTTGAGCTGCTCGCGGGCACGCTGCTGCTGCCGCTCTCGATCCCCGAGGTCCCGGAGGCGGCGCGCCGCGTCGTCGTCGACGCGATCGCGGCGCGCGGCGATCCGATCGCTGCCGCCACGCTCGCCGCGCTTGCCGTGCTTGCACCCGCGCCGCTGGCTGCCCATGCGCGCGAGGCCGCCGTCCTGCTTGCGGGCCGCGGGGTCACGCACCCGGCGCTCGCGCACATCGGCACGCTGTCGGTGGACTCGGCCGCTGCGGGCGTCGACGAGGGCACGGAGATGATCGTCGCCGTGCTCGCGCGACCCGGCAGCCGCGACCGGCAGGTGCTCGTGCTCGGCGTCCACATGGCGACCGGTGCCCTGGTCGAGTGCATGCTTACGCCACCGCTCCCGCGCCGTGAGGCCGAGCGGCTGCTGCGCAAGTTGACGAACGACGCGAGCGCCCCGCCGCTGGCTCCGCTGGCTACGGACGAGCTGGCCGCGCGCGTGACCGCGACCGCCGCTTGCGCTCGCGAGCTCGGTATCGCGCTCGGCTCGGACGCCGCGCCGGTCCTGCCGATCATCGCCCGCGCCCTCACCGGCGCCGGCGACGCCATCGCCTGGCCCGAGACGCTCGCTCCGTGGGAGGAGGACGACGACGAGCTGCCGATCTTCGACGGCGAGCTTCACCCCGCCGCTCGCCGCGCGCCCGGCGACACCACTGGCCGGCGCCGCGCCAAGCGCAAGGCACGACGCTCTGCGCGCAAGCAGAGTCGCCGTCGCTGAGCGGGCTCACGCAGCTGCGCTACGCGGCGCGCGCCCCGCGGCGCCATGAGCGCCGCGATGGGCGCCGCAGCGCCGGCATCAGCATTCTCGTTACCTCCAGCGCCGCCGATGCCATCGCTACGCCGAGCACGTTGTCGGCGTATGGGTCGAGTCCGAGCAGCGCGATGCGCTCCTCCAGCAGGTCGATCAGCTCACGTCCGCCACGACGGTCCAGCATCGCCATCGCTCCCCACAACGACGCCGACGGCGGCCCCGGCGTCAGATGACCGACGAACATGTCGTTCCTCTGAACGTAGGAGGAGACCTCGTGGCTGACCACGCGCACCCGCGCGCTGCCGCGCGTCACGTCCTCGATCTCGATCGCCTGGCCCGGCTCGGTGCTGCGCACCCGCAGCAGCGCCAGGCGCGCGGACGCGATCCGAGAAGCGATCGCACGCTCGGAATCGGTGAGCCCCGCCAGCTGCGCGTAACGCCGCGCCGGCGTGCCGCCACCGGGAAGCTCGCGGTCGTTGAGCTGCCACGATGCCACCAGCTGCGTGTCGGTGTCGCCGAAGATCACGTCGCGCGGATCGCCGACCAGCTCGCCGAGTGCCGCGTCCATCTCGTCGCGGTGGTTGGCGTATGCCCACTCCTGGATCCGGTCGCCGACCGCCATGTCGCCGCGCGAGAGCGCACGCGGATCGATCTCGGTCCGCGCGGCGCCGCAGCAGCGCTTGTACTTACGCCCGCTCTCGCACGGACACGGCGCGTTGCGAGCGATCCGGCTCACGCGCCGGCCGCGAGGTCGGGAATCAGCCCGCGCCGGACGTTGAGGCCGTCGATGCCTGACAGAGCCGAACGATCATCCACCACTCATCACCCCAGGCATCATGGCCGCGACGCAGGACGGAACGCGAGCGGTGAGCGCCCCCGCCGCGTTCTGCTCGAACTGCGGCACCCGGAGATGCGCCATCGCCGGCGCGAGCGCCCGTCGGAGTTCGCCGGCTCGGGGCCGGTCTCGTGGATGTTGATCTCGATCTTGATAGAGATCTCCCCGTCGTTTGTCTCGGAGTTTGTGCGAAACCAGATGCAGGCCATGTCAGAGTCGTGGCTGGGGAACCTGCGCTTTCTCTCCTCCAAGCCGATGTTTGCGGCGATGCGACGTAGTGCGGTTAGACATTCCCCGATCTTGGGCTCCTCAGAGGTCCGGGTGTAGTCGAGGTCCTCTGAATACCGTGCCGCTTGCGGGAGGTGCAGCTTGTGCAGGCAGGTGCCGCCGCGGAACGTGAGCTCGTTGGCGAGCAACTCATCACTAGCGATCTCGATAATCAGTCTCGAGAGGATCAGGTCCTGCTCGATTTGGCTCTCCGACGGCCAGGACGCGTGGGTAGACCATTCGGTGATGTAGGGCTGGGGGATCACAGGTCGGGTTGAACGTCGGTATTGAGTCGAAGGCCCCAGGTGCGATCGAGCTGGCCGGAGGCTGGGCCGCTTGGGCTCAGAGGGGTGGGCTCTCCCTCCTGTGGTCGGGCGATGATGCGCAACGGGTTCAGGTCGACATCGGGGCGGTGGTGTTCGAGCAGCCAACCGAGCCTTCTCGCGGTGGCCTTCCCGCGCGAGGCGGCGATACGTCCGAGGGCTGCGCCGTCGAGGTCTCCGAGCTCGATTAGGACGGTGGCGACGTTGCTCAGCCCGCCGCTTTGACGTGGGTGCTGGGCGAGGTCCCCTGCGGTGCTCTCGCGTGTGGAGAGTTGTAGGTATCCGGACGGGCCGGTGCGGCGTTCGGTCTCAGCGTCCGACATGTGGCGGCTTGTGTAGAAGCGCAGGTGGTTACGTCCTAGGTCCCGGTCGGGGACGTCCTTCTCGGTGATGACTTGGAAGCTCTGCGGCGCCTGGTGGGCGGAGCCGTGCATCGCAGCGGCCGTGAGCAACGCGATGTAGTAGCGACGATCGAGGTGCGCCATCATCGCGTCGATGAACCACTCTGCGGGCGGCGCACCCCAAGAGCGGTATTGCGGAGGAACAACGGCGTAGAGCCCGCGAGCGGGCGAGATGATCGACCCGTTCTCACGCAGGCGGTGCAACCCGTTGTGTAGGGCAGCGCGATCCAGCCCGGTCAGCTCCAGCAGCTCATCGGTGCTGGCGGTATGACGACCCTGTGCCAGCAGAGCGTCAGGCAGTTCGCGGATCTTCATGGCCTAATAATAAGGCAAACTAACGTTTTTCGCAAGTTTGCCCTAGTAAGACACGATCGATCACATGTGCCGTGGCTGGGGCCCGAACATCACGCGACTTAGGGGAATTAAGGGCAGCGGTAACGGGTGCAATAGGGGAATTCTAGGGGAATCAGCGTGAAAAAACGCCCGTAAACATTGGGATGTCCGCGACTTTGAACCTGTCTCCCCGATCGCAACACTTCTGCGGACATATTCGGACATCCCCGGCCACGACAGGGAATTTGGCGTTCTGACGCCGGACATGGCCGGACAGGAGCGGCCAGCGTTTGCAGGGACTTTCCGACCTTGGTCCTGCCGATAGGGGGATTCTCGGGGGAAAGCCCGAGTACGATAGGGGGAAAATAGGGGGGGCGAGCCTCGGAACATACGCGGCCCCAGCCACCGACGGGTCGCGGGAGCTGCGAGTGTCAACCATCGTTCGGCACCGCATTGCGATTAGGGCGACGGGGCGCTCCCCGGGTCGCGTTCTTGAGCCTCGGTCGTCCAAGGCGAGCACCCGCCTGTCGCCGTCGGAGACGCCCGCATTGCTGGAGCGACATCCTGCAAGCTGTGCCTTGCTTGGGACGACGCGTGGTGAGGTGGCATGATCGCAGGCCGCTAGCCGAAATGACCCCAGTGCGTGGCGATGAGGAGAAGCAGACCGCCGATGGCGAGAACGATTCCCGCGATGATCGTCCTTGCAGTGCCCAGCTTGAGCTGTGGGATCTGCGCGGCGGCCAGCCAGATGCCAGCGAACAGAAAGAGTAAGAAACCGATCTCGGCCAGGCGTCTGCCCGTCTGATGCGTGAGCGCGAAGACGAAGCTCATCCGCGACATTATCGTTCCGCGTCGCCCCGATCTGACAGGGACGATGTCTCCCGGCCAATCACGACCGAAGCGTACTCGGGATCCGAAGCGTCCCACACCAGCGGACCCGTGTAGACGGCAATCCGGCGCGCCCTCGCCGGAAGCGGTGTCTGTGCGGTCGGTTGTTGATTGCCTCCCGCGTAGCCTCCTCGTTGCCGTTCGCGTCGTTCGCGTCGTTCGCCGACTCGCCGACATGCCACGTGCTCGGGATGCTTGACCGCCCACTGCAGCGATGCGAGCACACCCACGCACACGCACACCTCGAATACGGTGGAGCGCAGATTACGTGCCAGCGCGCGCTTCTGGCGGACGGTCATTGCCATCGACACCCGTATCGGACATCCGGGATGGAACGTTTAGCTGCCCTCCAGCTCTGACCCGTTGAAATGACGTGTCAGAGCCGCTATGCTCCGCTCATGCTGACCGAGCGCCCCCTTCTCTCCAAGGTCGAGATCCTGCGCGCGCTGGACCCGACCGGCCGGGCCGGCGATAGCGCGTTCCGCCGCCTTAAGCGTGACGGCTTCATCACGGGCGGCATCGAGGTCAAGCCGCGTCGCGCGGGCCGGCTCAGCGGCACCGTGACGGCGTTCTGCGCGCTGAACCGCGACGCGACGACGGCCTATCGCAAGCAGCGCCCCGATCTGGCCCTCCGGATCGCTGCCCGTGCGGCCAAGCTCGAGTCCGGCACGGCGGCGCGGCGTCTGGTCGAGGTGGCCAGGCATGAGATGTCGCTCGACGCGGGTGAGCTGGATCTAGATGGAATCTACGAGCGCGTCGTGCGCAACGACCGTCGGCCGGCTGACGAGCTCGCGCGCAGTGTCTCAATCGTTCGCCGTGCGTTTGGGAAGCCGCTGGCCGACATCGGGGTGAGCACAATCGTGGGAACGGTCGTGCGCCTCGACGACGACGCGGCGGAGATCGTCTCCGCCGACGGTGAGCGCTACACCTTGCCGGCGTCCGCCCTCCCCGCAAGCGCCCTTGACGTCGGCAGCCCCGTCAGCGTTCGCGTGGAGTTGCTGGGGGATGGCGCGCTGTGGACAGTCGTGGAGCCCGCGTGGTCGGACGTGCCGGCAGGCCAGAACGATGATCCGTTCGGCGAGCTTCGCCCGAGACTGCCCGTAGACCTGGACGGCCTGCTTGGTCGCGTAGAGGCTGCCCGTCCGCTGGCCCTGATCGGTCCACGGCTCGCCTGGCGTTAGCCGGTGGCCCGTCGGCTTCTGACGCCGCCCACCGTCCGCCTCGCCCAACCGGAGGACGCCGCGGCGATCCGCTCGTTCCGCTGCGGACACCGCCCTTGGTACGTGCAAGACGCAACCAAGGTGATCCGCAAGGCAGCATCGGTGCTGGGCACGCCCGCCGCGGCCCGCGAGACGAAGGTCTTGCTCTTCGAGGCAGACGATCGCCTGATCGCGGTCTCCATCGTGCAGCAGGCACACGAGCCGCACACAGCCGACCTTGTCGTACTCGCGATCCACGAGGATG
The DNA here is from genome assembly GCA_003151895.1 of Solirubrobacterales bacterium. Taxonomy (GTDB): domain Bacteria; phylum Actinomycetota; class Thermoleophilia; order Solirubrobacterales; family Solirubrobacteraceae; genus Palsa-744. The sequence continues at coordinate 8,741 of PLYX01000069.1, forward strand.
TCCAGGGTGCCTGGCTGGACGAGAAGCCACCCCGCCCACTGTGTGCGTGGCAACGCTCGAAGAGACGGCCCACCTCGCCGCCCGAGATGGCTACGAGCGTATCCTCGCCATCGCCGCCGAGCAGAACGAGAAGTCCGTGAGACTGATCACTCGCGCCGGGTTCTCACCCGTGACCCGCCTCGACAGCGACTACACCCTCTACCAGGCCGCGCTACCCAAGACGGAGAGCCGGGACTCGAGCTGATCGAGTCGCGGTCCAGCCGCAATGCCGTTTGCTTGAGGCCGCAGCGTGCTTCCGCTCCTGGTTGCAGGAAAGCCGACTTAACGTGTCATCTCGGGGCTGCCTACGGACGCTTCGTTTTCGAACAAATCGATGTCATACACCTGCGCATCCACGGTCTGATCCACCGGCACAGCCAACTGCCAATCCCAGGTCGAGTTCTGAGGCGGGACCCACCAGCTGGCCGCGCGGGAGACCTGGGGCATCACCAATGCGAGCAGCAGGAGCGCGGGCGCCAGCAGGATTCCCAGCCACACCGCTCGTCCCCGCCGGGAGCGGCTAGGGCTAACCGACGCGCCCAACGATGCCGTCACGGCCTCGACCTGCTCACGTGATCTGTTCTCAGCAGCTGCCGTTGAGAGCTTCCGCCGAGAGGGCGCCGAAGTAGGAGGGCAGCTGCTGGTAGGAGGTCCCGACGTAGACATAGCCGATGTTCTGCCGAGTCAGGGAGCTGCACGCCGACGCGGGCTGGGGCGCCGTGGGGCCTTCGGGCGCGTTGTGAATCAGCGCAGCGAAGTCGTCGGCCGGGTAGCCCAGCTCCCAGCCGGCCTGCGTCCAGGAGGTGTAGGGGTTTTCACCGGGAGTGTCGTAGGAGCCCTCGAAGGTCACGACGATGTCCGCGTTTTCGGCGTCGCTACCGTTCAACATCCAGTCCGATTCGGGGTTGGCGCCGAAGTTGAACACGACCTCGTCGTTATTGCCCTCATGCGAGTGCACGTAGGAGGCGAGCGCCTGGTAGAAGCTCTGGTTGCTCGTGGTCGTCCCGGGGACGTCGTCTGCGACGCCGTCGAAGAAGATCCCCGCGATCTCGCCCGGGTAGTAGGAGTACCAGGCGTCGATTTGGCTCTCGATGCCGGCGAGGGCGGCCTGACCGCCCACGCCGTAGTCCGTCCACACGTAGCCGATGACCGATGTGCGACCGTAGCTGTAGCAATTTTCGATGACGTTCGCCCACCCCGGCGCGCGTGCCTTCCCGGGTCCCCCTCCTTCGCTACTTTCGGCCGCGTTGGCAATGATCCACGAGCCGCCGCCGGAGCCATTGCTCTGCGAGCACGCCGCGGTCCAGTTAGCCGGGTTGGCGTTGTCATAGAGCGGGATCAGCTGGTTTTGACCGTGACGTTGCCTTCCACCGTGAGTGCCCCACGCGAGTGCTGAGCCCGCTACGACGCCGGCAATCGCGAGCACGCACGCCCCGAGCAAGCTCAGCCGCATTCCAGGGCGCTTTGATGCCATCGTCGTCTCCTCGAAGTGTGGACGCCATGCTCGCCGACACCGCCAATGCAAACACTCGGTTGGATCGAGCTAGGTAGGTCGGGATCGACTTTGAGTAGTCTGCGCTTGGCGAGGGTCGGCCGTCAATGGGTCAGGTGCCCCTAATCTCCGTTCAGCTCCTGAACGCCGGCGTGCGCACAACGTCCGGCGCTTCCCCGGTCCTCTCCTATCGCGATCGCCTACAAGCTCGAGCCGTTCGCGATCGAGTCGCCGCCCGAGGCTCCGTGGCGATGGGCGATCGAGGTGGACTCAAAGGCCGGTCGCGCACGGCTCGTAGAGCCCGCGCCACTGGCGGCGGCCTTGACGATCCAGGCCGGCCTCGCCAAGCTCGCGCTCGCCGTCGAAGCAGAGATCACCCAGCCCACCACCACACATACAACCGAGGAGGCCGCTATGCTCGTCACCGTCTGAGAGTCACAACCGGGCCGCCACCGAAGTTCCACGCCGGCCGGGACATCCTCCGTGATCGCGAGGGGCACCGTCAACACCCGACGGCGGGGTGAGCCCGCATCTCCGCGAGCGTATCTACGCCGAGGCCGTCCCGCTGTGAAGGACGAGAGCGCCTATCCGCTCCACGCGATCGAAGGATCGACGCGATTCTGAGCTACACCGTCGATGGCCGTGAAGCGTTCCTCTCGGACGGCAAGACCCAGGATGCCGTCATCCGCAACATCGAGATCATCGGTCAGGCGGTCAAGGGGGTGTCCGACGCCACGCGTGCGACGAGCCGCAACCGTCTGCTGGTCATCGCGCAAGGCGGAAGCGCACGCCCACCCTTTGCATATGGCGCGTGCTCAGAGGTGAGCGAGTGCAAGCGCGCGAGCGAGACCGGTGTCGACCTCGGCCATCAGCCAGTCCGGCAAGGAACCGATGCGCTCTTCGACGGCGCCTCGGTCGATCGTGGCGATCTGTGTGACGTTGACCACCGAATCGGCGTCAAGGTCGGCGACGACGTCAGCTGGCACCAAAACGTTGCCTGGCAGCGCGGCGAGCTGGACGTCGCTCGTGATCACAGCCACGGTGACGGTCGCCAGCCTGGAACGGTTGTACTGGTCGGCACTGACGACCAACACCGGGCGTCGCAGCGCGGGAGCGGAACCCCTGGGCAGGCCGAGATCGGCCCACCACAGCTGACCCCGCACCATCAGCTCTGATCGCCGGCAGCCAACGCCGCCGCAGCCGCATCGGTGAACTGGTGATCGTCTGGCAGTCCGGCGATCGCACGGTTGATCGCCTCGGTGACGCCATCGTCCTCCAAGTCATCAAGCCAGTTCTCCGCTGCGCGCGCGAAGAGCTCGCTACGCGATAGGCCCAGCCGCTTTGCAGCGCGGTCCACGCGACGAAAGGTCTCATCCGAAAGCGAGATCGCCGTCTTCACGCAACACAGTATAACCAGGTCATACCAAGCCTGACGGCGGCTGATCTCTGCCACCCCGGCCCAAACGTCGGATCCGTAACATCGAGATCATTGGCCAGGCAGTCAAGAGTGTGTCCGAGCGAGTACAGTTGGAGTGTGGACGAGGACACGCCTGTCGAGCCAATCATGGATCGCACCGAGCGCCATCGCCAGGAGCGCCGCGCCGTGGATGAAGCCGGAGGCGGTGAGGCCGAGGGCTTTGAGCTCGCTGAGCACGATCTCATCGAGCACGCATCTCACGGCGACGAGCACACTCCGGCCCGCATCCTTCAAGACGCGGACGGGCGCGATGAGGAGTCAGCCGACTCGGTGTACGGCGAGGCTGACAGCGAGCACCTCAGCGACTGACGCGCTCAGGCTGAGCGGCTGGATCATGACGCGGCGACGTTTCCCATCGCGGAGATCGCCGTCTATCTGCAGGGCAGCCTCGGCCAGCGCATGGCTGCCTTCCTGGAGCGGTCGGCTTGCACTTGAACACGATGTGTGCCCGTGCCGCCGGCGCGCGGCGCGCAGGGGGATGCGTCGTCGACCCAACGCGACCACGAGGTGTCAAGCAACGCCGAGGCTCTACCGATAACGACCGTATGAACAGGGGCGCGCGCCTTGTCGCATGAAGGCGCGCACAGCGGAGACCGTGGCGGGTTGTGCTTCGCGCGACCATCGCGACAGCCCTCGTGGTACCGACGGGCGCGACCGCCACGACCGGCGGCTTTGCTACAGACCATGTCTACGGCAGCGCAGCGGTCACCGGCGCTCAGATCGCACTGGTGGAAAGCTACCGGACTCAGAACTTCCCAACCGAGGATCACCGGTACGCAGTGCGGCTGATCGGGCGGGCGCCGGGAGCCCCGGCGACTGTCGGCGTCTCAGAAGCGCAGAGCGTGCCGTCACTTGCTGGATTCGCTCTGGGCGCATCGTCTCGCGTCGAACTCTGCACGAGTCAGGAAGCTACGAATCAGTCCCGGTCGGCGATAGCTGCGCCCGGAGATATGCCCAAATGTCGGGTAACGGCGCGCCTCGCGTCAGCCGGCGAACGTCTCATGCACGGGAAACTCCTTGATATCCGGAGCGCCCTGCACCTCGACGCCTGCGGCCGCGACAGATTGCTGGATCCGAGGCGTGAAGGCGTCGAAGTCTGCCCGCGACTCCCAGAAGTCGATCACGCCCCAACCCCCGTCGATCGGTCCCGAGGCGTGAAACAGCAAACCCTTCGGTGGATCGCCGGCCGGATCGACGTGCCTGTTGATCTCGTCGAACTGGTCCTGCGTGACGCCAGCAAACTTGATGCGGATCCCAACTGCCATATCGAACACCTCTCTCGGGTAGATCCCCCTCGCTCGTCAGCATAGACCGACTGACGGCTCGTCCAGAGCTTCACGACGCTGTGGGGCGAGGACGTCAAGCGCGAAGGGACCTCGAGGGTCACCTGGGAGATCGAGCCGGTGGGTGGCACGGGGAGATAACCACACGCTGGAGTAGCAACGGGCGCCACTCGCAATCAGCGCACGACCCTGAGCGTCGCGTGCATTCCCAGCTTGGCGTGTTCGGGCAGCGAGCACCACAGGTGGTAGAGGCCGGGCTTGAGGTTCACCACCCCATCCCAGCGCCTTCCTGGCGTCAATTCCGGCACGGCGATTTCCTGCTTGGCGTCGAGGTGACGCAGGCGCAGGTCGTGCGGATCCATACCTCCGTCGATTGCCTGGAGATCGACGGGTCCCTCTTTCACGACACCGCGGGAGAGGATCAGCCGGTACTCGACCTGTGTGACCTGCAGGTGCGAACTGGTGGTCGCGCCAGCACGAAGCTCTGAGCTCGACCGGGCTCGGGCGCCACCCGAGAGTGCAAGTGTGCCGACGGCCACAAGCGCGCCGAGCGGGAGCGTGCCTGCGAGTCTCACCTGACGACCTGCACGCGTCCAAGCTTGGACGCACCGGGAATGATCGGCGCGGCTTCGTGTCCGAGCCACTGCTCAAGCAGCGACGAGTAGAGGCTGCGGAAATCGGATGTAGCCCGGACGTTGCCCAGTGCGTCGAGTCCGCTCGCAAGGCCCGGCCATTCGCCGATCATCGTTCCGGCTGCGCGCGTGCCCATCACGAACCCGCAGCCGGCCGCGCCGTGGTCGGTGCCGGCGGACGCGTTCTCCTGCGGACGGCGCCCGAACTCCGACCACACCAAAGTGAGCACACGGTCGGCCAGCCCGCGCGATTCCAGGTCTCGCTGGAAGGCATACAGGGTCTGCGCGGCCTCCCCGAGCCCCGAACCCAGCGCCGCCACCTGGTTGTCATGCGTGTCGAATACCGAGTCGGTCGAGACGGTCACGCAGTGCAGCGGCAGGCCTGCCGCCAGCAGTTGCGCGACGCCCGCCAGGCGCGTCGGGAAGCCGTCGGCGGAGCTCGGATAGCCCGCTGGCAGCGCCGGCGTCGTGGAGCCCGACGTGGGCTGGAAGGGCATCAACTGGCGGCGCAGGGTGTTCGACATCAGCGCGGCCTGACCGGACTGTGCCATCGCGGGGTCGCCGGAGCGTATTCCCACCCTGCCGAGGGCGTCGAAGTAGTCGTACATGATCGACTGCGGCGCTCCCCATACGCCCTTGGCGTAGAAGGAGTAGGAGGACGGTGTGTCGATCGCCGCCACCGGCATGCGCGCGGTCGCGAGCGACGGTTGCAGCGCCTCGTCGAGACACAGGCCCTGCAGCGGGTTGTCGGGGCTTCCGGTGAGATCGAGGTAGCGGCCCATCCAACCGGTGAGCAGATCGGCCTGGGTGGCGCCCACCTCCCAGAAGTGGCGGCTGGTGAAGTGCGACTGGTCGGGGTCGGCGTAGCCGACGGCGGGCAGCACGCTCATCTTCCCCTCGCCGTGCAGCTGGGCGAGCGGAGCGGCCTGGGGGTGCCAGTGAAGGCGCGGATCCTCCGTGAACGCTGGCCCAGCGTCTTCGGGCAATGCGAGCACCGGCCTGTACTTCGTGTACAGCGGATCGCCGGCGGGGTATAGGACCGACATCGAGTCGATGCCTCCCTGCAGATACACGCTGACGAGCACCGGCTGGTTGGGGACTTCGGCGGCCCGCGCGATTCCCTCCTCGAAGGCGCAGGGGTTGAGCACCCGTCCAACGCCGTAGACCGACAGGGCGAGGCCCGCCGATGCCAGCAGGAAGCCGCGCCGAGAGAGACCCGTGCCGGCCGGTGTCGGCATGCCGGGCTCAATCGAGGGAAGGCCGCGTCCCGCCTGTACCGCCCCGCGTCGTAGCAGCTCAGCCCGGGTGAAGTCCTGGCAGGCACACGGACGATGTGGGAGCCCAGCGCTCATCTCAGCATGTCTGGTAGTCGGGGGTGGCGACGACCAGCGCGCGCAGCGCATTCAGCGTGAGCGCCGGGAACTGTTCGCGCTCCCAGGTCGCTGTGGCGGCGTCCACGGCGGCGGACTTCGCGTAGGACAGGAGCGCCCCATGAGTAGCTCGACTCATGGTGGGCTCGCCCCAGAAGGCAAGTGCCTGCTTGGTCAGGGTGTGCGGGTCGAGCGAGGCGATTCTCTTGGCCGCGTTGGGCTTCAGGGCGCGCTTTTCGTCGATCATCTGCGCGGCGAGATTGAAGCGCGCAAGCCACGTCCCCGTATTCAGCCATCGGCCGGCTTCCCAGCCCCCGACATTGGGCGGGTAGAACGGCATCTGGCCGGTGAGGTTCGACTCCCACGCCCACGCGTCGGTGTCGATGTAGCGGCCCATGCCGCGCAGCATTCCCGCGATCTGCACGATCGGCGGCTTGACCATGCGCGGGCCTGCCTGCACGAGTGGATGCATCAGCATCGCCTCCACCACCGGCCGGATCTGCTTCCCCGAGGAGACGTAAAGCGCTTCGGCTGCTCGCCTATCCCTGGCCGACAGCGGCTCCGGGCAGAAGTAGGACCACAGCCTTGTGACGAAGTGCCTGGGGTGATCGGGATGGTCGAGCACGAGTCGCAGGCTGTCCCTCCAGCCGAAGCGGCCCCGACGGCCGTAGATGACCTTCACACCGTTGTCGTGCAGCTTCGGATCGAAGTGGAAGTCCTGCTGCTGTCCGGTCGCCTGATTCCAGGTGTAGGTCCAGCCTGTCAGGGCGCGAGCGTGCTCACGCACGTCGAGCTCTGTGTAACCGTTGCCGGCGCCAAGCGCGAAGAGCTCCTGCATCTCGCGTGCGTAGTTCTCGTTGGGAGCTTCCTTCGTGCTCCCCGCGCCGGAAAGCCACAACAGCATCGCCGGGTCGACCGTCATGGCGGTGAGCATGCGCGGGAAGCTCGCCAGGCACAGCGTGCGCTGCGTCTGGTTCTGCTCGATCATCAGCCGCTGAGAGTTGACCAGCTCGTTGCTGGTCGCAAACCAGTCGTGCCAGATCAGCGTCATGCGCTCGATCAGCGGCGCGCGGGTGCGGACCATACGGTCGAGCCACCAGAGGACGTCGTTGCCCCACACGTCATACGGGGCGATCGCCTCGCCGTTCTGCAGCCTCGGGGCGGGGCCCGCGAGGAAGTGTTGCGAAGGCCTGGTCAGGGAGAGGACCGCGGCCCGCAGCCCGTGTTTAACGAGCGCCGCGGCTTGGCCTGGCTTCGGGCCAAAGCCGGCACGCCACAGCAGCCTCTCGGCCTGCTCGGCTCTAAACGCGCCGGAGTAGACTGGCAGGAAGCCGTGAGCGGAGCTTGAGCGGCGTCGGGCCGATCCGCGCGCGCGAGTGAGCGACATCTCCCCGGTAATCGACAGGGCAGCGGGTCTCCTTGATCGAAAATACGTCTACCGTCGATGCTCCAGCGTAGGCGGGGGATATCACGGAGCTCGAGCCGCCACGCCGGCGGTAACCACGGATATACGAGTGGGGTACGCCTTCGCGCGGCGTGAAGGTTCCGGCTCAGGCTAAGCTCGGATGTCTCGCCCACCCTTGACCCTGGATGGCCATAGATGTCGCTCGAACATGTTGATGTGCTGATCGTCGGGGCCGGTCTCTCCGGGATCGGCGCCGGCTGCCACCTGCAGGCCGACTGCCCGGGGAAGACCTACGCGGTCCTTGAGGCTCGCGACTGCATCGGCGGGACATGGGACCTCTTCAGGTATCCCGGCGTCCGCTCAGACTCGGACATGTACACGCTCGGATACTCCTTCCGCCCGTGGACGCAGGCCAGGTCGATTGCCGACGGGTCCTCGATCCTCAACTACGTCCGCCAAACGGCGGCCGACCATGGCGTCGATGGGAAGATCCGCTTCAACCATCGTGTGGTGCGCGCCGAATGGTCGACGGCGGATGCGCGATGGACGGTGGATGCCTTCCGCGCCGACACGCAGGAGACCGTGCGCCTCAGCTGCAGCTTCCTGTTCATGTGCAGCGGCTACTACCGCTACGACGAGGGCTACACCCCGGACTTCCAAGGCACCGAGCGCTTCGTCGGGCGCATCGTCCACCCGCAACACTGGAGCGAGGACATCGACTACGCCGGCAAGCGCGTGGTGGTGATAGGCAGCGGCGCTACCGCGGTGACGCTCGTCCCCTCTATGGCGCGGAGCGCCGCGCACGTCACGATGTTGCAGCGTTCGCCCAGCTACATCGTCTCGTTGCCCGCGGAAGACCCGATCGCCGGGATGCTGCGCCGCTTTCTGCCGGCCAAGGTCTCCTATCCGATCATACGCTGGAAGAACGTGCTGCTCACCATGCTGAGCTTCCAGCTCAGTCGCCATAGGCCGCGGATGATGAAGGCGCTGGTGCGGCGGGGAATCGAGAGGCAGCTCCCGGCCGGCTACGACATAGACACGCATTTCAACCCCAGCTATGACCCGTGGGATCAGCGTCTGTGCCTGGTCCCCAACGGCGATCTCTTCGACGTGATCGGCGACGGTCGCGCTTCGGTGGTCACCGATCACATCGACACGTTCACCGAGAAGGGACTGCGACTCGTCTCCGGCGCCGAGCTCGAGGCCGATGTGGTCGTGACTGCCACAGGCCTCAACCTGTTGGCGCTCGGGGGCATGCAGATCGCTGTCGACGGTCGAGACATCGCGCTCTCTGAGACCATGAGCTACAAGGGCATGATGCTCAGCGGCGTGCCCAACATGGCGTTCGCGGTGGGCTACACGAACGCCTCGTGGACGCTCAAGTGCGATCTGACCTGCGAGTACGTCTGTCGCCTGCTCAACCGCATGGACGAGCATGGGTACAGGCAATGCATGCCTCAGAACCGCGACCCCGCGGTGCTCGAGCGGCCGTTCATCGACTTCTCCTCCGGCTATGTGCTGCGATCGATCGACCAGTTCCCAAAGCAAGGGTCAAAGGCGCCGTGGCGACTGCACCAGAACTATCCGCTCGACATCCTCAACCTGAGGTTCGGCTCGATCGAAGACGGCGCGATGGAGTTCTCAGGCGCCGGATCGCCGGTTGACGCCGTGGAGCCGGTCGCCGCCTGAGCTCGCGTCCGCCGGGCGCGCCGGTGTCGCGCGCTCAGTCGCTCCACCAGTCGGGAACGATCTCGCCGTCACCGCCGAAGTGCTGGCCGAACACAAGGATCTCAAGGCCCTCGTCTCCCGCCTCGAAGGCGCGCATAGTCTCTGGTGACACTCGGATGGCGTCGAGCTTGCCGATCTCCACGATCTCGTCGTTCAACTTCACGCGTCCGCCTCCTGCCAGCACCACGTAGACCTCCTCGGCCTGCTCATGGTGATGCCCGAACTGCTGGCGCTTGCCTGCGCGCAAACGCTGATGGCTCAAGCCGGTCTGGACAGCCGCCAGATCTCCTCGCGCAAAGCGCGCTTCGCCCTGCTCGCTAAGACCGTGTCGCTTCGCCATGTCCTCGACTGACTCGAGGTTCTTGATCGTGTATCCCATCGCGCTGACTCCCTTCTGTCGTGTGCGACGATTGAAGCATGGACCAGCGCGTCAGTCTGATTACGCTCGGAGCAGGCGATCTCGCCCGCTCGCGAGCCTTCTACGAGAAGCTTGGCTGGCAGACCGGCGCTGAGCCTGACGCCGATGTCGTGTTCTTCCAGACGGGCGGCCTGATCGTGGCATTGTGGGACCGCCGCATGCTGGCCCAGGACAGCGGAGTCGATGATCATGATGATGGCGGCGGGTGGGGTGGGGTGACGCTTGCCTACAACGTTCGCTCGCCGGAGTCGGTGGACGCCGTGCTGGTTGAGGCAGCCGCGGCCGGTGCGACGATTGCGCGTCCTGGCGCCGAGACGTTCTGGGGTGGCTACTCGGGCGTGTTCGTCGACCCCGACGGTCACCCATGGGAGGTCGCCCACAATCCGCATTGGACGCTGCACGACGACGGGTCTGTGGCGCTCGCGCCCTGACGCTCGGTTGCCATACTGGTGGTCGCAGGGGACCGTCGAGCGGTGGATCGGCTTTGGCGAGGGGGGCGGACATTCCCGGCGCGGCGCTCATCACCGGCGCCCTGATGCCGGGCGTCTACACGATCGGGCGAGCCGGCATACTCCGAAGTCGCATAAGGGATCTCGATTGCTATAGTGGAGCGATCCAACCGGGGTGACTCACCCCGATCCACGCAGTGTCAGCGCTCGTAGCCTTTGCTCATAGCAATTTCCGCGTTCGCAGCACGCGAAAACACGGAGGCAGCACAATGGCTACAGGAACCGTCAAGTGGTTCAGCGACGACAAGGGCTTCGGGTTCATCACGCCCGCCGACCAGTCCAAGGACCTGTTCGTCCACCACTCGGGAATCGCCGGAGCCG
>PLYX01000239.1 GCA_003151895.1 Solirubrobacterales bacterium
ACGTTCGAGGTTCCACATCAGCTCGAGCGCCCCCTGGGCTCGCTCGGGGTCCTGCAACGGGTGAAGACGAGCATGGCCGGGGAGCGCCGCGACGCGCTCGTGCAGGCGCGGGGTGTGCTTCATCGTGCACGAGCCGAGCGGATAGAAGCCCGAGTCCAGATCGAAGTTGCGCTTAGAGAGGCGCACGTAGTGGCGCACGATCTCGGGCTCTGAGACCTCGGGCAGGCGCGGCGGCTCTGAGCGGCGCAGGCGGGCGGGCAGCAGCTCGTCGAGCGGCACGTCGGGGACGTCCAGATCGGGGCACTGGAAAGCGCGCCGGCCGGGGGCGCCGCGCTCGAAGATCGTGACAGCCTGCTCGCGCTGAAGCGGCGTGTCGGTGCTCTGCGCCGGAGGCCGGCGCGCGTGCGTGGTCCCCGCGTCGCTCATGCGTGCGCTCCAGCCTCGACCGGACGTGCCATGCCTCCGTCAGCCCGACGTTCGGCGACAACCGCTTCGCCCAGGACCTCGGCCAGCCGGTCGATGTCGGCGCGCGAGCGTCGCTCGGTGATCGCCACGAGCAATCCTCCGCGGTCCTGCTCGCGCCCGGTGAGCGCGTGGAGGTCCGCCCCGGGATTGACCCCGAAGGCCGCGCAGCGGGCACGGACGGCGGGGACGTCGGCGTCGAGACGCAAGGCAAACTCGCGGATGACGGGCTGGGAGTGAAGCGGGGAGACGCCATCCAGGGCGCAGAGCGTGGAGCGCGCGTAGTGGGTGCGACGCAGCAGCAGATCCCCCAGCTCGACGAAGCCGCGCCGGCCGAGCCACGCCAGGTAGACAACGCCCGCGAGCGCGTTGAGCGCTTGCGAAGTGCAGATGTTGGAGGTGGCCTTCTNNGATGTGCTGCTCGCGGGTCTGCAAGGTGAGCACGAAGCCGCGGCGACCGTCGACGTCGCGAGTTTCCCCCGCGATGCGGCCCGGCATCCTGCGCAGGTATGCCTCGCGGGCGGCGAAGAAGCCGAACGAGGGGCCGCCGAAGTCGAGGCGATTGCCGAGCGCTTGGCCCTCCCCCACGGCGACGTCCACGCCGCACTCTCCGGGCGGGGTGAGGATGCCGAGCACGATCGGGTCCACCTGGGCGATCGTCACCAGTTGCTCGCCGCCCGCCTGCTTGGCGGCGGCGCAGAGCGCGTCCGCGTCCTCGACGGCGCCATAGAAGTTCGGCTGGGCGAAGATCGCGGCGGCCGTGTCCTCGTCGATCGCCGCCGCCCACGCGTCCGGGTCCGTCACGCCGTCGCGGAGGGGAACCTCGACCACCTCGATCCCATACCCGTGCGCGTAGGTGCGCAGCGTGGCGAGCGTGTGGGGGTGCAGTCCGGCTGAGGTGACAAAACGGGACCGATCGTTGTGGAGCTTGGCCAGATATCCGGCCGAGGCGACCGCGCTGGGGCCCTCGTACACGGAGGCGTTGGAGACGGGCAGGCCGGTCAGCTCGCAGATGGCGGTCTGGTACTCGAACATCACCTGCAACCCGCCCTGGGAGATCTCGGGCTGGTAGGGCGTGTAGGGGGTGAGGAACTCCGAGCGCTCCATCAACATGTCCACGATGGCGGGCACGTAGTGGTCGTACATGCCCGCTCCGAGGAAGCACAGCTCGTCCTCAGCGCTGACGTTGCGGGCGGCGAGCAAGCGCAGGTGCTCGTAGACCTCCTGCTCGCCCATGCCCTCAGGCAGGTCGAGCGGGCGTCCGAGGCGCACGGCCTCGGGGATCTGGCGGTCGAAGATCTCCTGCACGGAGGAGACCCCGATCGCCGCGAGCATCGCGGCGAGGTCGGCGTCGGTGACTGACGTGTAGCGGGTCAAGTCGTGTGAGCCTAGCCGCTGCGCCCGAGGGTTCCCTCAGCAGCCGAGGGTGGCGCTGTAGGCGTCGGCGTCCAGCAGGGCGTCGCGCTCGGAGGGGTCGGAGAGACGCACCCGCACGAGCCAGCCCTCGCCGTAGGGGTCGTCGTTGATCGAATCGGGGCTGTCGGCGAGCGCCTCGTTGACCTCGACGATCTCGCCGGACAGCGGCGCGACGACGTCGGAGACGGCCTTGACCGACTCGACCTCGGCGTAGGGCTCGTCCTTGGTGACGAGCGTGCCGGGCGCGGGCGGCTCGAAGAAGACGACCTCGCCGAGCGCGTCCTGCGCGAACCAGGTGATCCCGAGCGTCGCGACGTCGGTGTCGACGGGATCGATCCGCGCCCAGTCGTGCTCGGGGTGGTACAGCAGGTCGTCTGGGTAGCTCACCTCGGCCATTCACCCATCCTTTCGATAGAGCGGCTTGCGCATGACGGTCGCGGAGCGGATCTTGCCACGGACGTCGATTTCAAGCACCGTGCCAACCCCGGCGCGCTCGGCGGGCACGTAGGCCATGCCGATGCCGGCGTTCAGGCAGGGCGAGAGCGTGCCGCTCGTGACCACGCCTCCACCCACGATGGGATTGCCCTGGCGTGCTATGCCCGGACCGTCGAGCTTGAAGGCGACCAATTTCTCGGGTGGACCGGTCGTGCGTGCGGAGCGGATCGGCCCCGCCCCGATGAAGTCGGTGTCCTCGCGACAACACCAGCCGAGACCGGCTTCGATCGGGTTGCGATCAAGCGAGAGGTCGTTGCCGTACAGGTGAAAGCAGGCCTCCAGGCGCAGCGTGTCGCGCGCGGCAAGGCCGCAGGGCACCGCGCCGCGATGGACCAGCTCGTCCCACAGGGCCGGGGCGTGCGCGGGATCGGCGAGCAGCTCGACCCCGTCCTCTCCCGTGTAGCCGGTGCCGCACACGAGCACCTGCGCGCCCGCGAGGCGGCGCGAGGCAGCGGTCATGCGCGCCGGCAGCGGCGCGTCGGAGATCGCCTGCACGATCTCGCGGGCGAGCGGCCCCTGGACGGCGAGCATCGCGTAGTCGCCGACTCGGTCGTTCAGCTCGACGTCGAAGCCGCCGGCGTGGGAGCGAAACCAGGCGAGGTCGGACTCGTGGTTGGAGGCGTTCGTGACGGTGAGGTAGCGGTCGGGCTCGACCTGGTAGGTGAACAGGTCGTCGAGCACGCCTCCCTGCTCGTTGCACAGCACGCTGTACTGCGCGCCGCCGACGGGGATCTCGGAGACGTCGTTTGAGAGCAGTCGCTGCAGCAATTGGCAAGCCTGACCACTGGGGCACACAGCCCGGAGGGCTGGGTCGGCGGCGGTGCCCCCGCTGACTTCGATCTCGCCCATGTGCGAGACGTCGAAGATGCCGCAGCGCTCGCGCACCGCCATGTGCTCGGCCCTCACGCCCGCGGGATACTCAACGGGCATCTCCCAGCCGGCGAACTCGACGAGCTTCGCGCCGGCCGTGACGTGATTGTCGTAGAGAGGGGTGCGGCGCACGCGCGCAGTATTGCTGTTCGGAGCCGCACATGTGCGGCTCCGCCGAGGGGCGCATGCGCACCTCGGTCAGGACGGTGCATGCACCGTCCTGCGACCCCGCACATGTGCGGGGTCGAACTACATCAACGCAGGAACGGCGGCACGTCGATGTCGTCGTCGGAGATCTCAAGCGCCGAGCGCTGACGATCGTCGATGCGGGGACCGCGATCCGGGCGCCCCCCCTCGCGGCGCTTGCGGTCGCCGCGCACTGCCCGTCCGGGACGGTGGTCGAAGCCGGTGCCGATCACGGTGACGCGCACGTCGTCGCTCATGCTCTCGTCGATGACGGCGCCGAAGATGATGTTGGCGTTGGGGTCGGCCGCATTCTGGATGATCTCGGCGGCGTCGTTGACCTCGAACAGGCCGAGATCCTTGCCGCCGGTGATGTTGAGCAGGATGCCGGTGGCGCCGTCGACCGACTCTTCGAGCAACGGTGAGGAGATGGCGGCGCGGGCGGCGTCGGCGCAGCGGCTCTCGCCGCCTGCCATGCCGATCCCCATCAGCGCGGAGCCGGCGTCATGCATGATCGTGCGCACGTCGGCGAAGTCGAGGTTNNCGTTGGGGATCACGATCAGCGTGTCTACGACCTCGCGCAGACGCTCGATCCCTTCGATCGCCTGGCGTCCGCGCTGGGAGCCCTCGAACTCGAACGGGCGTGTGACGACCCCGACGGTGAGCGCGCCGATCTCGTTCTTGGCGATCTC
>PLYX01000161.1 GCA_003151895.1 Solirubrobacterales bacterium
TCGAGAACATGTCCGGCTTCACGACACCCTCAGGCGAGCGCTACCCGATCTTCGGCGAGGGCGGCGGCAAGGATCTCGCCGACGAGCTCGACGTGCCGCTGCTGGCGAAGGTGCCGCTCACGATGCCGCTGCGCGAACACGCCGACAGCGGCGTGCCGCTCACGATCGAGGACCCCGACGACCCGGCCTCCCAGGCGATCCGCCAGGCCGCGCGCGGCTTGATCGCGATGGCGCCGCTGCAGCTCCCGACGCTGCCGCTCGCGGCGGCCGCTCCGGGCGGGGCGGGGACCCCATCGCCGCCCGCGAGCCCGAAGCCCGCGGGTATGTCGCTTCCTATGGCTTGAGCGCCCGCCGGCGACCTGAAGGGACGCCAATGGCTGAGCGGCCCTACTTCGTGTTGGCGAAGTACTCCGCGTTGATCTGGGAGAACTTCTGCCACTCGTCGGGGAGCTGGTCCTCGGCGAAGCATGCATCCACCGGGCACGCCTCGACGCAGGCGTCGCAGTCGATGCNNTCGCAGTCGATGCACTCCTCGGGATCGATGTAGAGCA
This sequence comes from Solirubrobacterales bacterium, assembly GCA_003151895.1. GTDB lineage: Bacteria > Actinomycetota > Thermoleophilia > Solirubrobacterales > Solirubrobacteraceae > Palsa-744. The sequence goes on from PLYX01000161.1 coordinate 552, forward strand.
TCTCGGCCGCGTCGTAGCCGGGCTCGTCGGGCGTCGGGTGGATGCAATCCACGGGGCACACCTCGACGCAGGAATTGTCCTTCGTGCCAATGCACGGCTCAGCGATTACGTAAGCCATTCGCTTCCTTCTCGATTGTTTGGGGGGCTAATTGTGCGGGACGACGAATAGTAGCGAGGCCGCTTCGGCTAGCTTTGGGTGATGCTTTTGCTCACCGGAGCCACCGGGCTCGTCGGCTCGGCCCTGTTGCGCCGCCTGGTGGCCGAAGGACAGCCCGTGCGCTGCCTCGTGCGCGACCCCAGACGCCTCGGGCCCCAGCGCGTGCGCGTGCAGATCGCGCTCGGCGATCTCGCCGACCCGCCGTCGTTTCGCAACGCTATGCGAGGCGTCAAGACGGTCGTGCACCTCGCCGCCTCCACGCGCGACCAGCCGCGCGGGTCGATCGAGGAGCTGGCGGCCATAGCCACGTGGAGGATGGTCGAGGCAGCCCAGCGCGCAGGCGTGGAGCGCTTCGTCTTCTTCTCGACGCTCGGCGCCTCCACCCACCACCGCGCCCGTCTGTTCCGCGCCAAGGCGCTCGCCGAGCAGGCCGTGCGCGAGTCGGACATGCGCTCGACCGTCATCGCCCCGTCGCTCGTGTACGCACCCGGCGACCGCTGGCTGACGCTGCTCGAGCGCCTCTCGCTGCTGCCCGTCGTGCCGGTGTCCGGCAGCGGCAAGGCCGTGTGCCAGCCGATCTGGGTCGAGGACGTGGCCGGGTGCGTGTTGGCCATCCTGCGCGATCGGGACGCCCCTAGCCGCAGGTCGACAGTCGCGCCTCATGGGAGCGCGACAGCACATGAGCGCTACGAGCTGGCCGGCCCGCAGACCTTGACATACAACGAGATCATCCACGCCGTCCTGAGCTCGCTCGACCGCGAGCGTCCGCTACTGCCCGTCCCCACACCGATCGTCTCACGCATGCTGCGCCTACTGGAGCGAACAATGCACACAAGCACGCCCATCACGTGGGACGAGGCCGAGTTGCTTGAGGCGAACATGGTCTCCAAGCGAGGGGTTGCCGACGCCGAAGCGTTCGGGGTCACCCCCCAGCCGATGTCCGCGGTGCTCGGCGCAGGTTAGGAGACCGGGGCGCGGCGATCGGCCCACGGCGCGGCCACTTCCAGCTGTGAGGCGAGCGCGAGCAGCCCGGCCTCGCCGGCGGGCCGGCCGACAAGCTGCACTCCGAGGGGCAGTCCGTCGGGGCCCTCATAAAGCGGGAGCGAGATGCCCGGTTGGCCACTCGCGTTGAACACCGGCGTGAAGGGCGTGAACAGGCCCGAGCGGGTGAACGTCGACATCGGGTCCGGGGCGGCGGTGTCGAGCGTGCCGATCGGCAGCGGACGCTCCGCCAGAGCGGGCGTGAGCAGCGCGTCATACGGCTGCAGGAACGCTACGAGCCGGCGCGTGTAGGCCTGTAGCTGGATCTCCATCCCCATCCCCTGAAGCGCGTTGAGGCTCTGAGTCATCGAGTAGATCGCCCAGCTCATCGGCTCCATGTCATCTTCTGAGATCCCACCCACCCCGCGCCCGGCGAGCATGCCCGAGTAGACGACCTGAAGCGCGATGTGGATCGAGAAGACACCACCGAACAGCTCCGATATGCCCTCGATCTGCCACGGGGGATCGACCTCCTGCACCTCATGGCCGAGCGAGCGCAACAGCTCGGAGGCATCCGCGACAGCCTGCGCGCAGATCGGGTCCACCACCGCGCCTGCCACCGGCGGGAGCGTGGTGGCGGCGATCCGCAGCTTGCCGGGCTCGCGCGTGCTCGCCAATGCAAACGGCTCGGGCGGCGGCGGCGCCCAGGTGGCGTCTCCCGGCTCGTAGCCCGCAAGCACGTCGAGGATCGCAGCCGTGTCGGCGACAGTGCGGGTGAGCACGCCGTCGATCCCCAGCGAGGAGTCCCCCAGTTCGGGCGCCGGCGAGATACGCCCGCGCGCGGGCTTCAGCCCGACGAGCCCGCAGCAGGCAGCGGGGATTCGGATCGAGCCGCCGCCGTCGTTGCCGTGGGCGACCGGCACCATGCCCGAGGCGACCGCCGCGGCAGCGCCGCCGGAGGAGCCGCCCGGAGTGCGGTCGAGATCCCATGGGTTGCGCGTGGGGCCGAACAGGCGCGCCTCGCTGACGGGCAGGATGCCGTACTCGGGCAGGGTGGTGGTGCCGACGATCACGAAGCCCGCGTCCTTCAAACGGCGTGTGATGTTGTGGTCGTAGTCGGCCACGTAATCGGCCATCAGCGAGCAGCCGATCGTGAGCCTGCAGCCCGTCACCGGTCGGTTGTTCTTGATCGCGATCGGCACTCCCGCGAACGGGCGCTCATCGCCCGATTTGATCTCCTCGGCGACAGCGAGAGCACGCTCCCCGTCGACCTGGACGAATGCGTTGAGCTGCGGGTTGAGCTCCCCGATGCGCGCGAGCGAGGTCTCGACGAGCTCGCGTGAGGAGATCTCACCGGAGCGCACCATCCCGGCAAGCTCGGTCGCGGGGCGGAACATCAGGTCACTATCGGTCACGGCGCTCCTCCTCGTGGGTGACGGCGTTGTGTCGTCGGGTCGATGCGCGCGGTGGCGCCCGTCTCGCGACGTCCTCGATCGCGGTGCGGTCCACTGTTCGCCCGAACGGAGCCTACCTGGGCGATTCCTGCGACGATATGACCTTGCCCACAAGGCAACCGCCCCGTCGAGCAACGAGCCCAGAAAGCGAGTCGCCATGAGCGAGGTCACGACACAGTCGCCTCCCGTATCGCCCCCTTCCGATGAAGTCCAGTCAGGCCTAGAGGGCGTAGTCGCCTTCGCCACCGAGATCGCCGAGCCCGACAGGGCCGGCGGATCGCTGCGCTATCGCGGCGTAGACATAGAGGATCTGGTCGGCACGGTCCCCTACGAGCAGGTGTGGGGCCTGCTCGTCGACGACCATTTCAAGCCGGGCCTGCCGCCGGCAGAACCGCACATGCTCACGGTGCGCTCGGGCGACCACCGCGTCGACGTGCAGTCTGCGCTCGCGATGCTCGCCCCGGAGTGGGGCTTCAGCGCGCTGATCGACATCTCCGGCGAGCAGGCTCGCGACAACCTCGCGAGGGCGTCGGTGATGGCGCTGTCGTTCGTGGCCCAATCCGCGCGCGACGCCGGTCAGCCCCCCGTTCCCCAATCGGAGGTGGACCAGGGCCGTTCGATCCCCGAGCGCTTCCTGATCCGCTGGCGCGGCGAGGTCAACCCCGACCACGCGAAGGCGATCGACGCCTACNNCGCGCGTGCTGAAGATGCTCGACGAAGTGGAGGAGACCGGCGACGCGGAGCGGTGGGTCAAGGACGCGCTCGATCGCGGTGAGCGGTTGATGGGCTTCGGCCACCGGGTGTACCGCGCCGAAGACCCGCGTGCGCGCGTGCTGAGGCGCACCTGCGGCGAACTGGGCTCACCGCGCTTTCAGGCGGCCGAGGCGCTCGAGAAGGCCGCTCTGGCCGAGCTCATGGCACGCAAGCCCGACAGGGTGCTCGCCACGAACGTGGAGTTCTGGTCGGCCGTGATCCTCGATCTGGCGGAAGTGCCGCCGGATCTGTTCACCCCCATGTTCACCTGCGCGCGCGTGGCCGGCTGGTCNNCGACGGCGAAGTACGTGGGCCACGGCCCGCGGCCCGTCTCCGCGGTCGAATAGATCTGGAGATAACTGAGGGCCCAGCATTTTGCCGGGCCCTCAGTTCATCTATCGACTGCATGCGCGCGCGGCTGAAGGGCTGCACGCGCAGTGGACGGTCTGTGGCTACATCATCCCGCTCATGTCG
>PLYX01000215.1 GCA_003151895.1 Solirubrobacterales bacterium
CGCGCAAGGGCTGGGACATCGGCAACGTGGAGGTCGACGTGCAGTACACACCGGCCGAGCGCGGGTGCCCCACCAAGTTCGACGTGGTGTTGCGCCTGCCGGACGATCTTCCCGAGGAGCAGGTCGAGCGCTTGCAGGTGATCGCCGCGAAGTGTCCCGTGCACAGGACGCTCGACGGCGAGGTTATGTTCCAGGAGCGCGTCGAGCGCACCCACGTCGCCGTCTGAAGGCTGCCACCGCGCGCATCCTCGAAGGGTTGCTCGAGCGGGATCGGCCGCTGCTCGGCCGCCGCGCCAACGCTTGACGCGGCGGCCGGCCGCTACAGGCCCCGAGGGGTAGGGCCCGAACGCCTATCGAAACCTCATGCTCCCGTTGCGATCGGGACGCCCACGAGGCTCCCCCACTCCGTCCAGGAGCCGTCGTAGTTCTTGACGTGCTCGGAGCCCAGTAGCTCGTGCAGGACGAACCACGTGTGGGCTGAGCGCTCGCCGATCCGGCAGTAGGCGATGACGTCCTTGCCGTCGAGCACTCCCTTTGAGCCGTACAGCTCGCGCAGCTGCTCGGCGCTCTTGAACGTGCCGTCCTCGTTGACCGCCTGAGCCCACGGGATCGAGGCTGCGCCGGGAATGTGCCCGGCGCGCTGGGCGCCCTCCTGCTCGTAGCCGCTGGGCGAGATGATCTCGCCGGCGAACTCGGCGGGCGAGCGCACGTCCACGAGGCTGGTGGAGTCGCCGATCGCTGCGAACACCTCCTCGCGGCGTGCCCTGATGGCGTCGTCGCCGGGCTTGGCTGCGAACGTGGCGGGCGTGTGGCCGGGGGCCTCGGCGCTGGTGGGCCGTCCGTCGGCGATCCACTTTTCGCGCGGGCCGTTGAGTAGCAGCACCTTGTGGTGGCCGTAGTACTTCAGGTACCAGTAGGTGTAGGCGGCGAACCAGTTGTTGCGGTCGCCGTAGAGCACGATCGTGTGGTCGCTCGAGATCCCGTGCCTTGAGAAGAGCGCGCCGAAGTCCTCCGGGCCGAGGAAGTCTCGCTTGACTGGGTCTTGGAGATCCTCCTTCCAGTCGAACCCGACCGCCCCGGGGATGTGGGCCTCCGCGTACAGCTTGGGGTTCTCGTCGACCTCGACGATGCGGATCCCCTGATCGTTGAGGTGCTCTTCGAGCCAGTTGGCCTCGACGAGCACGTCCTTTGCGTATTCGGACAAGTCAGCTGTCCTCCTGTGTAGAAGCCTCGCCATCAAAAGTCGATCGGCTTTTGGGGGTATACCCAATAGCATAGCGAGCTTCGGCGCCTGGGTCGCGACCTTCCAGCAGCGAGCTGACCGCTGCGCGCGCTTGCGCCAGCCATCCGTCGGAGTCGAGTGGATCGACCGTGAGGATCGCCGCCGGGATCGAGTTGCGCCCAGCCGTCTCCAACACCGACCGCTCCCAGCCGCCCGCCTGATACACGAAGCCACGCATCGAGCTGTCCACCGAACCGAGCAGAAAACGCTCCGGCGAGGAGCCGTCTAGCCAGCAGACGATCGCGACGTGCTCCAACGCCCCACGGTCGGTGTAAGCGACGGCGCTCACCACGTGGCCTTCCCGCCCCAGTTCGTCGGCCAGCGCCGACGAACTGGGCCCATGCCCGACGATCAGGAATCTCGCCACACGCCAATCCTACGGAACAGTGGGCGCCGCGGTCGGTGAGGACCGCGGCGCCCTGTCGAGGAGACCGGCACATTCGACCGCGTTATCGAGGCATGCGCGGGGCGCCGCGGGAGAGGTTGGGTAACGACGCCCTGGTGTACCCCTATGTGCGATCGTGCTCAGTCACTCACGCTCTTGCGATTGCTTGTCACCTTTCGGGCGAAGAACCGTCCCCTCCGCCGTCTTGTCAGCAAGAGAACACAACGTATGTAAACACAAAAGACGAGATATGTCAAGGGCGGTCTCTTTGTGGGCTGCTCGCCAGCACACGCTGGGCACCGCCATCCGCGCGACAACAGCCATCCCCGGCACCTCGAACCGGCGCGGAGGCGCCTCCAATACGATCCCGGCGAGGATGACCGAGCAAGCTCCCCCAAGCCGGGACGTGGTGACGATGGACAAGATCGTGGCGCTGTGCAAGCGCCGCGGGTTCATCTTCCCCTCCTCGGAGATATACGGCGGGGTGGGCTCGACGTATGACTTCGGCCACTACGGGGTGCTGCTGAAGGGGAACGTCAAGAACGAGTGGTGGCGGGCGATGGTGGGCAGGCGCGATGACATCGTGGCGCTCGACTCGGCCATCCTCCAGCACCCGCGCGTGTGGGAGGCATCTGGCCACCTCGCCGGGTTCACCGACCCGCTCGTCGACTGCCGCACCTGCGGGCAGCGCTTCAGGGCGGACCACCTCGCAGAGCTTCCGTGTGGGCGCAAGCCCTCCAAGCACCCGGGCGAGACCAGCGACTGCGACCTGACCGAGGCGCGCGACTTCAACCTGATGTTCGAGACGACGATCGGGCCGGTGAAGGAGTCGGGTTCGGTGGCCTACCTGCGCCCAGAGACGGCCCAGGGGATCTTCGTCAACTTCAAGAACGTGTTGCAGTTCTCGCGCAAGAAGCCCCCCTTTGGGATCGCCCAGATCGGCAAGTCGTTTCGCAACGAGATCACGCCCGGCAACTTCATCTTCCGCACGCGCGAGTTCGAGCAGATGGAGATGGA
>PLYX01000128.1 GCA_003151895.1 Solirubrobacterales bacterium
ATCCCCTCGATCAACAGCAGCATCACCGCGACAAATGCAATGGCGATGAGAATCGCGACGACGTCCATGACCGCCATGATGAAACCGGCGGCATACAGGCCGCGTACAGAAACCCGCCCTCGACGTACAGATTTCGTACAGGCTCATCCGTGCTAGGCCGGCGGCGAGCGCCAGCCTTGAGCTGCGCGCCTCAGGGAGCCCGCTCTACCGGCCAGTTACTTGGGGTCAAACCGGTAGCCAACGCCCGACTCGGTGCGGACGTAGTGCCGGCGCGTCCCTCGAGGTGGCTCGATCTTGCGCCGCAGATTCGCGATCTGGCCACGCAACACCGTGACGTCATCGGCGTATTCAGGCCCCCACACCTCGGTCAACAGGGCGCGGTGTGTCATCAGCCGACCACGATTGCGCACGAGCACGCGAAGCAGCTCAAACTCGGTGCGCGTCAGGTGGATCTCCTCGCCATCCCGGCGAACGATGTGGGCCGCCAGATCGACCTCCAGGCCGGCGGCTGCGACGACGCTCTCCTCCGGTTCCGGAGAGGCCCGTCGCAGAACGGCCTGCAACCGCGCAACGAGCTCCTGCGGGCCGAACGGCTTGGTGACGTAGTCATCTGCACCAGCGTCCAGCGCCCGCACCTTCTCCTGCTCTTCTCCGACCGCGGACAGCACGATGATCGGCATCGCGCTCCACTCCCGCAACCGCCGGCACAGATCGACCCCGTTCCCGTCCGGCAACACGAGGTCGATGATCGCCGCCTCCACCGGCGTGACCGCGACCACGTCCAGCGCTTCCTCCATGCTNNGCCCGCAGGATCTTCAGCTCGTCATCGCAGGCGAGTATCCGCCGCCCGGCCGGGCTCTGACTGGCCATCAGCCCCCCGTCTCGCCCGCCAGCGGCAACTCGACCACGAAGCTCGTGCCCTGTCCAGGGGTCGACTCGACTGCGATCCGACCGCCGTTGATCTCGATGAAGCCCTTGGCGATCGCCAGACCCAGCCCCGAGCCTGCGTGGGCTTCGCCCGCTCCGCCCGACGCGCGATAGAACGGCTGGAAGATCCGTTCCTGCTCCACCGCCGGGATGCCCGGGCCGCGATCAACGACGCGGATCACGGCCCGTNNGAGGTTCGCCAGGGCACGCTCGACCTGCATGAAGTCGGCACGCACCGATCCAAGCGCCGGGTCGATGCGCACCTCAAAGACAGCATCTGATGGTTGTGCGGCAAGCGCCGCGTCGATCACCTCCTCAACCGAGCACTCCACGGGCTGCGGCGCAGCCGCCTGCGCCTCCAATCTCGACAGGTCCAGCAGATTCTCGATCAGCCGCGACAGGCGTGCGCCCTCCTCAACGACCAGGCCGCCGAGCTCGTCGCGCTCAGCCAACGTCACCTCGGGTGCCCGCACCGCGGCACCCGCGGCGACCATCGCGGTCAAAGGCGAACGCAAATCGTGCGAGACCGTACGCAGCACAGCCGTCTTGACCGCGTCGCTGCGCCGCAGAGCCTCAGTCTCCACCGTCTCGGCAACGAGACGTTCGCGCTCCAGCGCCAGCTCCAATGCCGCCGCGAGCGCCGGCACCAACCGCTCGCGCAGACGAGCCGTCACGTTCGGACGCAGCCCGGCAGGGATCAGCAGCGTCCCCACCCTGCGACCATCGGCTAGCAGCGCTATCGCCTCCCGCCGGGCGTCCCCGCCTTGTTCACCGAGGCTGATCGAAACCCACGCAAGCCCGAACACGTCCGCGAGACGGCGGCCAATCGGCGCCAAGGCGTCCGTGACGCCCGCGCGCGCAAGCAGCATCTGCGTCATCTCCGCCGTCAGATCCGCCTCCGCGCGACGCCGCTCGGCCTCCGCGGCCCGCGCGCGGGCAAGCTCGCTCACGGTACTGGTCGCAACCGCAACCACCAAGAACGCACCCAACGCAACCCAATTGCGGCTATCGGCGACCGTGAAGCGCCCAACCGGCGGCAAATGAAAGAAGTTGAACGTCGCAGCACTCAACACCGACATCGCAACGCCGAACCACAGTCCCCAATACGCCGAAACGATCACAACACCCAGCAGATAGACAACCCCGAGCGAGGACACGGTCGTCACCCGCTTCAGCGGAAACACCAGGCCCGTACAAACACCAACGAGCACAACCGTCACGATCACCCCAACCAAGAGAGACGGACGACGGCCCCGCAAAAGCATCGGATTGACCCCGCTACGCACACGGATCAGCGTATCTCCAACACCAAATCGACAAGAGCGCGTAGAGACACCCGACGCGCCGCGCTCGTCCCAGTGGCCCGGGGTTGCGGTGGCGGCTGGGGCGATCGTCTTCATGCAGTTGCTAGCAACGCAGCTGCTCCCATCCCCAGGCGTCCATGCCGATCTCGCGGCGCCGCCCGCCCTTGCCATTGCGCACAAGCAGAAAGCCGCGGCCCTGGCTCACCGCGCACATCGAACTGCCCGTTGGGCCCATGTCTTGCGTGATCGACCGGCCGACACGCGGCAGGCCGTGGTCGAGTGCCGCGGTACGGAGCGAGCTTCATCGGTGTTGTCGAACGCGGCCAGCAGTCAACCCATCTTGGAATGCCGCGTCAGCGTTGCCTGGGTGGGCAACGAGCATTCCTTCCCGAGTGCTCCTTTGCGCCAAGAGCAGGCGCGCGAGCGGCGCTCGCCGCCGCAACCGGTTTGGACGAGCACTGGGTCTGTGCTCAGACGAGGCGAACGGTTCCGCTTCGCTCGGCGTAAGCGGGCGTTGTGCCGAGCCGCGGTCGGTGTCGTCCAAGGCGAGCCTGCCGGCAGCCGCGTTCCGGGTTGCTGCATCGCCGGGAAGGGGAAGTCTAAGGCGCTTGAGCCGAGCGTTGTGGTACTCCTCAGGAGTGGCACAGATCGTGCCAGGGCTGGATCGGTGTGAACGCAGTATGGCGTGGGCCTACCTCAGTAGGGACCGCCCTCTCTGCCTCGACCTCAGACTCGGCCGCTACGCCATCAAGCGCCTCTGGGAGACGGAGGAGGACTTGATGCGTCGCGATGCGCCTGGCCATGTGCTCGACGCTCAGCTGAAGCCAGGGCCGTGTCGCTCGGTGCGTCGTGGCGGGGTTATCAAGCAGCGCCAATGACCCTGGGCATTACCCGGCGCTGTCACCTGAAGAGCTCAGGCGGCATGAGCCGCGAACTCCTGCTCGAGGACGCTTTCCACCGCTGCAACGACGTCAGGGTCGAACTGGGTGCCGGCGCAACGACGCAACTCCGCACGCGCATCGTCGACCGCCATGCGCTTGCGGTACGGGCGGTCGCTGGTCATGGCGTCGAAGGCGTCCGCTGCTCCGATGATGCGGGCCTCCAGTGGGATCTGCTCGCCGGTGAGCCCTTCGGGATAGCCGCTGCCGTCATAACGCTCCTGGTGGCTGCGAATGATCGGGGCGAGGTCCGCGAGCCTGCCGATGCGTGCCACGACGTCGGCGCCGATCGTGGGGTGCTTGCGCATCGACCTCCACTCCTCGGGAGTGAGTCGCCCGGTCTTGTGCAGGATCGCGTCGGCCACCGCCACCTTGCCGATGTCGTGCAGCTTGGCCGCCAGGTAGACCTCGCGTGCCTGCTCGGGCGTGCGATCGAGGGCCAGCGCCACGCGCTGGGCCATTCTCGCCACGTGCAGGGAATGTTCGGAGGTGCCCTTGTCGCGTGCGTCGACGAGCATCGCAAGCGCGTCGACAGCTTCCATCATCGCGCGTTCGTCCGGCTCCGACACCCCGCCGTTGGAGCTGTCGATGCTGGTGACGACCGGGTCTGCGGCGCTGAACGTCTGATTGCGTCCGAGCCACTTCGCGGCGTACATCGCGCGGTCGGCGGCGTCGAGCAGCTCGCTGCGAGTGCAACCGTCGCGTGGGTACGCCGCCACGCCGACCGACACGGTCAGATGGGCGCCCCCGGCCACCCCGAACAGGTGTGCGGCGATCGTAAGCCTGACACGCTCGGCGATCATCATCGCGCCGTCGGCGTCGACCTCCGGCAGGACGACCACGAACTCCTCGCCGCCCCAGCGGCCGAGCGTGTCCGTCGAGCGCAGCGTCCTGTTGACCAGCGCTCCCAGCTCGCCCAACGCAGAGTCGCCTGCAGCGTGGCCGCAGCCATCGTTGAGTTCCTTGAAGTGGTCGATGTCGAAAAACAGCAGCCCGCAGCCGCGGTCGTAGCGCGTGGAGCGCGCCAGCTCCCGGTCGATCGCCGACACGAGTGCACGGTGGTTGGGCAGACCGGTGAGCGGATCGGTGGTTGCCAATGCCGCCAACTCCGCATGGGCGGCGCTCAGCTCCCGATGCACGCCCAGCAGCTCACGCTGTGAGATGAACTGGCGCAGAGACACAAGTCCTGCAATGACCACCGCGGTGAGCGTGAGGCTGAGACCCAGGAAGAAGGAGTCGCCGAGCTGCGCGTCGACCAGCAGTCCGAACACGACAGCGACCGCAAGGTATGGAAGGGCAGCCAGGCGTGAGCTCTGGGTTGTGGCGAGGGCGTCGTTCTGCTCAGCGGAAGGCGATTGTGCGGACGGTGTCATTTGGCTTGCCGCGGCGAGGGCGAACAGGGCAGTGGCGGTCATCCAGAGTGCGTCGAGGTAGTTGCCGCCCGTAACCGGAGTGCAGTGTGAGCCACCCGTAGAGCGCAAGGCCGATCAGCCACCAGGCCGAGGCGGTGCGCGGCTCGCCGGAGCAGCGTCTCGCCGTGCTCCATGCGACGCCGATCGCGAGCACGGTGAGCGGCACGAACACCAGGTCGCCGATCTGCGCATCGTTGCCGCGACCGCCCCAGTGGAACACGAGCCACGTGCCGTAGGTCGCCAGGTACGCCAGCACGCCGAACAGAAGCGGGCGCGGAATCGAACGACTCGTGTCCGGGGCTTTGACGGCGGACACGAAGTCGAGCTTCGCGTTGGGCGAGATCTCGCCGACGGGCCGTGGTATGACCATCTCAGGCTTTACTCGGCGCTTCCCGGCTGTGACTCGACCGTAGAACGATGCGCGCCTCGTCCGTGGATAGCGACGGTCCTCCGCGCGGGATTGCCGCAACAACATCTGTTATGGCAATGTCTCCTTGGCCAGGCGTCAGCCGACGCCCTCCGCGTAGGCGCGCATCGCCTCGATCACCGGCGCGAGCCGGCGACCACGCGTGGTCAGTCGGTACTCGACGGTCGGAGGGCTCGTGGGCAGCACCGTCCGCTCGATCAGCCCGGCGCCCTCCAGGTCGCGCAGACGCTCGGAGAGCATCCGCGGGGAGATGCCCGCCACCGCCTCGGCGAATTCGTTGAAACGCAGCGCGCCCGCCAGCGCCGCGTAGATGATCGAGAGCTGCCAGCGCCGCTCCAGGAGGTCCGCAGCCTGGCGGACCTCCACGGGAACCGGCTGGCATCTGCGTGAGCTACGTGACATCGAACGGGGCCCGGCTAGGAGACCTGTGCGACCTTGGGCGCGGGCTCCAGCGCGAGGTCGAGCACTTCGTCGACGCTCATCACCGGGTGGAAGCTCATCTGTCCGCGGACCTCCTCGGGGATGTCGTCGAGGTCGCCGCGATTGCGCTCCGGCAGGATCACGTCGGTCAGGCCGGCGGCATGGGCGGCGAGCACCTTCTGCTTGAGCCCGCCGATCGGCAGCACGCGGCCCTGCAGCGTGACCTCGCCGGTCATGCCCACCGTGTGCTTGACCGGACGCTCCGACAGCAGCGAGGCGAGCGCCGTGACCATCGTGACGCCCGCGCTCGGGCCGTCCTT
>PLYX01000043.1:0-12945 GCA_003151895.1 Solirubrobacterales bacterium
TTGCCACTTAACGGTCGCCACACCCGAAAATCAAAACGTCGGCAAGAAACGTTGCAACCCTCCCCGTGTGATGCATCTTGCAACGCGACCTGATACTTTGACTCCCGTTCGTGCCGAGTCCTTGTCCCCACGGGGGTGAGGAGCGGGGGACCCAGTGCAGCCATATGGCTGCGGGGGCGAATCGCCACAGCCGTGGCGTAGCGTACGTACGCGAGCCCGACAGCTAACCCCGTAGGCGCCCTGAGATACCGAAAGGACGCGTTTCACATGTCGGGATTCCCGCGTGATCTTGCTGCCCCTGAAGCCTGGGAGGCTTCGCTCGCCCGCTCGCAGGCACGTCGCGAACGCAACGCCGACAAGCGCGCCGCTCGCTCCCCCCTGCGGCTGGCCAACCTGATGGATGCGCGCAACCGGCTGCTGGCCGATCGGGGATACCTTCGATCCCAGATCGATCCGCGCAACCTCGCTGACAGCGAGCCGTGGGACCTGTCGATGCTGCGCTCACGCACCCGCCGCCGCGCCGTCGAGTTGCAGTTCGTCCCGACCGCAACCCGCGCACGCCGGGTGTCGCTGGGCACGCTGATCGCGATCGCCGCCGGTCCCGCGGCCGGCCTTGCAGACGCAAACGGGAACCCCCACGCCACAGCACAGCCGACGCCCGAGCCGCCCACGACGACCGAACACCACATCCAGTTGCACGGCGGCAGCGAAGGCCGCCAGGTTCGCATCCTCCAGCACGCGCTCGGGGTTGCAGTCGACGGCGTTTTCGGCTCGAACACCGAAGCGTCCGTACGCGCCTTCCAATCCAGTCATCGGCTGAAGGTCGATGGAATCGTGGGGCCACAGACAAGCGCAGCCCTCGCCGGCGGCGCGCCCGCCGTTGCCGCGGTGGCGTCGGTCACGGCGAACGCGGCCGCACACGCGGCCACTGTCAGCTCCGGCGAAAGCACGACCGAACAGACCACGAACCCCGTGGTTCGCCTGCAGGAAGCGCTCGGCGTGCAGGTGGATGGCACGTTCGGGCCGGAAACCGAGCGCGCCGTACGCCATCTGCAAGCCCAACACCGCCTGCACGTCGATGGCGTCGTGGGAGGGGAAACGTGGGGCGTTCTCGGGATCCATGGGCATGCGACTCTTCACCCATCCCACGCGCCGCATCACGCGGCAGCCCATCGCGCGAACGTGAGCGCTCAGACGCAACCGTCAGCCCACGCAACCGTTCACACCTCCAGCGCAACCAGCCGCACAGATGCGATTCGCCGCCTGCAGGAAGCCCTCCACGTCGAAGCCGACGGAACCTTCGGGCCCGAAACCGAGGCTGCGGTGAAGCGCATGCAAGCCCACCACGGTCTCACCACCGACGGAGTCGTCGGACCGGAAACATGGAGCGCGCTCGGCATCGGCGAGCACACCACGCTTCACCCGCCCCACGCCGCCTCTCAGCACTCCGGCGGTGCAAGCGGCAACACCGGCGGTGGAAGCGGCAGCACCGGCGGCGAAAGCAGCAGCACCGGCGGTGAAGGCTCGAGCGTTGTGCAGCGCGTGATCGCGGCTGCCGACGAAATCGCGACGAGGCCGTATGTGTTCGGCGGCGGGCACGGTTCCTTCCAGTCGACCGGCTATGACTGCTCCGGCTCGGTCTCCTACGCGCTGCACGGCGGCGGGCTGCTCAGCTCTCCCGAGGACTCCAGCGCGCTTGAGTCCTATGGCGAACCCGGCCCGGGCAGCCACATCACGATCTACGCGAACTCCGAACACGCGTGGATGGTGATCGACGGACGGCGTTTCGACACGGTGGCCCAGCAGGAATCGGGCTCGCGCTGGTCTGATTCGATGAGCTCCACGGCCGGATACGTCGTGCGCCACCCGCCGGGACTGTAGACGTCCGGCCGAACCGCCACAACCGCCGCTGACGGTTGACCGCAGCGGACGCTCCGCGCGTTCGCGGGACGCTGCGCGCCGAGTACCGTCCCAAGCCTGACATAGCTTGAAGTGCCTCGCCTGACCACCGCGAAGGGAGGCACAGATGCTCGCTCGGGCGCGCACGTTCACGATCGAAGGACTCCATGCACGCGCAGTGACCGTGGAGGTCGACATCAGGCCGGGGTTGCCGGCGTTTGCGATCGTCGGCCTGGCAGACGCTGCTGTGCGCGAGGCGCGCGACCGCGTCCATGCGGCCGTGCTCAACTCGGGATACGAATTCCCGGCCCGCCGCATAACGGCCAACCTCGCCCCCGCCGACGTGCCGAAGGTCGGGCCCGGGTTCGACCTCGCGATCGCCTGCGGGGTGCTCGCCGCCAGCGGGCAGATCCCGGTGGACCTGCTCGACACGCATGCCCTTTTCGGAGAGCTCTCGCTCGACGGTGAGGTGCGCGCCAGCCACGGCACGCTGGCGGTCGCCGAGGCAACGATGAAGGCGGGGTTGCGGATGCTCGTGCTGGGTCCCGCGCGAGCGCGCGAGGCGACACTCGTCGAGGGGCTCGCGGTGGGTGTCGTCGAGCGGCTCTCAAGCGCGGTGCGCGTCCTCTCCGGCGGGGCTCCCGACCCGCTGCCGCAGCCAAGCAGACCGCCACTCCGCAGCGCGGCGCGCCGGCAGCCCGACCTCGGAGACGTGCGCGGGCAGCCGGAGGCGGTGAGGGCGCTGACGATCGCCGCGGCGGGCGCCCATAACAGCCTGCTCAGCGGTCCGCCCGGGACGGGCAAGACGATGCTCGCCCAGCGGCTGCCCTCGATCCTGCCCCCGCTCGAGCGCTCGGAGGCGATCGAGGTGATGCGCATCCACAGCGTCACCGGGAGGCTCACCGGCGGGGAGCTGCTGTCCGAGCGGCCATTCCGGGCGCCCCATCATTCGATTACGACGGCGGGGCTGATCGGCGGCGCGCGGCGAGGATGGGTCGGCGAGGTGGTGCTCGCCCACAACGGCGTGCTGTTCCTCGACGAGCTCTCGGAGTTCGCGCGCCCCACGCTCGAGGCGTTGCGCCAGCCGCTCGAGGATGGCCGGGTGGCGATCGTGCGAGCGCGTCACTCCGCCGTGTATCCGGCGCGCTTCATGCTGATGGCCGCCACCAACCCCTGCCCGTGCGGGTATGCCGGCGAGGATGAGCGTTGCAGGTGCAGCGAAGCCGACCTCGCCCGCCATCGCCGCCGTCTGAGTGGGCCGCTGCTGGACCGCATCGATCTGCTCGTGACCATGGAACGTGCGGCGGTCGACCACATCGGCGGCGAGCTCGCGACGAGTTCTGCCCATGTTCGCGAGCAGGTGATCGAGGCACGCGAGCGCCAGGCGGCCCGGCTGCGAGAGGAGGGGATCCTGGTGAACGCTCAGATGGACGCACGCATGCTGCGCAGGCACGTCAAGTTGGACGAGGGCGGCAAGAGGGTGCTTGCGGCCTCTCGGGAGCGTGGGCTGCTCAGTGCGCGGGGCCAGCACCGGGCGCTGCGCGTGGCGCGCACGATCGCCGACCTGGAGCGCAGCGAGCGGGTCAAACACGAGCATCTCGCGAGCGCGTTCTCGCTGCGACCGGAGGCCGGGCTTTCGGGCCGGCGGGCAGCATGAGCGGCGTCTGCGCGCAATGCGAGCGGCGCAGCTGGCTGCTTGAGCAGTTGAGCGTCGGGCTCGCCTTCGGGGCGCGCGATCTCCCGCGCTTCTGGAGCCTTCTCGAACTGCCGGACGCGGAGCTGACCGACGCGATCGGCGGGCGGCGCGGAGCCGAACTGCACGTGGCGTACGCTCAGTGGGAGCCGGCGTCGGCACAAGCCGGCGAAGGCTTGGAGAGGATTTGCCGGCATCACCGCGCATATCCCGCGAGCTTGCGGAACCATGCGCTCGCTCCGCACACGCTCAGCGTGCGCGGCGGCGTCGAGCGTCTCGGTGGACTGCTCGCGGAGACGGTGGTCGCGATCGTGGGGACCCGTCGAGCGAGCGACTACGGCATGGAGACCGCACGTGGCCTGGCCCGCGGTCTGGCCGCATCCGGCGTGACGGTCGCGAGCGGGCTCGCCGAAGGCATCCCGACCGCCGTGCATGTGGGCGCGCTCGAAGCCCACGGCACAACACTCACCGTGATGGCCGCCGGCGTGGAGCGCTGCTCCCCCGCATGGTGCAGTGCCCTCTACCGCCGCATCACCAGTAGCGGCTGCGCGATATCCGAGACATCATCGAGCCCGCGAGCGTGGCGCTGGGGCGAGCCCGCTCGTGCTCGCACGCTCGCGCTGCTCGCCCAGCTCGTGATCGTCGTCGAGGCCGAGGAGCGTCCGTGGGAGCTGGCCTGCGCGCACGTGGCGCAGGCGCACGAGAGGCATGTGGCGGCGGTGCCCGGACGCGTCAGCTCGCCCGTATCAAGGGGCACTAACTCGCTGCTGATGGGCGGCGCGCAGATGGTGCGCAGCCCACAGGACGCGCTCGACCTGCTCTACGGCATCGGAACGCACGAGGCACACGAGCCGTCGACAGAGCTCGAGCAGCCACTCCAAGCGATCCTCGAACAAGTCGGCGCCGGTATGGACACCATGGGGAAGCTGACCGAGAGCGGCTCGCGGTCAGGTGACGTCGCATTGGCGCTCGTAGAGCTCGAGCTGCGCGGATTGATCGTGCGGGGCGACGGGGGACGCTACGTGCCGTGTGCCGGGGCGCTCGCGGGGTAGGGTGCCACCGGCCGGCGTGGAGCCCATGCACGATGTGGGCGATGCGTGCCCTGCACAAGTCTGCGTTGCGCCGGAAGCATCCGGTAGACTGCGCGCGAGCGATGAGGCTCGCTCCATAAGCGCGGCGCTGTGCCGCTGATGGCCTCTACGACAACGTCCAACGGCGAATCGTGGAGGTCGACGAGTGGAGCCCCTTCAACTGGCAGCGATCCTCGCCGGCGCGGTTCTGCTCGCCAGCATGGTTTCGGTGGAGATCGGCGTCTCGGTCGCGCTCGTGGAGCTGGCGCTCGGCGTCGCGCTCGGCAACACCTTCAACCTCGATCCGAATGCGAGCTGGCTGGCGTTCATCGCCGGCTTCGCCTCGGTTGTGCTCACCTTTCTCGCCGGCGCGGAGGTCGACCCCGACGACTTCCGCGAGCGCTTCGGCGCGTCTGTCGCGATTGGCGTGGTCTCCTTCGCCGGACCGTTCGTGGCGGCGACGCTGGTCGCACTCGGCCCGCTCGGCTGGAGCACGAAGGCGTCGCTGATCGCCGGCGTCGCCCTGTCGACGACCAGTCTCGCCGTCGTCTATGCCGTGCTGGTCGAGACCGGCCTGAACACGGTTCGAATCGGCAAGCTGATCATGAGCGCCTGTTTCGTGACCGACATGTGCACCGTGATCGCGCTCTCGCTGATCTTCATCAAGCCGACAGTCTGGTTCCCGGTGTTCCTCGTCGTATCGGTGGCATTCATCGTGCTGATGCCCAAGCTCTCGCCCTGGTTCTTTGGACGCTACGGCGACCGCGTGATCGAGCCCGAGATCAAGCTCGTCTTCGTGATTCTCTTCGTACTGATGGTGCTGGGGAACGAGGCGAACAGCCAGGCGGTGCTGCCGGCGTTCGTGCTCGGCCTGGTGATGTCACGCCACTACCGGCAACACCAGGAAGAGCAGCGGCGCCTGCGGGTCGTGGCGTTCGCGTTCCTCACGCCGTTCTTCTTCTTGCGCGGCGGCCTGAACGTCTCGCTTGCGGCGGTGTTCGCCAACCTCGGCATCCTCGGCGCCTTCGTGGCGGCGAAGATGGTTCCCAAGCTCGGCCTCGTCTACCCGCTCGCCCGCCGGCACGCCCGCTCGAACGCGACGTTCACGACGCTGCTGATGAGCACCGGACTGACGTTCGGCACGATCAGCTCGCTCTACGGGCTGAACGCGCACATCATCGACCGCACCCAGTTCTCGCTGCTCGTCACCGTCGTAGTGCTCTCAGCGATCGTTCCAACAGCGATCGCCCAGCGCTGGTTCTCACCGCCGCGGGCCGGCGAGCATCCACACCGCCCGCTGCCGCCCGAGCCATCGGAGATCCTGATCGGGGAGTCCACCTCCAGGCAGCACGATCCGGCCTGACCGGTCCAACCACGCCGCCGCGTGGGACGGCGGGCTCCTCGAGCCCAACGATACCCACCAAGCCGGCCCTCCGTCTATAGTTGTGCCCCGCGCGGCTGTAGCTCAGCTGGCTNNAGCTGACCCGCGAGCGAGGGCTCGTCACGAGCGAGCTGGTGCCCGCCACCTCGGCGCTGCATACGGTCCCTGGTCTATAGTTTGGCACCGCGCGGCTGTAGCTCAGCTGGCTAGAGCGTCTGCTTGCCATGCAGAAGGTCGAGGGTTCGAGTCCCTTCAGCCGCTTCGCACCACCGGCAGTTCTCAAGCGCCCCGCAGCGAATAAACCGTTCGCCAGGCGCGCAGGACCGGCTCGAGCAGCGCCGCGAGCGGCCCGCCTGACTGGAGCAGCATCTGGCTTGTTACCGCCATGTCGGGAGTCAGCGCGCTGTCCTTCGACAGGTATAGGGCCACCATGCACGCAACGATCACCGTGTGGCGGTGTCCGTTGCGCAGCATCCGTATTTCATGCGTCGCTCGCTGGACGATCTCGTGGGCGCGCCGCACACCCTCCGCTTTGGTGGGGTAGTGCGCGAAATAACTGTGATCTCCGTTGGCCGTGTCCTCGGCCTCGTCGACGTAGCTGTCGAGCACGGTGGCCGCAAGGCACACCCAGAAGTACGCGGCGTACGTTTCGACGCCTTCGTGCGGTTGGCGTTCGGGCTCGGAGGCGAGCGCGAGCAGCGCGAGGACGGAGATCCACGTGCTCGCGGCGCCGGACAGCTCATACCAGGCCAGGCCTAAGCGATCGGCGAACTCTCGCGCCACCCACTCGCGCAATGTGACATCACGCAGGTGCGCGTCCATCTCATGATTCAACCCTTGCACCTGTGCGAGGGTCGCGGCGCGTATCAGGGTCGGCCGGATCGCCATGAATGACGGAAGCAACATGCACGCGGCACGACATAATTCCACCAGCAGCCGCAGATAACCTCCGTCGTCGCGCCATGGGTGATACCGATAATAGTCAGATATCGGAGTGCCCGGATCGAGCGCCTCGGTAAATGCGAGGTGCAATTGCCGCCCGTTTGCAAGGCCCGCGCCGGCGCCGCGCTCGCTCACGCTGTCGAGGAAGTCACACATGATCTCGTATGTCACAAGTAGACGCAGGAGGTGCGGTCGGCGTATGTCCGGGAGTATCCAGAAGAGAGCGGCGCCGTCGGTGTTGCCTCGCTTGCTCTCCAGGGAGCTGAGCGCATCCTCCCTGATGGTGTGATCGGGTATCACGGCAGCCCGACCACGCCAAACGTCGACCTCCCCGGAGACCGCCCTCAGCCCCCAGCACACCTCGCGAACCACCGCTGCGACGAGTGCTTTGGCCTGCCCTAGGGAGATACGGCTCGCGTCTTTGACTGCACCCGGCATCGACTTCCTCGGGTTGACAGGACGTCGGCTCGATCAGTCTTGGAGAGCGGGTTTCACCTGTGTCGCGAGGTAGCCGGGCAACGCCGCGATTGCCACCGCGATCGCTGTCACGATCGCGAATATGGCGATGGCGGTCGGGACCCCTATCGCGAAGACGACGGGGAAGCCTGTGACGCTCACCAACGCGTGGCTCAGCAAGAGCTGACCATATAGACCGAACACCGCGCCGATCGAGCATCCTGCTCCGAGCAGCAGTGCGCTCTCACACAGAAGCGCACGCCACAACTCCCCCTGGTCAAACCCGTCGACCTTCATACCGGCGAGCCGCGGACGGCGCTGCCAGATCATTGCGCCCATGGCTGCCGCCATCGCGAGCGCCGCAGCGATCAGCACGAGCGCCGCGATCTCGCTGAGACGCGAGAGCCCCTGCCGCTGCGTGGTGCGATACACCTGTTCACGCTGGTAGGCGCTCTGAACCATCAGGGGCGCTTGCGGTCCGAGCCTCTGTTGGATCTCTCGTTGAACTGTGGCCACAGGAACGCCCGGCCCGACCTGCGCCTCGTAGGCGCTCGGGTCGGCACTGCCCCATGCGCGTGCGTAGTCGCCGGCGTTGAGGATCACCGCGCCCGGTGGCCACCCGAAGTTGGTGGTTATCGCTGCCAAGCGGAACGTGGTCGGTCTGGGCGCCGGCAACGTGAACGGTTGGCCGATCCGAAGGTGGTGGTCGCTTGCGAGCGCCTGCGACAGCGTCGCCCAGCCGCTCGTGCGAAGCAGGCCGTTCGCATGTCCCACGTCACCACTCACGATCTGGTTCGGCGGGATCAGATACGTCGTGTCGCGTGGCGGTGCGATCACGAGCGTACGGCGGTCGCCAATATCCAAGAAGCCGCCACGGTAGGCGCTGACGCGGGCGACGCCCGGAAGGCTTTCAAGCGTGCTCGCGACATTGCTTTCGAACGGCGTTGTGGCGATCGTGTTTGATCTGCCGGCCGGCGACACCCAGATGTCGGTGACACGCGTCATTTCTCTGGAGACGCGGTCGAGTCCGCTCTGCAGGTTCTGGCGCGCCCCCTCGATCGCAACGCTCCCAAACACGGCGATCGCGCCGGTCGCCGCGATTGCGAGCGAGCGTGCACGGGTGGAGCTCGACTGCAGCTCGATGACCGCGATCCTCGGCGAAACACCCATCACCGGGCGTTGAGCCATGTCGAACAACGCCACGAGCCCGGTGAAAGCGACCGGCAGGATCAGCAGCAGCGCGAGCACGAGGCTCACGAATGCCGCTACGGCCATCGGAACGCTTGTGATGCCCACGAGCAGGATCGCGCTTGTGATCGCCAGTCCCGCGGCGCCCCCGAGTAGGAGGGTCACGACCTTCCTCGTCGGGGAGCCCACCGACTTGCGTGCCGCCGGAGCTTGATGGGCGAAGATCTCGTGTCGCAGTGGAACGGTGACTCCGATGATCGCGGCGAGCAGCCCTCCGGCGGTTGCAAGCGCGATGCTCTGCCAGCTCACGATCCGCAAGGACCCCACGGGGAACGCGAATGACAGGTAGCCGGGGTTGGCTTGCAACAGGCCGTGTGAGAGAAGGTCCCCCAGCAGCAAGCCGATCGCCGATCCCGCCAGCCCGAGCACGAATGCGTCGAATAGCATCACCTCGACGATCTCCAGCGGGGGATAACCGTCAAGCCGCAGATCGCTGATCAGGTTGCGGCGCTGGGGCACCGTCAGAAGCATCGCGTTGAACGCGAACAGAAACCCCACGAGCGCGCTGATGGCTGAGAACAACTCGGTCGATTGGGTCGTGGGACCCTCGGCCTGGCGGAACACGGTCGCCTCGAAATTAGAAGGTCGCACGTTCAACCGGCCCCCTGCGAGCCGCTGGAGCCCACGCTCGACTTCACGGTCGTGGCCAGGACTCGGCTCGACGAGTATCCGGCTGATGCCCTCTGGCATCCCGGCAAGGCTCTGAGCCAACACCAGGGGTGCTATCGCGACGGGGCTGTCGACGAGCTCGCCGATGTCACTCGCCTGCAGAATTACCGCTGCGAGCGTCTTGATGCTGCGGTCACCCACTTGGAAGAGCAGCGGTTGCAGCGGACCCGCGCCAATCTGTCGTGCCACCGGCGCCGGGAGAGCCAATCCCTGCTGCTTGTATAGCTGCGCAGCGCTCACGCGTGCAAGCAGTTGACCTTCGAGGCGCACGAAGCTCGCGTCCACTCCGATCAGGTCGACCGACTCCGCACCGCTGGGACCGATCACATTCACACTGCGCTGGAGCACCGGCGCAGCCGCGAGCACGCCGGGGAGTTGCCGAACATCGGTGAGCAACCCTTCGCTGAAGCCATGTGGGTCGCGTGCGGCCAACTGCAGCCGCGACTTCCCCACAAGCCCGTCCGTGAGATGAGTGACCGAGCCCGCAAGGCTCGTGTTGGCGACCTGTGAGGCGAACAGGAGCGCCACGCCGACGGCGATACCCGCGACGGCAAGCAGCTCCTGTACCAGCCGAGCGCGCAGGCGCACACGGTAGAGGTAGAAGATCGTCGACAGCCTCATGTCCTGCTCAACGTGCGCGAACCGCGGCGCACGACCGATTCATTCCGCATCGAATGGCGCATGGGCGCGGTCTGGCTTGTACTCGACAAGCCGACCGTCGCGCAACGCGTGCACGTGGTCGGCGAACGCGGCCGCTCGGGGGTCGTGCGTGACGAGCAGGACGCCCACGTCACGCTCGTGACACACCTCGGCCAGCAGCCCGAGCACTTCTCTACCGCGGTCGGTGTCGAGGCTGCCGGTGGGCTCATCGGCGAGCACCAGGCTCGGGCCTGTGGATAGCGCCCGTGCGATCATGACGCGCTGGCGCTCTCCCATCGAGAGCTGCTCGGCTCGTTGTTGGGCGCGCCCGTTGAGCCCGAGGCGCTCCAGCAGCGGCGCCACTCGCCGTTGCGCATCACGTCGCCCGGTGCTCGCAAGCAGCTTCAACGCGGCATTGTCGTCGGCGCGCACTCCGGGAATCAGGTCGAGCGACTGGCGGATGAATCCGAGCTCAGAGCGTCTGTAGTGCGCTCGCTCGCGTGCGGAGAGCGTGGAAACCTCTCGTCCGTTGACCGTCACGCTGCCGCTGTCGGGAGTCAGCAGTCCCGCAACCAGCATGAGCAGGGTCGTCTTGCCGGAGCCGCTCGGACCGTAGAGAGCCACGAGCTCGCCCGCGCCCACCGACAGGCACACGCTGTCGACAGCTCGCACGATCTCTCCGTCGCCGACGCGGTAATGCTTGACGACCTCGTCGAGCCGCAGCATCAGCGGAGTGCTCCGAAACTGACGTTCCCGGCCTGCCGGTCGGTGGCAATGACGCAGAAATCCAGAGCAGCGCGATCCATGAGTTTCAGTATTGCTCGCTCTTCTAGATGCGACCGCGGGCCACCCACCGGCCCCGTTGCGGCGCGCTTTTCAGATGTCGGCGTTGACCCCACCCCCGCCTTTCCGGCTGACCAACCGATTCTGTTTGCGGACAATACCCCAGACGGCGTCTCGCATCAGGGCATCGTCCCGATAGTCGGTGGCGACAGGTCTCCGTGTGTGGCGCCACAGTCGCCATGCGGCCAATAAGCGACCGCTTCGCGGGCTCTTTTGCATTTCGTCGACCACCGAAACGAGTCAGAGACATTCAACGATCATGATCGACCGCTCCAGCTCCGTGTAGGCTCTCGCCGACATGGAGCCGCGACAATGAGCCTCATCCGCCTCGACCACGACGGCCCGCTGGCCGTCCTGAGCATCGACAGCCCGCCGGTGACCTGTTCGCAACCGAGGATCTGAAGCGTGCGGTGCGCTCGTTCCTGGAGCACGGGCCCGGTCACGCGACCTACGAGGGTCGCTGAGGGCACGGGCTCACCTCGGCCCGTGCACGGCGCGAACCAGCGCTGAGTCACCCGAGTTGGAACGCCCCTTACGATCAGCGTCCGTCCAGATTCGGCGCGCCGCCCTGACCGTGGGGCTCTGATACACACCTCTTCCAATGGCCGCATCGCCGAGACGACACCGCACCGCCCGGCGCGCCGGCCTGGTGGTGGCAGCGGCGCTGCTTGCGGCGGTGCTCGCGTTCGCGCTGAGTCGCCTGAATCTCCCCCACGTGGCACACGCCCTGGTCTCAGCCAGCCCCGGTTGGCTCGTGCTGGCGCTCATGCTGATGATGCTCTCGCTGCTGGCGCGCGCCGCCTCCTGGCATGCGACCCTGCTCGCAGCGCTGCCTGACGCCCGTGTCGCGTGGGCGTCGGTGACACGCGCCACGATGATCGGAGTGATGGCCTCGGCGGTGTTTCCAGGAAGAATCGGAGAGCCCACGCGAATCCTCGTGCTCAGCCGCCGCCTGGAGGGTCCGGCGAGCCGTACGTTCCCGGTGGTCGCCGGCACCGTGTTCTCGCAGACCCTCATCAACCTGGCTGCGCTGGGGATTCTCGCGGCCGTGACGCTCTCAAGCGTGCCCCTGCTCCGCGGTCACGCCTCGGCACTCGAGGCTGTGCTCGCGGTGCCCGCCCTCATCGCCCTGTTCGTGTTCGGCGGCCCCGCATTGCTGCGTCTGGCCCAACGCTCGCGCAGCCTGCGCATCCGCGGTGGCGCGATCGCGATCGCCGGGCTGCTACGTCTCGCCCAGCGCGGCCTGGTCGTGTTCGCGAGACCGCGCTTCGGGGTGCCGGCCGTCGGCTTCCAGTTGCTCGCCTGGGCGCTGCAGTGGACCTCGTGCTACATGGTGATACTCGCTCTCGGACTCCAGCATCACGCCACCCCCGTCACGGCGGCGGCGATCCTGTTGGCGGTGAACGTCACCGCCGTGCTGCCCGCCACGCCCTCCAACGTCGGCGTCTTCCAGGCCGCCTGCCTGGTCGTCCTCGCCGCCTACGGCATCGGCGCCGGTCCAGCTCTCGCCTACGGGATCATCCTGCAGGCGATCGAGCTGCTCACGGCGCTGATGCTCGGCGTGCCAGCGCTGCTCAGGGAGGGCATGACCTGGCAGGACATCCGTCGCAGCCGGCTCGGCGACGGCGCGGATCCGCCGGCGGGCGCCCTCAGTTGAATAGCGCCCGCACCGACTGGCGCAGCGAGCGGGCGGTCGCCAGCACGGCGGTCGGCTCATAGCCACAGGCGGCCATGCAGTTCTCGCAGCGCGGGTCCCTGCCGCGACCGTACTTGCTCCAGTCGGTGCCCTCCACCAGCTCCCTGTACGTCTTGGCGTAGCCGTCGGACATCAGGTAGCACGGCCGCTGCCAGCCGAACAGGGAGTAGCTGGGGATGCCCCAGGCGGTGCACTCGAATTCCGCTTTGCCTTCGAGGAAGTCGAGGAACAGCGGGCTGTGGTTCAGGCGCCACTTCTTGCGCCGCCCCCCCGCGAACGCCTCGCGGAACAGCTTGCGCGTCTGCTCCACGCCGAGGAAGTGCTCCTGGTCGGGCGCCTTCTCGTATGCGTAGGCCGGAGAGATCTCCATCTCGTCGACTTCAAGCTCGTCGTTCAGGAAGTCGAGCAC
>PLYX01000043.1:12952-32932 GCA_003151895.1 Solirubrobacterales bacterium
TCGCGTTCGTGCAGAGATACACGAACCGCTTGCGCTTGACGAGCTCCGCGGCGATCACGTGGACCTCGGGATGGACAAGCGGCTCGCCGCCCGCGATCGACACCATCGGCGCGCCGCTCTCCTCGATCGCCCCGATCGCCTGCTCGACGGACATGCGCCTGCGCAGCACGTGCTCGGGATGCTGGATCTTGCCGCAGCCCGCGCACGCGAGGTTGCACTGGAACAGCGGCTCGAGCTCCACCAGCAGGGGAAACTTCTCACGTCGCGCGAGGCGCTGGCGCATCACGTACCACCCCATTCGCGCTCCCTGCCTGACCGGTACCGCCATCTAATCGCCCTCGCTTGCTGGGTGTACGGCGCCCCCGAGCAGGTTGTGCGCTCCCTGCTCGCGCACCAGCTGCTCGAGCGCCGCTGCCGTTCGTCGCAACGATAGCGCCGCCCGCGCCGCCCCGGCGAGCGTCAGTAGCGGACGCGTGACCTCACGCGAAGGGGTGTCCGCCACCACGCGGATCACCGCGAACGGGCGCTGTAGCGCACCTGGGGCCAGCCACGCCGACTCCATGTCCATCACGATGGCGCCACGCTCACGCAGCCTGACACGCGTCTCACCACGCGCGATACGGGCAACCGACACGACCGTCCCGCGACGCACCGGCAGGCCACGACGTTCGAGCGCTCGGGCAAGCGGCTCAGCCGAAGGGCACGCGACGCGCCGATCCTCTCCGTCGTGTGCCCCGTCGAGCAACTCCTCGGCGATCACCACGTCGCCCGGCTCGCACTCGTCGTCAAGGCCACCGCACACACCCATCACGACGAGCGCGGCCGCGGGGTCGCTCTGCAGCAGCGGAACCGCCGCCCTGGAGCGCTCCGGACCCATCCCCGTCCGCTGGATGCGCAGCCTCCTCGCCCCCGCCCTGATCGCGAGCGCCTCCAGGCGCAACGGCGCGGTCACGAGCACGTCACTCATCGGAGAACCTGCGCGAGTTGGGCCCGGTCGGTGTCGCTCACAAGCGAACCCCTCGTCCCACCGGTGCGGTGAGGTCGCTCTCATGCGGCCAGCGCCTCTCGCGCCGCGGCGTGACCGCTCAGCACGGCGCCCTCCAGCGTGGCCGGCCAGCCCGTGTCCGTCCACGCTCCCGCCAGCACCAGCCCGGGAACGCCCGTTCGAGCCGCGGGCCGCAGCTCTTGCGTTCCGGGTCCCGCTCGGAATGTGGCGGCGTGCTCGCGGCTGACATAAAAGCTCTGCACCACGGCATCTCGGGCTCGCGGGAACAGCTCTGCCAGAGCGCTCAGGTAGCGCACGCGCAACTGTTCGACCGAGTCTCCCATCTCCCGGTCGGCGCCCGACAGAGACACCGCCAGATATTGCCCCTCGGATAGCCCGGCGGCGGCGGTGCGATCGAACACGTACTGCACTGGTGTCCCCACGCCCGCCGCGAACGGCAACTCACACACACGCCGGTCATACACGACGTGCACGTTAATGATCGGCGACTGCCCAAGTCCGGTCCAGCGCTGCGCCTCGGCACCCATAAGCGGCTCGAGCAACGCGGTGGCGCGCGCGTGGGGCACTGCGCAGACAACCGCATCGGCATTGAGCTCGGCGCCGTCCGCCCGCACCCGGAGACCGTCCTCGAGCCGGTCCACCTGCTGCGCGCGCAAGCCGAGCTTAACCTCTACCCCCGCCTCCCCCAGCACGCGCCGCGCCGGCTCTCCGAGCGTCTCGCTCAAGGGCCGCATGTGAAGGCCGATGTCGCCTGCGTCGTTCTGCTTAAGTAGCCCGGTGCACAATACGAACGCGCCGAGCGCCAGCGATGCCTGGGCGGCGGGGAGGTTCAGGGTCGGCAGCGCGATCAGGTCCCACAACGCCGCCACCGCGTCGGGGCCCTGGCCGTGCTCGGCCAGCCACTCGCCGAGCGTGCCGGGCGCCGGGCCAACATGCTCGGGCGCCGCCACGGCCAGGTCGTCCCTCGACGGCTCGGACGTTTTGCCCCCGACACGCTCACGTGCAAGCGCTTCGTGCGGGTCGAGCCGCCCGAGCGCCAGCGCGGCGCGCGCGGCGCTCACACGGCGCGCCATCGTGAGATGGGGGTAGCGCAAGAGCGCCCCGGCCAGATGCAACGGCGCCGGGAGGGCGCTGCGCCGCAGCAGCGCGCTGCTTCCGCCCGGGCTCAGCACGGGGATCTCCAGGCGCGACTGGATCGTCACACGCCGCTCGCTGCCGAGCCGCTCCAGCAGCCCGCGGTAGGCGCTACAGCAGCGCAGGAACACATGCTGGCCGTTGTCCAACCACAGCCCGTCGCGTTGGAACGAGTAGGCCGCCCCTCCGAGTCGCGGCCTGACCTCCAGCAGCGTCACGCGTGCGCCGGCGTCAGCGCAGTCGAGCGCCGCCGCGATCCCGGCGAGACCGCCGCCGAGGACGATCACGCGCCGGTCGGTCAACCGGCGGCCGCCGTGAGCAGGCTGCGAGTCGCCACCCACGCCTTCTCCCAGATCGGCAGCGAGACTCGGACTTGACGCGCCGCCTCTGGATCAGCCTCGATCCGAGCGAGCACGCGACGGTAGATGTTCGCCATGGCGAGCACACACCCCCCGCTGCGCTTGTCGAGCAGCGGCACGAGCTCAAGCCCCTGATCGAACCATTCGCCCGCGCGCCGTGCCTGGAAGCGCACGAGCGCGTCCATCTGCCCCTCCTCGCCCTCGAAGCGCCCGTCCGTGCTGAGGTGGTAACGCACGAGATCCTCGCGCGGGATGTACATACGGCCGTTCGCGGAGTCCTCGCGCAGGTCGCGCAGGATGTTCGTCAGCTGCATCGCCACGCCGAGATCGTCGGCGAGCGCACGCGCTCGCTCGAGTTCGCGGGCGCCGAAGATCGCAAGGCAGAGCCTTCCGATCGAACCCGCCACCCGCCGGCAGTAGCCGAGCAGATCCTCGAAGCTCTGATACGTGGCGCCGGTGACGTCCATCCGCACACCCGCGATCAGATCCTCGAGTGCGTCGATCGGCAGCGAGAAGCGCAGGTGCGCGTCGGCGAGCGCCACGATCACCGGATCGACGCTCGCCGTCGAGAAGTCCTCGATCGCGCGTGCCGCGGCG
This sequence comes from Solirubrobacterales bacterium, assembly GCA_003151895.1. GTDB lineage: Bacteria > Actinomycetota > Thermoleophilia > Solirubrobacterales > Solirubrobacteraceae > Palsa-744. Next base: position 16,049 of record PLYX01000043.1, read on the forward strand.
TCGAGCAACTCGAGCTTCTCACGCGGGTCGAACCTGCCGTCGCCGATGTCGTCGATTCGTCGCGCAAACGCGTACACCGCGCAGGTCGCGCGCCGCTTGTCGCGTGGGAGCAGAAGGATCCCGTAGTAGAAGTTGGCCGCCGCCGCCCGCGTCAGCGACTCGCAGTGCTCATACGCCTCCGCGACGTTCACTTGCGGCTCTCCGTCAGCACGCTCGCAAGCGCACGCACACGCCGTGGCCGGCTCGCTCGCCTCACGCCGCCCAGCACGTCGAAACGAGCCCGTTCGATCGCATCCAGTGCGGCGCGCCCTCCGGCGACGAACGCGGCCACCGCGAGCTTCGGGCGTCCGCGAATGCTCCTCACGAGTGACGCCCCGGCAGCGAGCAACTCTCGCGCACGCGCCGTCTCGAACGAGATCGCCTCGCGCAGACGATCCTCCGGGCGCCCGTCCTCCCCACTCTGGGTGGATGAACCAGCAGGAACGCCGCCCAAATCCAAATCCACACCACCGCGCGAGACGAGCCCGGCAAGCTGCTCATGGGAGCAGCCGAACCGCGCAAGATCCTCCTCGGGCAGATACACACGGCCGCGCCGCAGGTCCTCGCCGACATCCTGGAGGTGCTCGGCCAGCTGCAGCGCGGTGCACACGCGGTTGGAAAGAGCGATTCGTTCGGGAGTCGCGAGCCCGAACACGCACAGCACGAGCTCGCCGACCGGGTTGGCCGACAGCTCGCAATATGCCTGCAGCTGCTCCCAGGTCTCATAGTGGGTCAACCGCTGGTCGAGGCGGTTGGCGTCGATCAGGCGCACCAGCGCCTCGCGTGGCAGGGCGCACTCGGCGAGCGTGCTCTGCAGGCGCTCCAGCAGCGGGTGTCGGGCCTTGCCGGCGTATGCGCGGTCGACTTCGTGCTGCAACCAGTCGAGCGCCGCGAGCCTGTCTCCCGTGAGCTCGTCGCCGAGCTCGTCCGCGAGCCGCGCGAACCCGTACACCGCGAGCAGGTGGCGTCGGTCCCGTCGCGAGAGCACCCGCGCGGCGACCGGAAAATTCTCGCCGCCCGTGTGCGCCATCACGGTGGGCGCATCTGGGATCTCAGGCGAGGTCAGGTCGAGCAGCGCGGCGTGCATCATGCGTGGCGGGTGGGTGGGCCTGTCAAACAGCGACCGAGCGCCATCACGGGAAACACGAGGCGATACAGGTGATAGTTGATGTAGTAGTCGGATGGGAAGCCTGTACCCGTGTACTGCGGCTCATCCCAACTCCCGTCCTCGCGTTGCGTGTCGACGAGCCATTGCACGCCCCTCGCGAGGGTGTCGGAGCTCTCGCCCGCCGCGTGCAGCGCCAGCAGCGCCCAGGCGGTCTGCGAGGCGGTGCCGGCGCCGCGTCCGATCCACTCGACATGGTCATAGGAGCGTGGATCCTCCCCCCAGCCCCCGTCACCGTTCTGGTGCTCTTCAAGCCAGCCCACAGCGCGTTTGATGCAGGGCTCCGACGGCGCCACGCCCGCGGCGATCAGCGCGGGCACAACCGCGCCGGTGCCGTAGATGTGATTCACCCCCCAGCGCCCGAACCAGGAGCCGCCGGGCTCTTGGCGGTCGATCAGCCAGCGCACAGCCTCGAGGCACTCAGGATCGCGAGCCCGGCCAAGCGCGGCGAGCATCTCCACCGCGTGCGCCGTCACGTCAGCGCTGGGCTCGTCGATCACCTCGCCGAAGTCAAGGAACGGCAGCTCGCGCACAAGCGCACGCGTGTTGTCGGCGTCGAACGCCCCCCAGGCCCCGCCGCTGCTCTGCATGCCCTTCGTCCAGCGCACCGCCCGCTCGATCGCCTGCTCCACACGCGCGGGAGACTCGAGCCGTACGCGACGCAACGCGAGCACCACCTCGGCCGTGTCATCCACGTCCGGGTAGTTGTGGTTGGCGAACTCAAACGCCCACCCCCCCGGACGCAGTTGCGGCCTGGCGACGCGCCAGTCGCCGGGCACGCCCACCTCCTCGCCGAGCAGCCACTCCCCGGCGCGCACCAGCGCGGGATGGTCGCCCGGCATGCCCGCGTCGCTGAGCGCCACCACCGTGAGCGCCGTATCCCACACCGGTGACTGGCACGCCTCCAGACGACGACCGATCGAGGGCACACAGCCCGGAGGGCTGGGTCGGCCAGCGCCCGCGGGCGCGCCGGCGGGCGGGCCTTTGAGTTGATCGTCGCAATCCTCCACCATGAAGCCGTCCAAGCCCTCGATCCCGCGTCTCATCACCGGATGCTCGAGCGGATACCCGTTCAGGCGCAGCGCCATCAGCGAGTACACCCACGGCGGCTGGATGCCGCCCCACGAGCCGTCGGCCTCCTGACGGCTCACGATCCAACGCTCCGCGCGACCCATCGCGAGCCTGCGCAGCAGGCGGACGGGCCGGCGCTCATACGCGCGCAGCACACGATCCAGGCGCACGAGCCATCTGCCGCGAGCGCTTGTGGGCGGGGTCGGCTGCCACGGCTGGGCGCCATGCAGCTCCTCCAGGGTGAACGGGAGCGCGCGCCGCGGACGGTGGACCATCACGAGTGACAGCGCCACGATCGTCTGGCGCGCCCAGCACGCGAAGTCGTAGATGTTGAGCGCCACCCACGAGGGCAGCAGCACGATCTCAGGTGGCAGCGCCGGGACCTGCTCCCACGACCACAACCCGAACAGGGCCAGCCACACGTGTGTGAACACGCGCGCTCGCTCGATGCCGCCCTGCTCGCGGATGAAGCCCGCCGCCGCCCGCATGTGCTCCTGCTCGGGCTCGTCGCCCGCGAGCCGCAGCGCCCAGTAGGCCTCGATCGTCGTGGAGAGCTCCCCCGGCCCGCCGTGGAAGTTCGCCCATGTCCCGTCGGCGCGCTGCTGCGAGCGAATCCACGCAGCCGAGCGCTCGGTCTCCTCGGCGCCCCGGATGCCGAGGAACTCGCGCAGGAGCATGTCCTCGGCGTCCATCGTCACGTTCGTCTGGAGCTCGCCCTTCCACCAGCCGGACTGGTCCTGCAGTGAGAGCAGGCGCTCGCAGGCCCGCTCCAGTGTCACCTGCGCCTCGCTGACTGTCTGCGCGATCTGCGATGACATGGTGGTGAACGCTAGATCGTTTTCCCTGTGGAGGACGCGCGGACGAGCACCTCGGGATGCTGCGCGATCGTGATCACGTGTTCGCGCAACACCTCCTCGGAGATCGTGACAGGCGCGCTGGATGTGAAGCGGTACACGATCAAACCGTGAATGTTGCGACGTTCTGAGAGACGGAAACCGGGGGCCGGTGGACGACTGGCCGACTTGCGCAGCGGAGCGTAGCCGGTCTCGTCCACCTCGGTCACCGTCACGCTCGATCCACGTGCCAGATTGCGCAGCGGCGGCAGGTAGTACTCCAGCGGCGCCGCCCCCAGCTCGACCGTCGTGATCACGTGGTCGGGTTGTGCCGCTCGCAGGACCGTCGCGACCCCCGCCCAGTCGCCGCGTTGCAGGCGTGGGCTGAGGTTCACGTCGATCGTGAGCGCGAGCAACGTGAGCACGAGCAGTGTTGCGAGCCCCATGCCCACGCGCCCGGTGCGTTGTGCGGCGATCACGATCGCTAGCAATGCACTCACCGGCGCCATGGCGGCCACCAGGTTGCGCGGCGCCAAATAATCTGCGCCGAGCACGGCCAGCACGACCGGGATCAGCACCCCGGCACCGGCCACCGTGAGCACGATCAGCGCGCCGCGCTCCTCGCGCGGGGTGAGCGTGCTCCACAGGCCGTACCCGAATCCCGCGAGGATCACGAGCAGGACGAGCAGCTCCACGCCGTGGCCGAGCGCGGCGCCCGTATAGCCCGTCAGGTAGTACTGCGGAATCGCTTCCAGGCGACTCGCCAGCGCCGATTCCCCGATCCACTGGGTGCCGTGAGCACCCTGGGCCAGGATCAACGGGATGAGCGCCATCCCGACGAGCACCGGGAGCGCCACTGCGCACAGCACGCGCGGGAGATCTTTTTTTGGATTTGCTGTTCGTTCTTGGGGCGCCAGCTTGCCGCGTGAGCCTTTCGGCGCCGCGCTCCCCACCAGCCACAACGCCATCGGGACGAGCAGGAACACCGCGAAGTAGTGGGTTAGGAGCGCCAGCGAGGCGGTGAGAGCGAACGCTGCGAGCCGCCTGCCCGTCGGCTCGCGAAGGGCGCGCACGAAGCACAGCAGCGCGAGCGATGCCGTAAGCACGAATAGCCCGTAGGCACGGGCCTCTTGGGAATACCACACAAGGAGCGGGCTGCTCGCCACGAGCGCCGCCGCGACGATCGCCGCGCGGCGGGTGGGTGGGCCCTGAAATTCGCAACCGATCGCCCAGGCGACGGGAACCGTCGCGATCCCCGCGAGCGCCGAGAGCAGGCGCAGGGCGATCACGCCGGTCCCGAGCACGCGCGAGACGGCCCACTCGAGCACGTACCACAGCGGCGGCGTGTTCTCGGTGTGCACCACGTTGTGAAGCGTCGCGCCGAGCCCGGCGCGCAGCACGTGCACCGGGGTGAACGCCTCGTCATACCAGAAGCTCTGCAGCCCGAGCGTGCTCAAACGCAGGACGGCCGCGAGCACGGTGATCGCGAGGAGCGGCCACCATCCTGACATCGCGCTCGCGCGCTGCGCCGCCGCTGCAGAGGTCGGGCGCGGTCGCCCGGCGGCGGCTGGGAGAGCGGACCCGCCCATCAGCGGCCGGTCGGCAGCGGTTGGGCGGACGGCGCGCCGGCAGGCGGCTTGCTCAGGCCACAGAGGCCTGTTTCAGCAGCCGCCCCGAAGCACGCGTAGCGGCTGCGGCGCTCGTCGACGGTCTGAGCGGGCAGGTAGTAGCCGCCACTCACGTCCCGGCGTCCGGAGAGCACCGGTCCCACGAGCACGAGGCACACCTGGGTGCGTTCCTTCGGCCCGCCCGGCGAGACGTTGCCGCAGACGACGTCGCGCGTGGTGTGGCCCTTCAGATCCTGCTCTACGCTCAGGTTGCGATAGTTGTGGCCGGTCACCGCCCGCCATGTGTGGAGATCCGCGACGAGCCGGTGGTTGACGTGCGTCTGCTGCGCCACGTCGTTGATCGTGGCGATTGCCAAGAGCAGGCCGAGGAGGATCAGGATCGTGGTCTCGGCGAGCCTCAGGCTGCCCAGCCCGCGCCGCTCGCTCTCGCGCGGGCGCGCCCACTCGGGTAGGCGCGCCGGCAGGCCGCCCTCGGGTGCTGTGGGTTGGCTGCTCATGAGACGGGCGCCAACAGCGGCGCGGTCTGGTGGACAATGAACAGGGCCTGCACCACAAGCGTCGCGACGAGCAGGCGCCGGTCGCGGCTCACGGCGGCGAGCGGCAGCGACCACAGCGTGTACCACGCGAGCAGCCACGTGCTCGTCACCGATATCGCGAGCAGCGTCCAGCCGGACGCCGCCACCCAGTCATAGCCACGCCAGGTCCGCCACATCAGGTGCAACACGATCAGCACGAGCCCCGCCTTGAGCAGATCGTGGTCGATCGGGAACACGCCGGGCTTGCCGAGGAGATGCGCGATCTCGGTGGGGAAGCTGTCGGTCGACACGAACGCCGCGTCTCTGTTCAGCGCCGCGATGACGTCCACGCCGTGGATGCCGAACGCGAGATAGGCCGCGAGAGCACACGCAAGCGCGGCGGCCGCGGCGCCGATGAGCGGGGCAAGTCGGCGGCGACTGAGGGTCCGTCGCGAGATAGACGGCGGGATCGGGGTGGTTGGCCAGTGGATGCCAGACGCCGCACGCGAGCGGAGACGTGCTGGTGGCACGTCGAGCATCGCGGGTGGCGGCTGGCGCCGCTGGACGGCCGCAGCCGGACCGTCGGGTATCTCTCGACGGGCCCCAAGCAACATGAACGGCAGCAGCACGATCCCGGTGGCCTTCACAAGTGCAGCTCCGACGACGGTCGCTCCCGCATATGCCTCGTGCCTGGCGAGCGTGAGGCTGACCGCCACCATCATGAGCAGGGTCATGATCAGGTCGTTGTGGGCGCCCCCGAGCCCGTAGATCACCCACAACGGGTTCACTCCCACCGCGATCAGGGCGAACCTCCGGTCGATCTCGCGCAGGCGCGCGCAGCGCCACGTCAACACGAGCGTGCCGGCGCCCGCGAGCAGCGCCATCAGCTTCATCCCCCACAGCGCCCCGGTCACGCCGAGCAGCGCGAGCGGGTAGGAGATCAGCGTGTAGAGGGGGCCGTAGGCGGTCGCCACGGTCTTCCAGTCTTTGCCCACATAGTGGTAGACGGGGTCTCCGACGATCGACGTCGGCCCGTGGATGTACGGGTTGATGCCGTGCACGATCCCCATGCGCGCGTAGGCGATGTAGCTGAACACGTCGGTGGACAGCAGGATCGGGCCGGCGAACACGATCAGCTGGAGCGCGACCGTCAGCGCGATAGCGAAGCGCGAGGAGATGCGCCGCGCCAGCAGCAGGATGCCCCCATACGCGCCGGCATAGGCCAGCAGCGCGATCAGGAAGACGCGGAAGCCGAGACGCTCGCCGATCCCGGTGAGCCAACCGGCGATCTGAGGGGACTTGGGGATCAGCGGCGAATGGCCCACCGCCCCGTCGAGCACGATCTCGATGGTGGCCGCGAGCAGAACCACCGTCAGCGCGCCCGCGAGCGGCGGTACCCAGCGACGCCCTCGGTCCTTCGAGATCGCGCCGTTCACATGTCGCGGTAGCTGCGCTGCGATCGAATTCAAAGCTCGAAGCGCAGTATGTCGAGCGCCCCTGTCATCTCGAACACCCGCTGCACCGGCTCCTGGCCGGGCAGCAGCACGAGCTCGTAGCCTCGCTCGCGAGCACGGGCGTCGGCGAGCAGCAGCACGCGCAGGCCGCTGGAGTCGATGAAAGCGAGCCCTCCGAGATCGATCACCACTCGCGACGGCGCCTGCTCGTCGATCGAGGCAAAGTGCTCTTCCATCTGGCGGGCGGAGGCCAGGTCGAGCTCGCCTTGCAGGGAGACTCTGACGGCGTTGTCAGCCAGCGAACTCGATATCTCGAGGCTCCCGGGCCTCGGACCATGCCCGCTCATATGCGTGACTCTATTGCACGGGCGAGCGCGTGCCGCCGGCTTCTGGCTGACCGTCCCGGCGCGCTCAGCCGAGCGACGTCCAGACGGTCTTCGTCTCCAGGTATGCGTCGAGCCCGTCGTGACCGTGCTCGCGTCCCACGCCCGACGCCTTGAAGCCCCCGAACGGCGCGGAAGGATCGGACCCGCCCCAATGGTTTATGTATATCGAGCCCGCGCGCAGCATCGCCGCGAGGCGATGCGCGCTTGAGACGTCGCGCGTCCACACCCCCGCCGCGAGCCCGTAGTCGGTGTCGTTGGCGCGCCGCGCGACCTCCTCGAGCGTGTCGTACGGCGAGGCGACGAGCACCGGTCCGAAGATCTCCTCGCGCACGATCCTCAGGTCGTCCGAGGTCGAGCTGAAGAGCGTCGGCTCCACGAACCAGCCGCCGCTGTCGGCGAGCGCGGCCCCGCCCCCCGCGAGCAGCTCCGCGCCCTGGTCGCGACCGGCGTCGATGTAGGACATCACGCGCTCGTGCTGCTCGGCTGAGACGAGCGGCCCGAGCTGGGTGGCCGGGTCCAGGCCCGCCCCCAGACGGGTCGCCTTGGCGCGCTCGGCCAGCGCGCCCACGACCTCGTCGAAGCGCTCGGCCGGCACGAACAGGCGCGAGCCCGCGTTGCAGGCCTGGCCCGAGTTGAAGTAGATCGCCTGGTAGGAGCCGGCGACGGCCGCCTCGACGTCGGCGTCGGGGAGGATCACGTTGGGGCTCTTGCCGCCGAGCTCGAGCGTGACGCGCTTGAGCGCCCGCCCGGCCTTGGCGCCGATCTCGCGTCCGACGACCGTCGAGCCGGTGAAGGAGATCTTGTCCACGTCCGGATGATCCACGAGCGCCGCGCCGGTCTCGCCGTCGCCGGTGAGCACGTTGAGCACGCCCGGCGGAAAGCCGACCTCGAGGGCCAGCTCGCCGAGTCGCAGCGCGCTCAGGGGCGTCTGCTCGGCCGGCTTGAGCACGATCGTGCAGCCCGCGGCGAGGGCGGGAGCGACCTTCCAGGCGGCCATCAGCAGGGGGAAGTTCCACGGCACGATCTGCCCGCACACGCCGACGGGTTCGCGGCGCGTGTAGCAGAGCATGTTCGGCGCGGTCACGGGCAGCACGCTGCCCTCGATCTTCGTGGGCCAGCCCGCGAAGTAGCGCAGGTGGGCGACCGTCCCGCGCACGTCCACGTACTGGGCGAGCTTCACCGGCTTGCCGTTGTCGAGCGACTCGATCTGGGCGAGCTCCTCCTGGCGCTGCTCGAGCGCGTCCGCCAGCGCCCCGATCAGCCGGCCGCGCTCTGAGGGCGCGAGCGAGGCCCACGGCCCGCCGTCGAACGCCTCGCGCGCCGCGGCAACGGCGCGCGCGACATCCTCCGCGCCGCCCTGGGGAACGGTGGCGATCTCGCGGCCACTTGCAGGGTCGAGCGTCAAGAAGGTGCGTCCGTCGGCGGCCTGCACGCGCTCGGAGCCGATCAGCAGGTCGTGCGTGCCGGCGATGAACTCGCGTGCGGCATCGCCGAGCGCGTCGGGGAGGACTGTGGGTAGGACGGTGGTCATTGTGACTCCTCATGGCGCATCTTGCGATGTCTCATATGCACATCAATGTGAGTGCCGATGGTGGTGTGCGGGGCGGGGATGGTGTGTTCTCTTACGAAATTTTGCGATGGTATATACGCCAGCCCTGCCGCGCGGTGCTTCAAGCTCACGGCGTCAACACGATCTTCAGCGCCTCGCGGCGGTCATACAGAGCGTACGCCTCCGGCGCCTCCTCCAGGCTCATGTGGTGGGTGACCAGCGGTCCGGGGTCGAGCAGCCCGGCCGACATCATCGCGAGCACCCGGTCGACGTGGGCGATCACGTTGGCGTGCCCGGCGCACACGTGCAGCGACTTGATCCACAGGAGGCCCAGGTGCACCTCGGCGCGCTCGGCGTACACCCCTATCGCCTGCACCGTGCCGCACTTGCGCGTCATCCGCAGGGCGAGGTCGAACGCGGAGGGATGACCAACGGCGTCGATGCACACGTCCACCCCACGCCCTTCGGTCGCCTCACGTGCCGCGGCGCGCGGATCGCTCTCGGTGAGGTGCACCGCCTGGGCGCCGAAGGACTCGGCGATCGCCAGGCGCTCGGGAACCGTGTCGATAGCGATCACCCGAGCCGCGCCGGCGGCCTTCGCCGCCTGCACCGCGCACAGCCCGACGGGGCCGAGTCCGAGCACCGCCGCCACGTCGCCGGGGCGCAGTCCGCTGTGGAGGACCGCGTGGTAGCCGGTTCCCATCACGTCGCCCGCGAACAACGCCGCATCGTCGCTCATGCCCGCTGGGATCTTGCGCAAGACCAGTTCCGCGTTGGGGATCAGCGCCTGCTCTGCCTGGGTGCCCTGCAACGAGCCGAGCGTCGCGCCGTGGCCGAAGGTGCGCGAGGAATCGCACTTGTGAAACCAGCCGTGCCGGCAGAAGAAGCAGCGCCCGCAAGCGGTCTGAAAGCAGCCGAGCACGCGGTCGCCCACCCGCACGCTCTGCACCGCCTCGCCGACGGCGAGCACCGTGCCGACATACTCGTGGCCGATCGTGAACCCCGGCTCGATCTTCACGCGACCGTGGTAGATGTGCAGGTCCGACCCGCACACGCCGGTGGCCTCGATCCGCACGATCGCATCGCCCGGGTCTGAGAGCTCGGGCTCGGGGACGTCCTGGACGAGCACCTCGCCCGGCGCCTGGAAGGTGACGGCACGCATCGACACGGGACCCTAGTCCGTATGCTGCCCGAATGTCCGGCAGCGTGTCCAAGGCGGTGCTCATCACCGGATGCTCGTCGGGGATCGGCGAGGCGACCGCGCGGCGACTGGCAGGCCACGGCTGGACCGTGTACGCGAGCGCACGGCGCTCGGCCGGCGCACCGGCTGGCAGCGCGCCCCGACGGCGGCAGCGACTGGTCATCTGGCGGCGACTGCGGGCCACCGGCAGCAACGGACTCACAACTGACCGCGTGTAGAGCTAGAAGTGAGCGCCGCCCCGTAGACGTAGGGGACGGCGCTCATGCGCGTGCGACGAGTTTCACCGCGGGTGACTGTCGCACCGGCGCGTTCTGCCCACATTAGCTATTCGAGATAATACCCGTGGAAATAGCCACCTTCCGTATCATGGTTGTGTAGATACGGTTCTGAGAGAACAGGGTAAGGTTCAATATAGGCGGCAGTCGAGCCCCGTCCAACGCAGTCGTCACCGTAGTATCGGATACCGGCACAGACCGCTCGGTTTTCACCTCTTCCGGACGCCTCTTGGATAGTGACCGTGTGGTTCAGATAGCCACTTTGGCCGCTCGCCAAGTAGTAGCCGTTCCCGGCCCATTCAACTGCGAGTGCTGTGGCCACGAAAAGGACAAAGGCAAGCACCGTGAATGCAAGCAGAGTGCGGAATCTACGCATCTAAATCAGCCTCCTTCCACGTTCGACACGCTTTGGAGGTGGGCTTCCGTTTCCAGCCCCCACGCGTTGTCGTTGACCGGGACCTTCTCCGTGGTGCCATTGGTCAGCGTCACTTGTACGGCCGCCACGCTACTCGGGACGACGCCCATGATCGTGACGACGTTGCTTCCGGGACGAGTCGATTCGAGGTACGTGCCGGAATCGGTTCGACTTGGTTCGGAGCAACTCATGCCTATTCCATAATGGCCATTGACGGGCTGGTGTCGCGCGTCAAGGATACAGATGCCGCCGGCGACGCTCTGTGCGATCCAGGCGGACGCGATCGGCAGATTGATCGGCAACTTTCTGATGGATGCGGCGACGGGCCAGCTTTCAGGTGCGGCGCCTGGCGGCGGGCTGGCGAGAAACACCGGCCCGGTCGGGGCGGCGCTCGAGGCACTTGGCGGCGCGATCAGCGGAAGGCCCGTCGGTTCGGTGCTATTCAGGGCCGGATAGGCTACGTACAGCGAAGGCGTGCCGGCTTTGGCCACGCCTGCCGTCCGGCTTGTTAGAAAGACGACCGTCGCAATCGTCACTAGCATCAGAAGGCTGCTAGTCAAGGCCAAGCGACGTCCTGCAAAACGCTCAGGCATCCTAACTCCCTCAATTCACAAAGAGTGGGTATATTTCGGAAGGCTAACAAATACCAGACATTCGGATCCTTGTCAAGCGGCCCCCAGACGGCGACTCTTCGTCGATCGGCTTCGCTTTGGTATCTGTTCAGGTCTCCGCTGACCCTGCATAGCAGCGCAGCTTGACCCTTCGTCGGGATCGACTACAAGGCCCCTTCCCCGCTTGTCAAGGGGCGAGCGCTGGTTCGGGTGCGGGCGAGCGGCCCAGGAGACCAGTGGCGTGAGCAGGATTCCGCCGCCTTGCAGGGAACCTTGCGCCGATGGCGGGTGCAAGCGGGCGTGCACGGCGGCCCAGCTATGAGCAGCTCCAAGCGCTTGTGGCGGAGCAGGCGGCGCGGATCGCCGAGCAGGACGGGCTGATCGCGGCGCTGATGGCCGAGAACGCCGAGCTGAAGGCGCAGGTCGGCGAGATGAAGGCTCAGCTCGCCGACCTGCGGGCCAGGCTGGATCAGAACTCCAGGAACTCGAGTAAGCCGCCGTCCTCTGACGGCTATTGGAAGCCCTCGCCCAAGAAGCGCAGCCTGCGGCAGCGCTCGGGGCGCAAACCCGGCGGCCAAGAGGGCCATGAGGGCGCACACCTGCAGCGCGTGGAGGTTCTCGACCGCCAGATCCCCCACGAGCCCGAGCGCTGCGAGGGCTGCGGGCGCGACCTGGCCGACGGGGAGGAGCTTGAGGGCGGGGAATCCCGCCAGGTCTTCGACATCCCCGAGAAGCTCGCGCTGGAAGTGATCGAGCACCTCGCGAAGCGCAGGCGCTGCGCGCACTGCGGGCGCGTGAATGAGGGGCGCTTCCCCGAGGACGTCATCGCTCCCGCCGAATACGGGTGCAACCTGCGCGCGTTCGGGGTCTATCTCATCGTCTTCCAGCACATCCCCTACGATCGCGCCCACAAGCTGATCTGCGACCTCACCGGGGCGCAGATCTCAACCGCCACGCTCTGCTCATGGGTTCAGAAGGCCGCTGCGGGCCTGACGGAGTTCGATGAGCAGCTGCGCGGCCTGCTCGCAGATGAGCCGGTGGTGAATTTTGACGAGACGGGACTGCGTATAGCTGGCGGCTGGGCTGGGTGCACTGCGCCTCCACGCAGACGCTGACGCGCTATACCCCCCATGCCAAGCGCGGCTCAGAGGCAATGGATGACGCCGGCGTGCTTCCAGCCTTCCGCGGTGTCGCGGTGCACGACGGCTTCACGCCCTACCGCACCTACACCAAGGTGAGACACGCGCTGTGCGATACTCATCACCCCAGGGAGCTGATCGCCGCGCAGGAAGCCGGCCAGGCGTGGCCTCGGGCATGGGCTGCCTGCTGCTGGACTCAAAGGATGCCGTCGATCAGGCCAAGGCGGCGGGCCTGAAGGCGCTGAGCGACGCGGTCCTGGCCGAGCTTCACGCCTCATATCGTGGCGTGATCGCCTCGGGCTATGAGGAGAACCCGGGCCTGGCCGAAAGCGCCGGGCAGAAGATCAAGCGCTCAAAGGCACAGAACCTGCTGCTGCGTCTGGATAAGCGCGAGCGCGAAGCGACCCTCTTCGCGCACGACTTCACCGTATCCTTCAGCAATAACATCTGTGAGTCTGACATTCGCATGGTCAAGCTTCAGCAGAAGATCTCCGGCTGCTTTCGCACGATGGATGGCGCCGAGCGCTTCCTGGCCGTGCGCTCCTATGTCTCAACCGCCAGGAAGCAGGGCCAGGACACCCTGCAGGTGCTCAGCGCGCTGGCGCAGGGCACGCCCTGGCTGCCGGCCGCCGGGGAGACCTGAGCCCCACCCGTCCGCCGCCACGGCGATCATCCGCTCACGAGATGGGCAAGCGCTCCCGCCGCAACCGATCACCACGCCAGCTGCCCGCGGGCACCGGCAACGGCACGCCGCCACCACACGATCAGCCGCCGCACAGCAAGCCACCGAATGGCCAGCCGGCCATCCGTGAGCGGCTGCTGCTCCAAGCGATCGCCGACGGCGAGCTCGACCAGCACCTGACAGCGCTCGCCGACGCCATCCACGCCCGCCACCACCTGCTGCACACCGTGGCCACCGCCACCGCGCTCTCAAGCCTGTGCGTCGGCGACCAGGTACAGATCAACACCACGATCAAACCCCGCTACCTGCACGGCGTGCGCGGCAAGGTCATCGACATCGACGATGAGTACGCCACCATCTGCGTGCACCGCCCGATCGGACGCTTCCACTCCGGCCACATCCGTTGCCCCCCACTCGCGCTGGAGAAGATCAGCGGCCCGTCAGGGTCCTAAACAGTTACATAAAGACTTCAACGTGAAGCTCGCGGCCATGACGGCCGGCGTCTACGAGAGCCCCGTGCGCCATCTCGGCGGCGGGCCAGACGTGGTGGCGAAGGCGATCGAGAAGGCAATCTCACGCCGCCGCGCGCCGTCGCGCATGCTGCTCACGCCCTCCGCCCACCTGACGGTGCTCCAGCGCAGGCTGCTGCCGGACAGGCTGTGGGACGCGATGCTGCGCACCCAGCTGCCCGAGCCACGCTAAGCGAACGCCTCGACCTGGCCGCAGGGACGCCCCACCTCGAAGCCCTGCGCGAAGTCGACGCCGTAGCCGCGCAGCAGGCGCATGGTGGGCTCGTCGCCGACGTACTCGGCGATCGTCTGCTTGCCCATCCCGCGAGCCACCCCGACGAGCGCCTGCACGACAAGCTGGTCCTTGCGTGAGCTCGGCAGCGTGCGAATGAAGTCGCCGTCGATCTTCAGGTAGCGGAACGGCAGGTGCTTGAGGTATTGGAAGGAGCCGAAGCCCGCGCCGAAATCATCCAGCGCGATTGAGCTGCCGAGCGTGTGCACGCCTTCGCAGAACATCTGGGCGCGGCGCATGTCGCCGATCGCGGCGGTCTCGGTGACCTCGACGATCAGACGCTCGGGGTCGACAAGGTGGCGGATGAGCTCCTGCTCTATGTGGGCGAGCATCCCACGGTCTGTGATCGACAGCGCGGATAGGTTCACGGCGACGCGAGCGTCGCGCTCTGCCAGCTCGCCCCCCATCAGCGCGACCACCTTGCCGATCACCATCCGGTCTATCTCCTGGATCAAGCCATAGCGCTCTGCCGCCGGCAGGAAGCTGCAAGGCGGCGTGAGCGGCTCGTCAGGGTCGTCGGCGAGCCGGATCAGCGCCTCGTAGTGCGACACGGCGCCGCTCTGCAGCGAGACTATCGGCTGGTAGTGGAGCACGAACAGGTCCTCGCGCAGCGCGCGCCGCAGGCGCTTGCACCACGGCCTGGGGTGCAGGCCGGCGGGTGAGGAGAAGTTGCCGATGCGACCGGGATAGCGCCGGCGACGGTCAATCGAGATCCCACCCACCCCTCGCATGTCGCGCGCCCGGACCACGAAGCTGGAGGTGGCGTCTGTTGTGGAGGTTGGCATCGTGGGAGATATTCGTTGACCGCCGCTCTGAGATGCTGGCGTGCACCGGGTATGTGGAGGTTTTCGACCGAAAGCGGCACCGAACCTCCTCAAAAGTGCACAATCGCGCCCAAAAGTGCGTCAACGTGACGGAGAATACGGCCTGCGCGCACGATCGGAGACGACGAGCAGCAGCGCGAGCAGCACGAAGTTCATGACCACCGAGGAGCCGCCGTAGGCCACAAACGGGAGTGTGACCCCCGTCAACGGGATCACGCGCGTGACACCGCCGACGATCACGAACACCTGCATGGCGACGACGAACGACAGGCCCACGGCGAGCAGCTTGGAGAACGAGTCGCGCGCGAGCATCGCCGTCTTCAGGCCGCGGGCCACGAACAGGAGATAGGTGAGCAGCAGCGCGGCGGCGCCGGCGAGACCGAGCTCGTTGACGATGACCGCGTAGATCATGTCGCTTTCCGGCACCGGCAGGATCGGTTCGCGGTGGTGGGGAAGCACGAGCAGCGACTGGTCGAAGCCCGTCCCGAGCAGGCCACCGTCGGCCTGCGCGAACAGCGATTGCGCAAGCTGGTAGCTGCCGCCCCGCTGTTCGTAGAGGGACTTCTCGAAAGGGTGTTCCCAGGCCAGCACGCGGCTGTGGACGTGACCGACGTGGGTCGTCACGAACCACGCGCCGGCCCCGAACAGCACGAGCCCGACGAGAGGGAACGAGAAGCGTCCGGTGGCGACGTACAGGAGCGCGAGGAACGCGCCGTAGAACATCAGCGAAGTGCCGAGCTCGCGCGTCAACAGGAGCGTGGCCATCGCCGCCCCCCACACCACGAGCATCGGGCCGAACTGCTTCANNTCGCGCAGATAGCTTGCGAGGAAGATCACGATCGCGATCTTCGCGAGCTCGGCGGGCTGGAAGGAGATAGGTCCGACGTGGATATTCAGATAGGCGCCGTTGACCTGCTCGCCGATGCCGGGGAGCCTCGGCATAACCGCCATAGCGATCCCGACCGAGGCGATCGTGTAGCGGTAGCGCTCGAGCACCCCGACACCGGTGCGCTGCAGCCATACGATGGTGGCGGCGAACAGGATCAAACCGAGCACCATCCACTGTGCCTGCTGGCGTGCCAGAGACGGATTGATCCGGTAGACCATCACGATCCCCACGCTCGCGAGCACGGCCCCGAGCGGAAACAGGTATGGGTCGGCGTGCGGCAACGCGAAGCGGATCACCAGGTGCGCCGCCAAGCACAACCCCAGAAACAGGGCGCCGTACGTGAGCGACACGCCCGAGGCGTGGTTCAGCGTGAGGTTCGTCGAACCCCCGGGAGAGTTGTTCTCGGCTTGGATGAAGATCGCGGTAAAGCCCGCCGTGACCAGCAGCGCGGCGGGAACAAGCCCCAGCAGCTCGCGATTTCGGGGGCTGAGCATGCCCGCGAGCGTACCTCGCATCCCGGCGCGGGCACGCCGACAGGCTCGCTACCCTTACCGGACGAGCACGTCGTCGGGGGGCGGCGTTAGCTTGCCTTATGTCGATATGAGCTGCTGCGTGCCGATACCCCATGGATGACGAGCACCCACCCTCCCTGTGGATGAGCATGTGGAAGCGCTTCGTGATCGGCGGCGTGCTGATCGTGCTGCTCAGCGGAGGGGCGACGGCGACGGTCGCGCTGAACACCGCAAGCGGCCTCGCACACGACATCTTCCCCAGCGTCAACCAGATCCATGCGCCCAAGGGGCTCGTCGTCCCCGAATACAGCGGGGGCCCGGAGACCTACCTGATCCTCGGCTCTGACAGGCGAGCCGCCTCGAAAGACGTATATGACCGCAGCGACCCGCCACACAGCGACACGATCCTGCTCGTCCGCTTCGACCCCGAACAGGGCCAAACCTCGGTGCTCTCGATCCCGCGCGACCTGCTTGTAAACATCAAAAGCGACAAGGGCCAGTACTACCCGCAGTCAAAGATCAACGCGGCCTACACCTACGGCGCGCTGCTGGGTGGCACCAGGGGATCGATGGTGCTGGCGGCCGAGACAATCGAGCACGAAGTGTTCCCCGGCCTGAAGCTGAACGGCATCGTCGACGTGAATTTTGGTGGCTTCATCAAGGTCGTCGACACGCTCGGTTGCGTTTACATCAACGTCGACCACCGCTACCTTCACGTCAAAGGCGAAGGTGGCGAAGAATATTCCGAAATCAACCTCCAGCCGGGCTACCAGAAGCTCTGCTACAACAACGCCCTGAGCTACGTGCGCTACCGTCACGGTGACTCGGACTTCGTGCGCGTAGCCCGCCAACAGGACTTCCTCCGTAACCTGCGCGAGCAGATCTCGCCTGAAAA
>PLYX01000043.1:32956-34135 GCA_003151895.1 Solirubrobacterales bacterium
CTGACTTTCTGCACGGCCAGCAGAAAGTCAGCGCACCCAAGCCGATCACCCCACCCCAGCGCAGCGACCACGGACATCACCGCTCGACCGGCTCCAGTGCCGCGTCGATCGGGCTGTACCCCACGCACTCTTCGGGCCAGGATGAACTCGTCAAGGCCGCTATCAATGTGCCCTTCCGCGTTCTTTACCCGTCGCTGCAGACCGGTCCCGCTGTGCAGCAGCCGGTGCGCGCCTATACCTTGCTGGACAATGACCACCATCTGCGCCACGCCTACGTAGTGGTCTGGCAGCAGAACGGTCTCGGCGGCTACTACGACTTGGAGGGCACCGACTGGCTGAACCCACCGGTCGTCGCCCATCCCACCGAAACCCACAAGATCGGTGGTGTCGCCTACAGGATCTTTGCGGATGGGGGCCACATCCACACGGTCGCCTGGCGCCAGGGGCCGGTCCTGTACTGGCTCACCAACACGCTACTCGAGGATCTCACCAACGAACAGATGCTCGGCATCGCACGCTCGGCACAGTCCCTTCACTGAGCGCGTGATGCGTTTCCTTAGCTCGAAGCTGCCGTGCGCGCTTGGTCGAGAGCCTCGTTCACGAGCGCGTCGGCGTGCGCGTTCTGCACGCGCGGCACCGTCCGGATCGACCAGCGCTCGAACTGCCCCAAGGCCGCCATCGCCTCACGGTGCAAGGGCTTCATCGCCTCGTGCTTGACCTTGTAGAGGCCCCTCACCTGCTTTGCGATCAGCTCCGAGTCGCCCACAACCTCGATTTCGCTTGCGCCCAGCTCCCGCGCCCGCTGAAGTCCGAGTAGCAGTGCCCGGTACTCGGCCACATTGTTCGTGGTCGTGCCGAGCAGCTGGGCGTGCTCACCCAGCATCTCGCCCGAGGGTGAGGTGATCACGCACGCGGCCGCCGCCGGCCCGGGGTTGCCGCGGGCGCCGCCGTCGACGTGCACGATCACCTTCATCGCCCGAAGTATCCAGATCGGCTAAGACGAAACGCGGGAGTTACGACGACGCGCGTGCGAGGGGAGGCATATCCCCGGCCACGCGAGCCCTGCGGCGATCACGGATCACACGTCTCGGTGAGCCTTCGGGAGCTGATGCTTTCGCGACCGAGCTTCCCTGGCGGGCGCGCCGGGCAAACTCACGCCGGTCGACGATCACCGTCACA
>PLYX01000064.1 GCA_003151895.1 Solirubrobacterales bacterium
AACACGCGGTCGATCGCGATCTCCTGGATTGGGGTTCCCGCCCGTAGATCCATGTAGCGCAGGGCGCGCTCTGTCGCCTCGCGGTCGGCGGGGCTGTCGAAGTCCTCGGGCGAGGGCACGCTCGCGCCGACGGGCGCCACCATCCCCGGCGTCGTGCCCCACGTCACCTGTGGTGAGAGCGCGGCTGCGTCCACGACGACGTCCGTGTCATAGGAGGCGCCCTCGTCGCTGGGCAACGCGCGCCAGCGCTCGATCGCCTCCTGCAGCTCCGCGCCCTTCGGCGCGCCGGGGCGCGAGCGTCGTCCGTTCCCCTCTCCCCCGGCCTTTACCGACCCATCCGGGTCGGTAAACCAAGCAAAGGTCGTGTCGTCGGGCGCGATCATGCCCGCGCGTCCGCCCGCCTCGATCGTCATGTTGCAGACGGTCATGCGCCCCTCCATCGAGAGCGCCTCGATCGCGGGACCGACGTACTCGACGGCGTGCCCGGTCGCCCCGCCCACGCCGATCTGGCCGATCGTGCCGAGGATCAGGTCCTTGGCGGTCACGCCGAAGCCGAGCGCGCCCTCGTAGCGGATGCGCATCGAGCGCGGCCGGTGCTGAACCATGCACTGCGTCGCCAGCACGTGCTCGACCTCGCTCGTGCCGATCCCGAAGGCCAGGGCCCCGAACGCGCCGTGCGTGGCGGTGTGCGAGTCGCCGCACACGACCGTCATCCCCGGCTGGGTGACGCCCAGCTCCGGGCCGATCACATGCACGATCCCCTGACGGTCAGAGCCGAGCGAGTAGACGGGTACGCCAAATTCCTTACAGTTGCGCTCGAGCGTCTGAACCTGCACCCGTGAGAGCTCGTCCTTGATGCGAGCCGCCACGGGCGTACCGTCGGTCGGAGTGTTGTGATCGGCGGTGGCGAGCGTCCTGTCGGGCCGGCGCACCTTGCGCCCCGCGAGACGCAACCCGTCGAACGCCTGCGGGCTCGTCACCTCGTGCACGAGGTGCAGGTCGATGTACAGCAGCCCATCGGCAACCTCGTGGGCCTCCCAGATCTTCTCGAACATCGTCTTCGGTGTGCTCATCATGCTCTCTCTTCGTCGGACCCCCGCAGAGGGTCCAGGGGTGGGCAGGTGGGTCAACTTCGGCGCAGGCCGGCGGAGACGACGGAAAGGAATGCCGCCTCCGCGTCGGTGGGGTTCTCGAAATGGTGGGGAAGGTCGGCGTCGAAGGTGACACAGTCGCCCTCGGCGAGGTCGTGGCGCTGCCCGTCGCACACGAGCACGACCGCGCCGCGCACGACGAGCGCGGTCTCGCGGCTGCCTGGCTCGTGCATCGGCGGATCGTCAGGCGCTCCCGTCGCGCCACCCGGCGCAAGCACATGACGCGAGAGCTCTGAGCGCTGACCCGGCTGCGCGGCGGTCATCACCTCGAAGCGGTGACCGCGCTTCGCGTTGCCACCGCCGCCGCGTTCGCCGGCCTTGACGATCGTGACCGAGCCGCCCTCGTCCAAGCGCAACAGTTGTGAGAGGCGCAGCTCGAGCCCGGATGCGATCCGCGCGGCGACCGTCAATGTAGGGCTCGTCTCACCACGCTCCACCTGCGAGAGCATCGGCGCGCTGACACCGCTGCGCTCGGCCAGGTCGCGCAGCGACAGCGAGGAGGCCTCGCGCAAAGCCTTAACGCGCGCGCCGATCACAGCGGAGTCGAACGCCGACCAGGGCCCCGACTGCGCGGACCGCCGATCGCCCTGCTGAACACTCGCGGCCTTCATACGTACGTACGTTATCACGTACGTCAACGACGGGCTCTGCCTCTTGGCTCAGCCGTAGTAGCGCGCGACTACCTGCAGCTGGCTGAAGATGTCGTGGGCGAGCACGAGCACGACGAGCAGCGCTCCGACGGCCGGACCCCAGCGACGTCCGGCGCCGCGAGCGGCGAGCGCGAGCACTGCGCCCCAGAGCGCGACCATCGGCAGCAGGTAGCGCGCATCGGTGAATTCCACGGCACTGCCCGGGAACGAGAGATAGCCGGAGGCGCCGATCAGCACCAGCAGCCCCACGGTCATGACGGCGTAGGTGGCAAGCTCGGGGGCACGCGGTCGCAGCGCGGTTCGGCTGACCGTCAGCGTGCGGATGCACAGTGCGGCGATGATGCCCACCGGTATCAGCGCGACGTTGTAGACCCAGGCGGGGAAAGCGGTGTCCCCCCAACCGTACAGTCCGATCAGGTTCCTGAACCAGATCTGGCGGGTGGTGAAGATTCCGCTGAAATAGTTGTGCATCCCGGGCAGCCGCGGCAGGTAGAACTGCCAGATGTAGCTGAGCTCGCCGGAGATCGACCCGTGGCTGCCGGTGAGGCCTTCCAGGCCATTGGAGACAATGCCGAAGGTGGGATGGTTGGAGAACACGTTGACCAACCCATACAGGATCCCCGGGCTCACCGCGATCAGCAGCGCCGGCGCGAGCATCCGGTAGTAGGTTTCCGACCCCGAGGTCCGGGCCTCACGGCGTGCGAGCACGATCAGCCCGAGGATCGCGCCGGGCGCCAGACCGGCGAAGTTCAACTTCGTCAGCAAGCCGACGGCGATGAGCGTGCCGATCGTGATCGCCGATGCTTGTGTGAGCCCGCGCCGGAAGGCGCGTGCGAAGCAGTAGAAGAGCGCCGCCGAGACCGTGAACAGCAGCGCGTCGGGGTTCACCGTGCTCGAGGCGAACCCCAGCAGCGGCGCGAGCGCGGCGCCAAGCCCGCCCACGGTCCAGGCCCACCTGACGCCGGGCAGCGCCTCACGCAAGAATAGGAACACGAACAGCGCCGTCAGTCCTCCCATCACGGCGCTCAACAGCCTCATCAGCTCCAGGCGATCCAGTATCGACCCGCTTGAGCCGATGCCATAGGGGATGGTCTCGAGCGCGTAGTACAGCGGAGGCTCGGATGCCGCGACTCCGGCGCCGCCCGGGCCTTGCCTTGAGGGAGACTTGGCCAGATCGGCCTGGAGCTTCTGCTGCTCGGCGGTGGAGAAGATCGGATGGCCCGCCGGGCGGAAGCGAACCTGCTCATGGTGGAGGTCCTGCAAGGCCAGTTGCTCCTCCGGCGAGTATTCGCTGACAGACGAGGAGGGCAGCCGCCCCGCCTCGGCGAGCTGCTGCACGTAGGTGAAGTGGTCCGGCTCGTCAAGCGCGAGGAAAGGCGGCGTTATCACCGACCAGCACGCCGCGTTCAGGAAGGCGAGCAGTGCGCACACCCGGGCGGCTGCCGGGATACGGGCAAGCGCCCTGCGCGAGACCGAGATCAGAGACAGCGTCGCGTGCCCGCGCGCCACCGCCCTCCTGCCCGCCACCTGCCGGCGCGCGGTCCTGCGCTCTGCGACCTTCGCCCTCCTGGCGAGCTCCCGGGTTCCCCTCGCCGTCTTGCTCGACACCTTCGTCGACGGCTCGCGTGACTTCTTCGCAATGGGGCGTCTGCCGCCGGCGCTCATCGCAACTCCACGAGGGCCAGCCACGACGCGATCGCGACGACAGCGCTCATCAACGCGGCCAGGAGCAACGCGACCCAGGCGCCGCTCGGCGCGCGACCGAGACCCATGTGCCTGGCCACCGTCTCCGCCAATGACCACCACGAGCTGTGACCAGCTCGCATGTATTCGATCGTGAACCTGCCTGGCAGCGCCTTTCCTTCGCTGCCCCTGGCCGCTGCGGCGGCGCTCGTCTTCGATCCGCCGAGCACGACGTTTTCGACGCTCTGACCCAGCTTGAAGCAGATCCGCGCATGCGAGATCGCGCGGGCCACAGGTCTGACGGGGACCGTGACGGCCCCGCTTGTCCACCCGCTGCCCGCAATGCCGCTGGTCAGGACCTGCGTGCCTGACAGCGCGGTGACGCTCACCCGTGGGCCGGCCGCCGCCACCAGCGTGAGGCGGATCGCCGAGATGCCTGCGGGCAGGACTTCGTCGGCCTGGCAGGCGCCGGCGCCGCTCGCTGCTTCAAGGATCGGTTCGTTTGCCGGCGTCGCGTTGGCGTGCGCGACGACGAGCGGTGAGCCCGACAGCGTCACGGCGAGCGCGATCGCCACGAGCAGCAGTCCTGCCGCGAGCGCGGCGGTTGCGCGCGTCATGTTCCATTGCGGCGCGGTCGCCGGCGCGCCCTCGACGCTCGCGCTCATGGTGCCCTGACCCCTTCAGTTGGGACTCCGGCACCCGTCCGGAAAGCACCGGGTCTCCTCCACATAGCCGAACAGTACAGGCCCCATGCAGCGCCGAGTTCCTGTGAGCCGGGTTATCTCAGGCAAGCACGGGCACCGCCAACGGTGGCTTTGGCAAAGTCAGAAACATCCCTGGAGGGATTTATGCGGCAGTCTCGGGTATCCCAACTCCCCGCTCGTCCTCGCGAGCACGCATCACACTGACGGACAGCGCGCGCACGTACGCGCGCGCGGCGGCCTCGATGATGTCTGTGGAGACGCCCTGGCCCGCGCCTCGAAGTCCACGAACGCATACATAGCCACGTCGTCGCCACGCAGCTCCTCGGTGACGAGCGCCTCCAGGACCATCGTGGTGGCCTGCTCCTTGCGCTCGGTGTTCTCCTGAAGCGCTTGAACGCCGTATCCAGCGCGTGGCGCAGCGCCCATAGGAGCGGGAATCTCACAAGAACGAACAGCCCTCTCCAAAAAAATCTACCCGCCCATCGCAGGCAGACACAGCGAATGGCGACCCTCGGGCGCACGATCGTCGGCGCTCCCGACGAGAACCGTCGCACACGATTGGTACAAACGGTCGATGGCTCCAGCCACCGGAACAGCGCTGCTGATCCTCGTCGCGTTCGTGCTTCCAGGCTTCATCACCCTGGTCGCGCGTGAGACGACGTACGTCGTCCGCGATGCGGTGACGCCGTTCGAGCGCCTACTGCTGTCGCTGAGCTACAGCGCTCGCATCTACGGGATCCTGCTCACGGCGGCCTTCCTCCTCAGAGCGAGCCCGGGCGACATCGCGGCTCTGTACCGCGGCGAACGGCCGCTCGGCGACTACCTACTGCTCGGAGGAGCGGCCCTGCTGATCCTTCCGCTCGCGATCTCAGAGCTTGGGCGCCGCTGGAGTCAATCGCGCGACTTGCGGGCCCGGCTCATGCGTACGCTCGGCATCTCACCGACCCACACAACGAGATCGGGCTGGGATCACTTCTTCGAGGGCGATGTCGAGACACTGGTCCTCCTTACGTTGGACGATGAACGCATCGTCGGTGGCTACTTCGGCCGAAGGAGCATGGCCGGGTATTCCGCTGACACCCAGGACATCTTTCTCGAGCGCCGATGGGAGCTGAACCAAGAGGGATGGTTTCTGCGGCCGACGCCCTCAAGTCTGGGTGTCTGGGTCCCGCACAAGCACATCGTCTCCGTCGAGATGTATCAGCCTCAACCTCCAGGATCGAGCGAAAAGGAAATGACAGGAGGTCGAGCATGAACAGCAGCTACAATCGCACCGTGTACAAAAAACTACATCAGCACATCAAGAAGTTGTGGCGCCGATGGGTTCCGGAAGGACCACCGCGCTCAATTGAAACGCGCGGCGGATACATGCTTCGAAATGCAGGCCCGGAGCCAACCGTTCCACCGCCCAAGCCCAGTGACTACAAGGCAAGGGCGAATCGGCCGGACACGCAGTCCCGGGCGCGCTGAGGCGAGAGCCGCCGCGCGCTGTCGGCCTACGCCGCCGGCTCAGGCAACCCGAGCGGCCGCTCGCCACCGATCGGGGATCGACGGGATCCCCGATCGGCCAGCACACGCATCACACCGACGGACAGCGCGCGCACGTACGCGCGCGCGGCGGCCTCGATGATGTCGGTCGAGACGCCCTGGCCCGCGCCGGTCTGGCCCTCGACCTCGACGACGACCGAGACCTCGCCGAGCGCGTCCTGGCCCTCGGTGACGGCGTCGACGCGGAACTCGCGCAAACTCGCGTCGACGCCCGTCGCGGCGTTGATCGCGCGGAAGATCGCATCGACCGGGCCGTCGCCCGAAGATGAGCCCTCGGCGACCGTGCCGTCCTCGACGCTCACGTGCACGCGCGCGCTCGGCGGCTGCGCGGAGGATGCCTGCACCTCGAAGTCCACGAACGCGTACGCCGCCACGTCGTCGCCGCGCAGCTCGTCGGTCACCAGCGCCTCCAGATCCATCGCGGTGATGTGCTTCTTGCGGTCGGCGATCTCCTTGAAGCGCTTGAA
>PLYX01000276.1 GCA_003151895.1 Solirubrobacterales bacterium
ACGACTCGCAGCTCACCTCGACCATTTCGCTCGACCCGAGCGTCGGCCTGAAGGATCTGCGCGAGATGAGCGCCTCGCTCGCGACCACCACCGCCGGCTCCGATGCCGCGGGCTCGGAGGGCGTCAGCGTCGGCTCGACCGGCGATCCGCGCACCGGCGAACCCAACCCGGTGCCGTTGCCGGCGGTCCCGGCCCCCTCGACGCTGCAATACGTCACGGTCTACTCGAACGGCACGAAAGGCGGCTTCGCCGGCTCCGAGCCCGTCTCGACGCCCGAGAACTTCCGCTGCGCGTTCAACAAGGTGCCCGGCGCAAACTCCGCCGCGAGCGGGTAGCGCCGTGGCATTCACAGAATCGTTACGAGTCAGGGGCGGTGAGGGTGGACGATCCAAGCGTGACCGAGCCCGCTGCCGTAGGTGAGCCGGCGTCGGCCGTGACGCAGCCGATACCGGTCGTAACGACCGAGCAGTGCGTGCAGTGCAGCGCGCCGTTGGCGGACGATCAGCGCTATTGCCTGCAGTGCGGTGAGCCCCGTCCGCACGTCAGCGGGCCGCTGTCCGCCAAGCCCGCGACGGAGAAACCGCCGCAGGCCCCGTCATTTTTCTCGGACTACCCACTCGCCTCTCCACCCGCCTCTCCACTCGCCTCTCCACCCGCCTCTCCACTCGCCTCTCCACCCGCCTCCTCGCCCGCCCTGCCCGGGATTCCGGGCGCGCCTCCGTCCGGGCGCAACAACAGCCTCGCGCTGATCGCGGGCGTCGGGGTGCTGCTGCTCGCGATGGGCGTAGGCGTGCTGATCGGTCGTGCGGGCGCCGGCTCGGCGAAGGCGCCGCCGGCGCAGGTGATCTCGCTCGGCGCCACCACCGGTGGTACGGCGGGCGCTGCCACCACATCAACGACGACGACGCCTGAAGCGCCCACCCAGTCCTCGACTACGAAGAAGGCCGCGAAAGCCAAGGAACCAGCCGGCACCGGCTCCTCGATCACCAAACCGGCGCCTCCGAGCGCGGCGCAGAATCTCCGGTCAGGTGGCAGCGGGCAGAGCTACGAGCAGAAGTCCAAGAACCTGCCGAACGTGGTTTCGACCGGATGAGCGGCGTGGCTCCGGCATACGCGCCCGGCTCGGAGTTGCGCCGTCGCCGCGACCAGCTCGCCGAGCAGGTCGCCGAGCTGCACTGGAACCTCGGCGGGCTCACCTACGAGATGGCGATCCGCGACCACTTCCGCCTCGACGTGCTCCTACGCCGCGCCGCGATGCTCCAGGAGCGCGAGATCGAGCTCGCCGAGGTCGATCGGATACTCGCCAATGGCAACGGCACGCTCGGCCGGCCCGTCCAAGCGAGCCCGTGAATCTCGACCCGCTGCGCCGTTGGGAGCAGAACGTCGGCGGGCTGCCCATGCCTTCGCCGCTCGTGTGGTCGGCGCTCATCGCCGCGTTCCTCGGATTCGGAGTCCTGATTGGGCGTGCAACCGGGCCCGACTCGGTCGGCGCGCTCGCCGCCGGCCGGGCGCCGTTGAAGCTGCTCGTGGCACGCGCGCCCGCCGTAAGCGCGTCGAGCACCACGTCCTCGGCGAAGCCGCCGCCGCTGCCGGAAGCGGAAACGACCCCCGAACCGTCGACGGCGCCCGCGAGCGCCGCGAAAAGCGCCAAGCAAGCCGCTGCGAGCGGGACGTCCTCCTCGTCATCGGGGTCTTCGAGCTCGGGAGAATCGTCGGCGGGCAGCGAAGGCTCCTCCTCACAAGGCTCGAAAGCCAAGCTCCCCGCGATCAAGCACGTGTTCGTCGTGATGCTCAGCGACGAGCCCTACGCCACCGCCTTCGGACCGGCCTCGCCCGCCCACTACCTCTCAGGCACGCTCGAGAAACAGGGCCAGCTGCTCGTGCGCTACTACGCGGTCGCCCACGAAGAGCTCGCAAATGGAATCGCGCTGCTCAGCGGTCAGGGGCCAACAGAAGCAACCGCCGCCAACTGCCCGATCTACACGGACATCGCACCGCCCAGCGCAGGCGCCGATGGGCAGGTGCTCGGCAAGGGCTGCGTTTACCCCGCCTCCACCAACACGCTCATGGGCCAGCTCACCTCCAAGCACCTCGCCTGGAGGGCGTACGTCGGAGGGATCGACGAAGGAGCGGGCGGCCCGGCCGCGTGCGCCCATCCGGCCTCCGGCGCGGCCGATCCGAGCGCCGTGCAAGCAGCGAGCGGCGCACAACCGGTCGGCAACGCGCAATCGACCGATGCCGCCTACCGAACCCTGCGCAACCCGTTCGTCTACTTCCACTCGATCACCGGCTCCTCCGCGTGCGCCGCAAACGATGTCGGCATGAGCGCGCTGAAGGGCGACCTCGCGAGCGAAAAGCGCACCCCCAGCTTCTCCTACATCGCGCCCGGCCCGTGCGACGACGGCAGCCTCACGCCATGCGCGCCCGGCAAGCTCACCGGGATGGTGGCTGCCGATGGATTCCTGAAGAAGGTCATCCCGGAGATCCTCGCGTCGAAGGCTTACAAGAAGGACGGGATGCTGGCGATCACCGTCGACCAGGCCCCCGCTGGCGGGGAATACGCCGACTCGAGCTCCTGCTGCGGTCAACCGCGCTTTCCCAACCTGCCGGCGCCCACCGGCGCGGCCGCACTCTCTCCTCAGGGGGGTGGTCAGGTGGGGCTGCTGCTGCTCTCACCCTTCGTCAAAGGCGGCGGGCTCGTTCAGGACACCTACAACCACTTCTCGCTGCTCGCCACCATCGAGCAGGCATTCGGCCTGTCGCGGCTCGGCTACGCCGGCCTCTCCGAAGTGAAGCCGCTCAGCCCGTCGCTGTTCTCCGGCGGATAGCCCGAGCTGGCGACCGGTCGCGGTCGAGAGTCCGGCTGCGCTCTTCCCACTGCGAGCTGCCATTCATCTGCCATAATGGACGACAGATCATCGACAAAGGAAGGGCAGAACGATGGCGGACTTGGCGGAGAGGCTGGATAGGGCGAGCGGTCGCGTCGAGCTCGACCAGGCCGACCTCGCACGCATGTTGGACACCAACTCTCGCACGGTGTCGCGCTGGCTTTCGCGGCAGACGACGCCACGGCCCGATGCCCGTGAGCGGCTGCTGGAGCTGATCGTCGTGCTGGAACAGCTATCCGGCGTACTGCGGCCACAGGCGGCACACGACTGGCTGCTCACCCCGAATCCGTCACTCGATCATCACAAGCCCGTCGACCTGCTGCGCACGGGCGAGTTCCGGCGTGTGCTCGGCGCGATCGACGCGATGGCCGAGGGCGTCTTCGTCTAGTCGGCGTGGTCGATCGCCATCTCCTTGCCGGCGTCGACGCACTCGGCCCGGTCGCCGTCAGCACGGTGGCTTTCCGTCACGTGGCCGAGGGTCGTCATCCGCTCTCAGGCGCCGGTGCTCGTCTGCATGGCGGACGCTGGAACCCGCCTCAGAGCTTCTCCACTCTCTATCTCGCCCTGGAGCGCGAGACGACAATCGCAGAGCTGCACCGCCTCGCGTCCCGACAAGGCCGCGTTCCCGACGATTTCTTGCCGCGGCGCATGTATCGCTACGAGGTGGCGCTCGCCGCCGTGCTCGATCTTCGCGAGCCAGGTGCGCGCGTCGAGCTCAAGCTCAGCGACGCCGAGTTGAGATCTATCAACGCCGCAAGATGCAGGCTGATCGGCGAAGCGGCCAACCAACTCGGCTTCGAGGGCATCCTCGCTCCATCGGCGACAGGCGCCGGCACCGTGTTGGCCGTCTTCTTCGACCGCCTCCGCGCCAGCTCAAGCGTTCGTGACATCGACCACGAGATATGGAGCGCTTCCCCCGAAGCCGCGTCGCAGTAGGCAATGAATCTCTTCACCAAGGCATACAAGCACGCCGGCCTCTCTGAAGTGAAGCCGCTCACCCCGTCGCTGTTCTCCGGCGGATAGCCCGAGTCGGCGATCGGCCGGCGCTCACAGGGAGCATCAGGGAGAGAAGGCCGGCCGCGAGGATGAACGCCGCCGATGTCCATAGGCAGGCGGTCAGCCCGTGCCACTCGTAGATCAGGCCCGACAGTATGGTCCCAGCAAGGCGCCCGCACGCGTTGGCCATGTAGTAGAAACCGACGTTCATGGCCACCTTGTCGTTGTCGGCGTAGGCGAGGATCAGGTAGGAGTGGACCGCGGAGTTCATGGCAAATGCCACACCGAATGGGATCAGCCCGCCGACGATCGCGATCGTCGGGTTGACGTGCGCCGTGAGGGCCAGCGCGATCGCGGCGGGGCACACCGCCAGTCCGAGCGCCAGCCACATAGCGGTCCTGCCGTCGGGCTCGCCGCCTGGGTGCTCGCCGCGGCGGCGGACGAAGCGCGGGGCGGCCGCTTGGACGGCCCCGTAGCCGATCACCCACACGGCGAGGAGGGTTCCGACCTGCCAGAACGTCCAGCCCAGGACGGAATAGAGATAGAACGGCAGAGCGACCACGAACCACACGTCGCGGGCCGCGAACAGGAAGATGCGCGCCGCGGCGAGAACGTTGACCGCGCGGTTGTTGGAGAACATTTGGGTGAACTTCGCGGTCTTGTCCGGACGGCCGAGGTGGCCGCGCATCAAGCTTGAAGTCAGGACCAGGGCGATGAGCGCCATCGTCGCCAGGGTCAGCGCCGCGGCCTGAAAACCGAACAGCGTGAGCAGCAGGCCGCCGAGGAAGAAGCCGATCCCCTTGAGCGCGTTCTTCGACCCTGTCAGGATTGCGACCCAGCGATACAGCGAGGACTGGTCGTCCTCGGGCACGACCAGCTTGACGGCGCTCTTGGAGCTCATCTTGGTCAAGTCCTTGGCGATGCCCGAGAGCGCTTGGGAGGCCATTACATAGGCGACGACCAGCAGCGACGCCGGCGCGAAACCCAGCATGGCAAGCGCCAATATCTGGATGGCGAGGCCCATGAAGAGGGTGATCTTCAGTCCCATGCGGGCCGCGAGCCAGCCCCCGACGAGGTTCGTGACGATGCCGGCGATCTCGTAGAGCACGAACAGCGAGGCGACCTGGAGCGGGCTGTAGCCGAGCCGGTCGAAGTAGAACAGCACGAGCGTCCGCGTCGCCCCGTCGACGAGCGTGTCCGTCCAGTACGCCCCGGTCACCAGCGCGTAGTTGCGCAGGTCGCCGCGCCGCCGCGGTGCGATCCCTCCCGCGGCCGTCGTCGCGTCGCTAGCCATCCCCAGACCTCGGAGAGACTGCGCCTTCCTCATCGGCCGGGAGGCTGAGCGCGACGGTGCGCGCGAGCTCGACGAGACGGTTGGCGTACCCCCACTCGTTGTCATACCAAGCGAGGATCTTCACCTGCGTCCCGTCGGTCACCATCGTCGAAGGGGCGTCGACGATCGCCGAGCGCGGATCGTCCTTGAAGTCGACCGACACGAGCGGTCGCCGCTCGTACCCGAGGATGCCCGCCAGCGGCCCAGCGGCCGCTGTCTCGAGCAGACCGTTGACCTCCTCGACCGTCGTGGGGCGGGTCACCTCGAACACGCAGTCAGTCAGCGACGCATTGAGCAGCGGCACGCGCACCGCGAGGCCGTTCAGCTTGCCTTCGAGCTCGGGGAAGATGAGCCCGATCGCGGCGGCCGACCCCGTCGTCGTCGGAATGAGCGACAGGCTTGCGGCTCGTGCCCGTCGCAGGTCCTTGTGAGGCGAATCGACCACCGTCTGCGTATTGGTCATGTCGTGAAGTGTCGTGATCTGCCCGTGCTGGATTCCAATCCCCTCGTGGATCACCTTCACGACGGGCGCAAGGCAGTTGGTCGTGCACGAGGCCGCCGTCAACAGATGGTGGAGCCGCGGGTCATACAGGTGGTCGTTGACGCCGACGACCACATTCAGCGCATCCTCCTTGACCGGCGCCGCGACGATGACCTTGCGTACCCCCTGGCGAAAATAGGCGTCGAGGACTCCGGGGGTGCGGAACTTGCCGGAGCACTCGAGTACGATCTCGACGCCGAGCTCGCCCCACGGCACATCCCCGGGCTCGGCGGCGCTGCTGTAGCCGAGCTCCGTCCCGTTGACCGCGAGAACGTCGCCATCGCCGTGCACGTCCTCAGACCACCGCCCGTGGACAGAGTCGAACGTCAGCAGATGCGCGGCTGTGCTCGCGTCGCCGTTCAGCTCGTTGATATGGGTGAAGCTCAACTGCGGCCAACTCCAGGCTGCACGGAGCGCCAAGCGACCCGTCCGTCCGAATCCATTGATCCCGACGCGTGTACTCACTTTCCCTCCGCGGGGAGATGGCGGGTCTGCGCGTCCTCGGGGCGATAGCGCTCGAAGAACGCCTGGGCCATCTGGGAGCGCCAGGCGTTGTGGTTGCAGACAAACAGCAGGCAGCGGATCGGCCGCTGCTCGTCACGAGCCTCATCGGTGGCCATGCACGCGATCCTATTGCATTGACAACCACCACTTCAATAGATATACATAGATTGATGCCCATCAATTTGGAGCTGGCCCCCAAGCAGAAGCGCGCGGCCGGCGAGCGCTGCTGCGAGCCCGTCGTCTACCCCG
>PLYX01000078.1 GCA_003151895.1 Solirubrobacterales bacterium
GCGCGCGCAGAAGACCCCGCTCGCCGTGCCCCTTTTGGACGATCTCCGACAGTCCTCCCCGACTCCCGGCTCGCTCTCGCATCCGACGCGAAGCTGGCGCCTGACGACCCGATGCAGCGGGCTTAAGTAAACGGCATTGGCGCTAGCCCCGGATGGAGCTGCGCTGCAGATGTTGCGTGGCGTGGCCGTGCGCCACCGCGTGACGATGGCGTGATCAGCTGGGCGCCTCGACGCTCGGTGTGGCGTCTGCCTCCTCCGTGCCCGTCTCGGACGGCGCAGCGTGGGCCGCGGTTGCGACGTATGAGCCGATGGCGCCCAGAGCTCCGGCGCCCAGGGCGGCAAGTGCCCAGCCGGAGCCGGAACGCTCTCGTCCCAGTGCGCCATCCAGCGAGAGCCCGCCCGGTCCGACCTCGGCCAGCGCGAGCGCGGCGGCGATCAGGACCAGGTTGTACTCGTAGCCACCGTCGTTGAGCCAAGGACCCTGCTTGCCGTGCACCCGGTGGATCGCGGTCAGCATCGTCGCGATCTCCATCTCTAACCTCCGTTTGGTTGACCTGAGTATGCAGCGCCACGGCTGCTCCGCACGATCACAGCCGCTGCTCGACAATCCGGAGCGAGCACAATCACCCAAGTCCCCACCAGAGAGGAACAGCATGCAAGTTGAGTGGTACGGCCAGTCGGCGTTTCGCCTGAGCACATCGGAGGCGACGGTAGCGATCGACCCGTTCGCGGACCTCTCGGGGCTCACGGGCCGCGGGATGCGGTTCGACTACCCGGCGATCGAGGGCCTTGAGGCCCAGCTGCTGCTCGTGACCCACGAGCACCCTGACCACAACGGCGTGGAGGCTGTCGGCGGAGACCCCGTGATCCTGCGCTCGACCGCGGGCCGCCTGGAGTCTCCGATCGGCGAGGTGACGGCTGTCTCCTCCGAGCACGATGAGTCGGCGGGCACCGAACGGGGACCCAACACGATCTTCGTCTTCGAGCTGGAGGACTTGCGCGTGTGTCACTTCGGCGACTTCGGCCAGCGCGCGCTGCGCGACGAGCAGGCCGAGGCGATCGGCCGTGTCGACCTCTTGCTCGTTCCCGTGGGCGGTGGTCCCACGGTCGGAGCGCAGCAGGCGGCAGCGATCGTCGATCGTCTGTCACCGCGCTGGGTCGTCCCGATGCACTACCGCACGCCGCGCATCTCCTTCCTGGAGACCGCGGACGCCTTCCTCGGGCTCCTGGCCCATGTGAAGCACCTGCCGGGGGCGGTCTTCGACACCGCGGCGCTGCCGGTCGAGGATGCCCCGGTCGCAGTGGTCCCGGCGGCGCCGTAGCAGCGGGGCGATCGCCTCGGCGGCCCCGCGCCAGGACGCCTCGCGGTCGAGCCTCAGGAGCGGCGGTCAGGGCAAGATCCGCTCGATGCTAGCTCTCCTGATAGCGCGCGACGGTGAAGCCGATGAGGACGGGCACGTGCACCGCGAACACGACCAGCGAGAGCGTGAGCACGACGAGCGGCCCGCCGCTCAGGTGGTTGCGAAGGAAGGCGTACTCGATCATTCCCGCGATGATCGCGTACGCCACCAGCGCCCATCTGGCGATCTCGAAGAAGCGCCGCCAGGGGAATCCGTGCACGCGGGCGAGCGCCGCGAGGTTGCCGGCGAGCAGCAGCGCCGAGGCGCCCAGCAGCGCGATCGCCGGGCCCAGCGAGACGTGGTTCGGGAGGTGGGCCGAGAGGTAGATGCCGGCTGCGACGATCAGCGCGAGCGATGCCATCCCGATCTGGGTGACCGGAGGCAGACGGCGCTCGCTCATCCGGCGGCCAGCCTGGTCATGATCACGAACGTCGCCACCTGCATGAGGCCGGTGGCGCCGGCCGTGTAGATGAAGCGCTTCATCAGCCGCTCGATCACCTCGGGGTTGGGGCGGGGCTTCTTCATCTCGACGAGCACCGCGATGTTGGCGGGCTCGAGCAGGCCGAGGGCGATCACGGCCATCACGCCGACGACGATGTAGCTGGCCACCATCCAGCCGTGCAGGTGGTAGCTCGTCTGGACGGTCCCCAACCTGGTGCCGAGCTGCCATCCCGCCGCGAGCGTGACGGTCACGACCGTGGGCATGATCAGCACCATCTTCGGCATCAGCCGCGTGGTGAACTCGACCCGGGCCGGGATCGACAGCCGTCCGATGATCGGTCCGAGAACGAAGCCGAGGAACAGGTCGATGACCGTCCACGCCGCCCCGCCGACGACGTGCAGGAACTCCAGCGGCCACAGCTTGTTTGCGGCGATGCCCGCGATCAGCAGGCCCAGGACGACCGCCACGATGGGCAGTCCGGCGCGGGGCACGATCTGGAAGTCTGGGCGCTCGAGTGCGGCAGGAAGCCCGTCTCCCACCGCGGCCCCCGGGGAGGAGACAGCGACGTGTGCCATGACGCGAATCTAGCGCGTGGGCGGACGGAACGCCGGTCGACGCGATCGGACAGCGGCCCGAACAGCAGGAGCGCGACCAGCACGGCCTTTCGCCTTTACCCGGCAACGAGACCGACTGGGAGACGTTCCTCCCCAAGCTCACCAGGGAGCCCGGCTTCTGAGACCGCCTGAAAGCTCTCGTAACCGAGTTGGCAGGTCACGGGTACGTCCCCATCAAGGGACGAGGTCGTCGTCGGCCCGCCTGGCTCCTCCTTTCCAGGTCGAAGCGCGACTCGCCGCCGGGATGCTCGTTGGCCTCGTGCTCGCGCCCGTGCTTCGCCGAGGGGAGCGAGCCAGAGGACGTTTGGAGTTGGGGGGTGCGTTCAGGCCCGATGTCCGGAGAGGATCCTTTACGCCGTCGCCTCCGCGGCTTCGGTGGCTCCCACGAACGGCGCGAGGGCGACGTAGGCGGCTTCTGGCGCCACATGGGGCAGCTCGGCGGCTTTGTTGCTCGCGGCGTGGTGGAAGGCGAGCTCGAACAGTCCGTGGACGATGGCTTCGGGAGCGATGGGGGGTGGTTGTCTGCGTTGTGGGGCCTCGTCGAGCAGCAGGCGCGCGTAGGCGCCGGCGTGTTCGTGGGTGCGGCGTGTCATGGCGGGTCCGGCGAGTGGAGCGTCGACGAACGCGAGCCGTGTGAAGCACGGCTCTGAGGCGAGGAACTCGAGCAGCGCATGGATCGCGTTGCGCACACCGGTGCGCCAATCGGGCGTGCCGGCGCGTGCTCGCTCGATGATCGCCTGTCCCTTCATGTGCCCGATCTCCACGGTGGAGGCGAACGCGTCGTCCTTGTTCTTGAAGTGGGCGAGGAACGCGCGTCTGGACAGGTCGGCGTGCTCGGCGATCGATTGCGCGGTGAGCGTGGTGTAGCCGTGGGCGGAGATGAGTTGTGCGACGGCGTCGAGGATCCGTTCGCGGTTTGAGTGGTGGACGAACTCACGGGACTGCTTCCCGATCGAGGGCTGGTAGCCGCCGAGCGCGAGCATGAGCGTCCCGGGCGCTCGTCCGCCGACGAGCCCGTCGGATCCGGCGCACGACCACGACCACGAAGGCGACGGCGTCTCGCCCGCGGTCAGGCCCGGCGGCACGGGATGGTAGCTGCGAGTCCAGCGCGCGAGCTCGGGCGCGAGAGCCGTCAGCTCGTCCCCGCGTTTTGCGTGCAGGTATGCGTCGATCGTGCGGTGGACGCCGCCGGCCAGCGCCCGGGCGAGCGTGGACGGCGGCACGGGCTGTTTGGCGCCGGCGGACAGGCATTCGTCGATCAGCCCCCCGTAGTCGCCCATCAACCGGTCGTGACGCTCCAGACCGGCCGGGTCCACGGCGGCGATCTCGATCGTGGACAGCGCGATCGTGCTCGGGTTTTCGCGCGCCAGCCGGCACAGGCGCCGCATGAGGGCTTCGATCTGGCGTGTCGGTCCCCCCGTGCGCCGCGAAGCGGCCCGAACCTCTTCGAGCGCGACGGGGGCGCTCGCGTCGAACGCTGCGAGCAGCAGGCTCTTGCGGTCCTCGAAGTGCTCGTAGAACGTCTTGCGCGAAACCTCCGCGCGCTCGATGACCTCGGCGACGGTCGTGGCGGCGTAGCCGCTCTCGCCGGTGAGCTGCGCCATCGCGTCGAGCAGGCGTTGGCGCTGATCGGCGGCGACCTGCTCCGAGGTGAGCCGGTGCGGGCCGGGCGGGAGCCTACCCCCTGTCCGGCTGCCATGCGAGATCACGACCATCCCGTCTCCACTACCTCAAATCCCCTGCACCACGGAGGATACGCCTGACGCCCCTATAAGTCGAGGTCAAAGCCTTGAAACTCCCGGCTCGGCGCAAAGTTTAGTACTCGGAATGATGTGTAGGGGGCAGTGTGCGACCCTCCCGGCGGAGGAGATATGCCGACCTTTGCCCGCGGGGCAGGCTCGCGTCCGGCGACTGGGTCTGGGGCGTTGGGTCGTCTGTGCTCGTCATGTGGGCTGGCTCCTAGGGCAAACTTAGGTCACGGCAAGTCGATCGAAAACGATAGCTGACTTTTCCGCTTGACATAGCTGACGTTTTCTGCAAGAGTGCGTTCAGGCCCGATATCCAGAACTTTGGATCGAGGGTCGAGGAGCACGGTCGACAGGCCGGAAGCCCGGCAGATCAGGGCTGTCGCGTCGGATCGATCGCCTCGATTGGATGCCAAGCGGAAGACGGAAGGAGGTTGAGCCGAGGATGCGCACGCCGCGAGGAGCGACTCAAGATCACCGCGCGCGCGTGCCACGGACCCGGAGCGACCTGAAGTGGGAAACACGTCTGGACTTCCGTACGGCATTCTGCGAGGGTGCTCTGCGGGTCGCGGGGAGGGTCATGGCCTGACCGGCGGCTCGGTTAGCAGAACAGCAACACATAGGGGTCGGACCCCGCGCTCTCTGATCAAGGACGAGTGCTCGGCCCGGCCAATTCAAGTCTCGGAAGAGGCGGGTAGTCAACGCCTTGGACGAAGGAAAGGTAGACAGACAAATGAGGAAGATTCACATAATAGGGATCGCTTTTGCCGCGATCTTTGCGTTCAGCATGGTCGCGGCAAGCAGTGCGTCGGCGTTCGCCTTATGGGACCAATGCACGAAAACAGCGCCGGTGTTGGAATTCACGGAAAGCAACTGCGTCACAAAAGGGACTCCAGCCGCATGGGGCTGGGAAGAAATCAAAGCAAAACTGGCAACCAAATCGTTATTAACAGTCTTGACCATGTCGAGCAATGGTATAACGATAGACTGTTCAGGCTTTACGGATGGTTTCGTCGGGCCTGGCAGTGAAGACGAAGTCACAGAACTCTTACATGACGAAGCAAACGGAACAGAGGGACCAGCCATCACACCAACAAACCCGGTGTTATGCGAAATATTAGCAGGTGGTCTCTTCTGCGGAAGTGGTACCGCGGACGCATATCCCGTAAACCTCCCATGGAAGACAGAACTGGTTGCGGCAGGTGACTTACTAGGACCCCATGCAGGTGGCGGCAATCCAGGCTGGCACGTTAAATGTCCGTCGACTCTTACAAACGAATGCACAAAGGCAGACACAATTCTGAAAGTGGAAAACTTAGAAACAGAATTAGAGGTGGATCTGACGTTCCCACCGGAAAAGGTAACCTGCACCCTTGGCGAAGGGGAAGTTCTCGGTACTACCTCGATCTTCCTCGTGAATGGAAACGCACTGAGGGCGATGTAGTGTTTGATTAGGTGAGTGTGGGGTTGACCCCATACTCGCTTGAAAGTCTGGCCGGGGCCTGCCTGATGGTCGGGTCCCGGCCAGCTTGTGTGTGGAAGAAGACTAGTAGACATTGGATGAGTGGGTGGTTTATGTAGGATGGGAAATGGGGGAGGGGAAGACAAATGAGCGGCGTAGCTGTAGACATTAACAGGTGCAGATCTAGCGTCGCGCGATGGGTATTTGTTTGCGTGTGTTGTGTGGGGATTTTGGGGTGTGCTCAGGGCACGTTCGCGTATCCTGCGGCGGCTTGGAATCTCCCCGAAGGCCGCGTGTACGAGATGGTCAGCCCGCCGTACAAGGCGGACTATGGCGTCGAAAGCAACCAAGGCGTTTTGGGCGCCGCGCCAGACGGCGAAAGCTTCGTGTTTAGGTCGTTTGGCGCGTTCGGCGACGCAAGAGCCAACACCCTGACTGTTCCTTACATCGCTCGGCGTACCCCCGACGGCTGGGTGACCTCCTCGACCAATCCGCCCCCCGCTGACGGGAGGTTGCCTGGCTTCAACGGCGATTACACCCCCGACCTGAGCAGGCAAGTCACACCGGTCAGCGCTCAGAAGGGCGGTGTCGTGTCCAGCGAAGGTACCGCAGCCTTGATATTGAGCGACCTGCGTGCGCCGGAAATCTCGTTCATGCAAGCGTGGCCACTCCCGGATGGCCCGGCGACGTTCCCGGGCGACCCAGGCGAACCCGGTACCTACATTGGCGCGTCGGCAGATCTTTCACATGTGGTCTTCGCATCTCCCTTCGGCGGGATCTATCAGATTTTGGGGGTTGGTGGCCCCGAACCCAAGAAAGAACCGGTCGCGGTCGTCGGTGAACCCGACGGGCCCGGAGGTGCGGTCCTGCCGGAATGCCCTGGACTATCGCTCAAAAAGATAGTCGAACTTGAAGGGCGGTTTCATGCGATCTCTGATGACGGTTCGGAGATTTTTTTCAGTCAATGCGGTATCTTCAGTCCTCGCGTGCCGTATGTCCGCGTGAACGGGTCGACGACGTTTGAGCTCTCGCCCGCCGGGGAATTCCAGGGGGCCTCGCGGGACGGTTCGAAGGCGTTCTTCACCAACGGCACGAGTGAACTGTTCATGGATATGATCGACAGCGAACCCGGACACGAAGCGGTCAGTGAAACGGTCCCAATCACCCTCGGCGCACCCGCGTCTGTGGTGGTCTCGAGCGACGATGGCTCGCACGTCTATTTCACGTCTTCGAGTGTGCTCGCGGGCGCGAATCCGCAGGGGAGCCCTCCGGGAGCTGGCGTGAGCAATCTGTACATGTATGACTCGGTCACTCGCAAAACGGCCTTCATCGCCGTCACCGAAGTTGACAAGATAGGCGAACACTATCAAGCGCAGACGACGCCCGATGGTCGCTTCCTTGCGTTCACGACCGATTCGCGGCTCACCCCGGACGACACTGACACGGCCGCCAGCGTCTATCGGTACGACGCGCAGACGCGCGCTCTAGTCCGTGTATCGGTTGGCGAAAACGGCCACGACGACAATGGCAACGACAACGCGTTCGGCGCGAGCATGGCCGCACCCCTGCTCTCGGGTAAGACGGGTAAACAGGACCTCGCGGTTGAAACGTGGAGGCTGGGCACGCGTGCAATCAGCGACGACGGCTCGACGATCGTGTTCTCGACCGCCGCGCCGTTCTCCTCCCGGGCCGTAAACGGCAACGTGAACGTGTATGTGTGGCATGAAGGCCGGGTAGGCATGATCTCCACCGGGCTCTCGAAGATGTCCGACGAATCTCCCGCGGTATCGCAGTCGGGTCGAGACGTCTTCTTCCTGACGAGCCAGGGCATATTGCCACAGGACTCTGATGGGCTGCTTGACGTGTATGACGCGCGGATCGGCGGGGGCTTTCCCGAATCGCCGGTGCCGGCCGGTGGCTGCTCGGGCGACGCGTGCCAGGGCCCGCCGAGCGTGCCGTCGCTGCTGGGCGCGCCGGCAAGCGCGACGTTCTCGGGGTTGGGCAATCCCGTGGCGCCGACGTCCAAACCGGCCGTGAAAGCGATGCAAAAGCCCAAGCCGAAGTGCAAGTCTGGATACAAACGCAACACGCATGGCAAGTGCGTGAAGGTCAAGAAGAGAGCCCGCAAGGCCGCTGCGGTGCCTGGTCGCGGTCACAGGTCGAGTCGAGGAGGAAGGTCGTGAGCGGGACTCGGTCAAGGGGTTCGCTTATGTGGAAAAGCGCGATCGTGCGAGCGCTTCCGCTGCTGCTCGCTGTCGTTTCCCTCGTTCTGTGCGCGTCGGCGAGCGCGGAATCGCTGCCATTCGGTATCGCGAACTTTCAGATCTCCAGTTGCGCCGACGCGAGTAATGAACTGGGCTTGGATCCTTCATGCAAAGGCAATCCCTATACGCAGGCCGGCGGCACTCCGTATGAGTTCACGACGAAGCTGGACCTGAACACTGAAATCAACAACATTCCGGGACAGGGCTTCGGTGGGGTGATCCCCGCCAGTGGAAATCCGAAGGACATTTCGGTGGATCTGCCACCGGGCCTGATTGTCGACCCGCTGGCCGCGCCTACGTGTTCTTTGGTGGTCTTCGATGACCTTAAAGCGACATGTCCGGCGAGCACTCAGGTCGGGACGGCCCTGCTCGTCCTGACAGGAAAAGCAAGCCAGCATCCGTTGTACAACCTGACGCCGCAACTGGGTCGTCCAGGCGAGTTCGGCATCGGGAACGTCAATGGCGCGAACTACGTGATCACCGGCAGCGTGCGCACCGGCGAAGACTACGGGCTGAGCGCGATCAGTTCAGGAATACCGACGACTGGGGCGCTCACGTCGGCCACGATCAGCCTGTGGGGTGTGCCGGCCGACCCGAGCCACGACCCGCAGCGCGGTCGGGTCTGCGATTGGATTGAACTTAACAAACAGCCGCCGGCGCCGCCATATAGCTGCGAAGGCGGCGACCAGGCCAGTGGCGGCGGCCAGGTGGCGCTGGTGAGACTGCCGACCGAGTGCTCCGGTCTGTCGTTGCTGGGGGTCGCGGCCGCGGATTCGTGGGAGAGCCCGGGAGCCGTAAACCCGGACGGCAGCCGAAAGCATGGCGATCCGGCCTGGACGACGAAGGAAGGGACGCTGCCGCCGGTGACGGGCTGTGGCTCGTTCGCCTTCGGCTCCTCGCTTGAAGTGCAGCCGGACAACACACTGGCGGGTGAGCCCGTCGGTCTG
Organism: Solirubrobacterales bacterium; assembly: GCA_003151895.1. Classification (GTDB taxonomy): domain Bacteria; phylum Actinomycetota; class Thermoleophilia; order Solirubrobacterales; family Solirubrobacteraceae; genus Palsa-744. The sequence continues at coordinate 8,875 of PLYX01000078.1, forward strand.
GGTGTCACGCTGGGCGTGCCGCAGACGGAGGATCCGAGCCTGTTGGCCACGCCGCACGTGCGCAACGTGAGGGTCTCGTTGCCGATGGGCATGGTGATCTCACCGTCCGCGGCGCAGGGTCTTACGACGTGCAAGGACGACCCCGACGCTGATCCCCGTGTCGTGCCCAACGAGCTGGGCCGGTCCTCGCTGTACCCCGCCTCGTGCGATCCGAGCTCCCAGGTCGGGACCGTGCATGCGACCTCGCCGGACTTGGCACAGCCGCTTGACGGCAAGGTCTTCCTCGGCACGCCGTTGTGCGGTCCGTGCAGTCCGGCCGACGCGCAGGAAGGGCGCATGGTCCGCCTGTACCTGCAGATGATCGGCGAAGGCAGCGACGCGCTGACCGTCAAGCTTGCCGGTTATGGCTCGATCGACCAGCAGACAGGCCAGCTGACAGCGGTCTTCGCCGAAAACCCGCAGCTGCCGTTCGAACACTTGACGTTGAGCCTCGGTGGCGGTCCCCGTGCGACGCTCGCGAACCCCAGGACGTGCGGTCCCGCTACCACGAACGCGGACTTCACGCCGTGGAGCTCGCCGTTCACGGCGGACTCGATGCCTTCGAGCAGCTTCGAAGTCACGGGTTGCTCGCCGGCGCAGTTCTCGACGTCGTTCACGGCGGGCACGACGAGCAACCAGGCTGGAGGGTTCAGCCCGTTCACGCTGGCGTTCGGGCGTACCGACGCGGACGGGTTCCTCTCGGGTGTGCAGTTGCGGATGCCGCCGGGCCTGTTGGGGATGCTCTCCAGGGTCAGCCTGTGCGGCGAACCACAGGCAGCACAGGGTACGTGCGGGCCTGAAAGCCTGATCGGGCATACCCAGGTGCTGACCGGTCCCGGCGCTGACCCGTTCCTTGTGACGGGCGGGCAGGTGTTCATCACCGGCCCCTATAAAGGCGCCCCGTATGGCCTGTCGATCGTGGTCCCGGCGAAAGCCGGCCCGTACACGCTCACGGGCACGACCGGGACGGGCACGGTCGTGGTCAGGGCCGCGATCAACATCGACCCGAGCAACGCCCAGTTGCTCGTCACGGCCGATCCGTTGCCGACCGTCCTGGACGGCATCCCGCTGCAGCTGCGGGTCGTCAACGTCACGATCGACCGTCCCGGGTTCACGTTCAACCCGACGGACTGCAACCCGCTCGCGGTCACCGGGATCCTGTCGAGCACCCAGGGCCAGAGCGCCCAGGTCTCCTCCTCCTTCCAGGTGACCAACTGCGCTGGGCTCTCCTTCAAACCGAAGTTCAGCGTCTTTACCTCCGGTCATACTTCGAGGGCCGATGGCGCAAGCCTCGACTCGAAGGTGTCCTATCCCACGGGCTCGCAGGGTACGCAGGCGAACTTCGCGCAGGTCAAGGTCGATCTGCCAAAGCAGCTGCCCTCGAGGCTGACGACATTGCAGAAGGCGTGTCCCGCCGCGACGTTCGAAGCGAACCCGGTCGGTTGTCCCGCGGCGTCCATCGTGGGTATCGCCAGAGCGTCCACACCGGTATTGCCCGTCGGGTTGAGCGGCCCGGTGTACTTCGTCTCCCATGGCGAGGAAGCGTTCCCGAGCCTGATCGTGGTGTTGCAGGGCGACGGAGTCAGGGTCGACTTGACCGGCTCGACGTTCATCAGCAAAGCAGGGATCACGAGCAGCACGTTCAAGAGCGTCCCGGACGTCCCGATCTCGAGCTTCGAGCTGTACCTGCCCGAGGGCGCGCACTCGGCGCTCGCGGCCAACGGCAACCTCTGCAAGAGCAAGCTCAAGATGCCGACGGCATTCACGGCTCAGAACGGCGCGGTGATCCACCAGTCCACACCGATCGCGGTCACGGGCTGCGCGAAGGCCAAGACCGCCCGCAAGGCGCGCAGAGCCCGACGAGCCAGCCACCGTCCCACCGGCCACAGGAGGACGAAATGATGACCCGCAAGACGATAACCGTGCTGGCCGTGCTCGCCCTCACGTGCGGCGCCACGGCACTCTCGAGCGCTTCTGCCCCGGCCGCGATCGTGCACGAATACGAACGGGAAATCAGCGAAAAAACGGTTCCCTCCCTGCCAAAACCATCGAGTAAATCGTTCCTGCCGTTCGGTGTGGCGGTCGACAACTCGGCAAGCCCAAGCCCGTCGGCCGGCAACGTATACGTCTCCGATTTTGAAAATGGGGTCGTGGACAGATTTGACCCGGTCGGCGCCTACGTCTCGCAGCTGACTGGCTTTAGCATCCCGTGGGGGATCGCGGTCGACAACTCGACGAGTCTGTCGGCCGAAGGCGGTCTGTATGTCGGCGATTACGGCTCGAGCGATCTGTACAAAGGGAAAAGCCTCTGCGCCTCGGGTCTCACCGGCGTGACCGGTGTGGCGGTCGACCAAGCAACCGGCGATGTCTATGTCGCGAGGGGCGAAAGCAGTGAAGCTAGGAACACCAAAGAAAACCTCGTCTATAAGTTCGATTCGTCATGTACACCGCTGGCCCCGCTGGAAGGCTTTCGTCGCCCGACGGCTGTGGCGGTGGACAACACGTGCTACTACGCGGGTCTGACCGGTAGCGCGTGTACGTCCGCAGACCCCCCAAACGGCGATGTGTATGTGCTCGAAGCCGGCGGCAACCAGCTTTTGAGCAGGTTCGACGCGACCGGCAAACTGCTCTCGCAGTGGCACGCGGAAGGGTTTGGCTTGACGGTCGACCAGTCAAGCGGTGATGTGTACGTGGCCGAAAACAGCGCCAACCTCGTCCAGGAGTTTGATCGCAGCGGCACGCTCCTCGCGGAAATCGGCGCCACCAGCCCGAACTACCCGACGGGAGCAAGGACGAAAGCTTTCGAGCCGCTCTCGGTGGCCGTGGACCGCGTCAGCCATGAGATCTACGTCGCCGATATCGCCAATGGTGTTGTGGACGTGTTCGAGCCCCCTGCCGAATCCCCCGAAGCGTTCACCGGACCCTTCTCGAACCTGCAGCCCACGAGCGTGACGCTCGAAGGCGAAGTGAACCCCAAACACGCCGACACGACGTCGTGGTTCGAATACGGGCCGTGCGCAAAACCGACCTGCACGGCAAGCGATCCGTACACCTTCAAGCAGTCCACGGTCCAGTCTCCCACGGGACCGTCCCCGGGATCCGCCGACGACGGCAACGGCACGGCGAACGTCCCGGTGCAAGCGTCTATCACTGGCCTCCTGCCCAACCAGCCCTACCACTACCGGCTAATCGCCAAGAGCAAGAACGGCGAAGTCGCCGGTGCCGAACAGCAGTTCGCGACGCCTGCGATCGCGCCAACGGGGGAAACCCTGCCGCCCGCGTTCGTGGGCTTCCAGGCGGCAGCGCTGAGCGGGTCTGTCAACCCCGAGCACAGCGACACGACGTACCGGTTTGAATATGGTCAGTGCACCGGACCGGCCGCGTGCCCGGCGAGCGGCTACACGAGTGTGACGCCTGCGCAGAAATCGGCGGTCTACGGTGTCGTGGGCGCCTTCCAGGAAATCGAAGGTCTGCAGCCGTCGAGCACATATCACTACCGGCTGGTCGCCAGCAGCAGCGCAGGAGCCTCGATCGTCAACGGCCCTCCTGAAGTGACGTTCACGACCGAACCCGCGCCTGCGCTTGTGGTGGCGACGGGCGCGGCGGGCGGCGTCACGCAGACGTCGGCCATGATCTCAGGAACGCTCGATCCGAACGGCCTGGCGAGCAGCTACGGCTTCCAGATCGGCACGCAGGCCGGCGTGTACGGTCCCGAAGTCGGCGTTGGCAGGGTGGAACTGGGCATCTTCGAAACGAGGAGCGTGACGCTGGCCCTACAGAACCTGCAGCCGGGCACGACCTACCACTACAGGCTCGTGGCGAGCAACGCCTACAACGCGAGCGTGTACGGCGCGGATCAGATGTTTACGACTGCGGGGGCCTCGTCGCCGTTTACACAGCCGCTCACGTCGCCGCTGCTGGCAACTCCCGCGATCGTGTTCCCCCTCGAAGTCAAGGTCAAGAAACTCACCCAGGCACAGCAACTCGCGCGCGCTCTCAAAGTGTGCGCGAAGAAGTCGAAGAGCAAGCGCGCGGCGTGCAGGCGCGCCGCGCACAGGAAGTATGGAACCAAGCCCAAGAAGAAGAAATAGGATCGATAAAGGGAGGAACTCGATGTTCTCAAGGATACGCAAGCGCATCACGTACGCGAACGTCGCCATGACGCTCGCGCTCGTGTTCGCGATGGGTGGCGGCGCGTATGCCGCAAGCAAATACATAATCACCTCGACCAAACAGATCAAGCCGAGCGTGCTCGCGCAGCTGAAGGGCAAAAACGGCAAAAACGGCACGAATGGTACCAACGGCACCAACGGAGTGAATGGCAAAGACGGAGCACAAGGCCCGGTAGGCGGAAAAGGCCCGGCGGGCGAAAGGAGCGAAAAGGGCGACAAAGGTGAACAGGGCCTGAAAGGCACGACGGGACTGCAAGGCAGCGTCGGTCCGCAAGGTACAACCGGCGCGAACGGCGCGAACGGCGCGAACGGAGCGAACGGAGCGCAGGGCGTGCAGGGCGAACCGTGGACGCCCAACAACACGCTGCCGTCGAAAGCCTCAGAGAAGGGCCAGTGGGCTATTGTGGGCACTGCCGCCAAAGCCGGGGAACCCTTCGCCTATGCGTTCTCCTTCCCGATTCCGCTAGGAGCCAAAATCGCAGAAGCAAATCTCGGAATCGAAGGTCTAACACCCATGACTGAATGTCCAGGAGGCGTGGGAAAACCAGAAGCAAATCCTGGTCACTTCTGCATATTCATAAGGCCGACGACAAACGTAAACCTTGCAGGAGGAGAAAACATCCAAACGGGTAACTTGGAAGCTGGAGAAACTGGGATGGTGTTGGACTATGCGTCCGTAGCGGCAGGTAAGGTAGAAGTAAAAGGTACCTGGGCCGTGACGGAGAAATAACAGACGTCTAGACCTCGCCTAGCCCGCAACGATAGAAACCAAGATCCACAACAGGGCGCAGGGGGTCGCCTTTGCGCCCGAGAGCGATCTCCCTGGGCGCCGCCTCGCTTCTCTCTTTGGGTAGTGTCCAGGGAGAGCGGCAGGACCCCCGTGTGATGGCCCTGGGACCAGCAAGCGGGGGCAGGTCAAGAGCTCCTAATCGGTCTAATACGGCGAAGTATCGGCGCGCGTTAGTAGACCTGTTCGCAGCCGGTGATGGCGTCGTGCTTGGCGAGGGCACTGATGTGGCGTTCGTCCTTGTCGATCCTGGGGATGATTGTCCCCGCTGTAGCGAAGTGGTTGGCCTTGGCGTATTCGCCGACCCTGGTGGTGTCGCTGGCGAGCGTGTGAGCGGCGGCCACGAACTGTTTCCAGTCGTGTGCCATCGAGGCGGGCGGGGTGAGCTTGCGCAGTTCGGCGAGTGCCGCTCGCTGATAGGAGGCGAACAGTGGTAGTTCGCGAGCGATGGCTTGCTGCGTGGGGAGTCTGACCGACGCGTGCCGGGCATCGATGCGCTTGCAGATCGCGCCTGCCTTGGCGATCAAGATCGACTCAGCGCGCGTCATGGGCTTGCCAGGTGAGGCGTTGGTTGTCGCGGGCGTCGCTGTGCTTGCTGCGATGGTCGATGTGGCCGCGGCGCCCGTCGAGGCGCCGGTCGATCCGGTCTTGGACGATCCGCCGCAGCCTGACGCCGCCAATGTGGTCGCCGCGAATGCGAGCGCGGCGAGCTGTGCGTGTAACATTGCGTTCCCTCCGAGTGATTGGTTTAAGTACTACCATGTCTCGGATAATTCTACAGGCTGGGACCGCTAAACGATAGGCGGTCCAGGGCCGGCTCGACTCGACGCGCTCGCCCGCACTGCCGGGATGCTCGTTGGCATCCTGCTCGCGCCGGTCGAGCGGTAGGGATGGCGGTTGGAATGCGTGCGCGGCTATGCGGCGTTGACCGCCACCATGCCCACCGCGCTGGTCGGCGGCGGCACCGGTTCGCCATGCTCGCGCAGGCTCTGGACGTGGAGCTCGGTTGCCTCCCCGATCAGCCGCTCGACCTCGTCGCGGGCAGCGCCCGTGACGCCGACCGTGACCGTCGCGAGGCTCCTTCAGCCGCGATTAAGCGGTCCTCCTAACCTTGGGAGATGCCTGTGACCTCCATCGCCGCCGTCCGTAGCCACCGCGGCGCCGGCCCGGCGTTGCTCGTGGCGGGCCTGTGCGCCGCGGGGCTGGTGCTCACATGGGTGTTCGCGGAGCTCGTGCCGGTCACGCACGTGCGTGACGCGGTGGTTCTATACGACTTCACCAGGCTTGATCGTCCGTTCGTCGAAGTCCCCGCGAACGTGCTGCTCGCCCTGTTCGAACCGTGGTTCTTCGCCGTGTGGGGGCTTGCGCTCGTAGCGGTGGCCCTACGCGGCGGGCGTCCGCGGGTCGCGCTCGCCGTGGCGCTCGTGCTGGCTCTCGCGCCGGGCAGCGCCGAGTTGCTCAAGCCGCTGGTCGCTCATCCACACGCGCAGGTCGTCCCGCTGTACATCAAAGATGCCTCGTGGCCGAGCGGTCACGCGACCGCGGCCACGGCGCTCGCGTGGTGTGCGCTGCTCGTCGCTCCCCCCGCACGCCGGCGAGCCGTCGCGATGCTCGGCGCGGTGCTCGTCGTGGCCGTGGGCTGTGCGCTGTTGATCCTCGCGTGGCACATGCCGAGCGACGTGCTCGGGGGCTATCTGCTCGGGACGCTGTGGGCCGCGCTCGCGATCGCGGCGTTGCGGGTGCTCGGCCCGAGCGGGAGCATCAAGACGAGCGGGGCCATCGAGACGAGCGGCCCGAGCGGGGCTCGCGCTACCTGAAGGGCCTGATCGCCGTCGCCTCCGCGGCTTCGGTGACTCCCACGAACGGCGCGAGGGCGAGGTAGGTGACGGCCGCCAGATACGCCTGGTGCTCCCAGAAGTCCAGGCCACCGCGTTCCTGTGCCTTTTCGACTGGATCCGCGAAGCCGGGCGCCAGCGGCTGGACGCCTCTATCGCAGGTCGCGCAGCAGTGTGGCGGGTGGGTTTTCGAGCGCTCGGGCGAGCTTGAGGATCGTGTCGAGCCTCGGTTGGCGTCCGCCGTTCTCGTAGATGCCGATCGCGGCGCGGTCCATTCCCGAGTTGAGCGCCAGCGCCTGTTGTGAGAGGCCCGCGTGATTGCGGGCGTCACGGAGGTTCTCGCCGAACGTTCGTGTCTCTCTGGGCGTCCCGGGGTCGTTCATCGTCGTGCGCTCATTCTCCATGTCAGCCTACAGCGATACACACCGGCGCGCCCGCTGGTCGGATGCCGGCGCCTGGCGCGTGAGGCGTTCGGGGCTCAGGCGATCGTATCCGTGGGGCCGCCGCCGTGCGCGCCCGGAGCCCACAGCGACTCCTCGGACCCGGACGGCCGGCCGGGCGGGCCATCGTTCACGGCGCGGCTGAGGATGAACAGCATGTCCGACAGCCGGTTCAGGTAGCGGATCACCTCGGGGTTGCACTGCTCACCGACCGCGATCGCGCGGCGCTCGGCGCGGCGGCAGACGGTGCGACAGACGTGCAGCTGCGCTGCCGCCGGCGTTCCGCCGGGGATCACGAACGAGCGCAGCGGCTCGAGCTTCGCGTTGACCTCGTCGCACACCTGCTCGAGCCACTGCGCGTACTCGGGCGTCACCCGCAGGCGCGCCTGGCCCTTGCCGGTCGCGTCCTGTCCTCCCTCGGCGGGAGCGGGCACCGACAGGTCGGCTCCGACGTCGAGCAGGTCGTTCTGCACGCGCTGAAGCCATTGCGCGAAGCTCGACGGCAAGCCCGGCGCCAGCAGCGCCACGCCGATCGTCGCGTTCAGCTCGTCCACGGTGCCATATGCCTCGACGCGCGGGTGCAGCTTGGAGACACGGCTCATGTCTCCCAGATGGGTTTCTCCGCCGTCTCCGAGCTTCGTGTAGATGCGTGTCAGGTTGACCGTCACGGCCCGTCGAGTGTGCCATACGGACGGTCGGATCGGCTGTCATCGGCCGCCACGCGTCCGGTCGGACTGCCTACCGCCGGCAAGATCGGATACTTTCCGGGCCGTCATGCGGGTGGGTGTTCCGAAGGAGACCGCCGAGGGCGAGCGCAGAGTTGCGCTCGTGCCGGAGGTCATCGCCAAGTTGAAGGCCAAGGGCCTCGATGTCCTGGTCGAGAATGGCGCGGGCGCAGACGCGCTCTTGCCCGACGCGGCGTTCGCCGGCGCGGGCGCGCGGATGACCGCCGACGCGGCCGAGGTGTGGCAGTCCGACGTGGTCGTCAAGATCTCCCCGCCGAGCGAGCCGGAGATCGGGCTGCTCGGGCAGGGGTCGATCCTGATCGGCTTCCTCGCGCCGCTCACGAGCCCGCGGACGACGCGTGCGCTCGCCTCCGCCAAAGCCACCGCCTTCGCGATGGAGTCGATCCCGCGCATCTCGCGCGCCCAGTCGATGGACGCGCTCTCCTCGCAGAGCAATATCGCCGGCTACAAGGCCGCCCTGCTGGGGGCGGAGCAGATGGGCCGTTTCTATCCGATGTTGATGACCGCCGCCGGCACGATCCCGCCCGCCAAGGTGCTCGTGCTGGGCGCCGGCGTCGCGGGGTTGCAGGCGCTCGCCACCGCCAAGCGCCTCGGGGCTCGCACGACCGGCTATGACGTCCGCCCGGAGGTGGCGGAGCAGGTGCGCTCGCTCGGCGCCCAGTGGCTCGACCTCGGCCTCGAGGCAAGCGGCGAGGGCGGCTATGCGCGCGAGCTCACCGACGAGGAGCGCGCCCAGCAGCAGCAGGCTTTGACGGATGCGATCAAGGGCTTCGACGTCGTCATCACCACCGCGCTCGTGCCGGGCCGTCCCGCCCCGAAGCTCGTCACGGCCGAGGCCGTCGAGGGGATGAAGCCCGGCTCTGTGATCGTCGATCTCGCCGGCGAGTCGGGCGGCAACTGCGAGCTCACCGAGCCCGGCCGCACGGTCGTCAAGCACGACGTGAAGATCGTCTCGCCCTTGAACCTGCCGGCGAGCATGGCCGAGCATTCCTCGCAGTTGTTCGCGCGCAACGTGCAGGCTCTCCTGGACCTGCTGGTCGCCAAGAAAGAGGATCCCGCCCACCCGGGCGCCGAGGGCGAGGTCGAGATGAAGCTCGACTTCGACGACGAGATCGTCGCGGGCGCCTGCACCGTGCGCGACGGGGAGATCGTCGGGGCGGGCGCCAGGGCCGCCGTCGAGGCCGCGGGAGCGTCGTCGGGGGCCACGGGCGCGGCGGGTACGGCGGATGCGCCCGGTACGCCGGGGGCGAGCGCATGATCCTCGCGAGCGTGCTCACCACCAATCTCGCGATCCTCGTGCTCGCGGGCTTCATCGGATTCGTCGTGGTCTCCAAGGTGCCGAACACGCTGCACACGCCGCTCATGTCGGGCACGAACGCGATCCACGGGATCGTGCTGCTCGGCGGCCTGCTGCTCTTCGGCCTGGCCGACCTGAGCGCCTTCAGCAAAGCGCTCTTGGTGATCGCCGTCGCCTTCGGCACGATCAACATCGTCGGCGGCTTCCTCGTCACCGACAGGATGCTCGACATGTTCAAGTCCAAGCCGAAGCCCAAGCCGGCTGAGGAGGACTCCAGGCCCGACCGGTTGCCGCCCGGCGGGAAGGTCGCCGACGGGAAGGCCGGCAATACGAAGGCCGGCGACGGGGAGGCCGGATCATGACCAGCCTGCCGATGGCCACCTTCCTGCAGAGCGAAAGCTTCATCTACGTCCTCTACATCGTCGCCTTCGCCCTGTTCATCCAGGGCCTGCGCGGCCTGTCGGGGCCGACGACCGCCGTGCGCGGCAACCGCATCGCGGCGGTCGGGATGGCGATCGCCGTGGTCGCCACGCTGCTCAACCCCGGCGAGGGCAACTGGGGCCTGATCGCGCTCGGGCTTGCGATCGGCGTGGCTGTGGGGGTGCCCGCGGCACGCCGGGTGAAGATGACCGCGATGCCGCAGATGGTGGCCCTCTTCAACGGGGTCGGCGGCGGCGCGGTGGCGATCGTCTCGTGGGTCGAGTTCCGCGGTCTGGGCTCCACCTACGGCTCGCATACGGTCGAAATCGGCGGGGAAGTGATCCACACCGGTGGAGTCGCCACGTACGTGGCGATCTTCTCCGTGTTCGCCGCCATCGTCGGGTCGGTGTCCTTCTGGGGGTCGAACATCGCGTTCGGCAAGCTCCAGGAAATCCTTCCCGGCCGTCCGATCTCGCTCGGCTCGGCCCAGCAGATCGTCAACCTCGTGCTGCTGATCCTCGCCGTCGCGGCGGGCGTCGACCTGGTGGCGGGCGCCCATTCCGAACTGTTGTTCATCGGGATGCTGATCGTGGCCGCGCTGCTTGGCAACGCCGTGGTGCTGCCGATCGGCGGCGCCGACATGCCGGTCGTGATCTCGCTCCTGAACGCCTTCACGGGTCTTTCGGCCGCGGCGACGGGCATGGCGCTCAACAACCCGGCGTTGATCGTCGCCGGGATGATCGTCGGCGCGTCGGGCTCGATCCTCACCAACCTGATGGCGAAGGCGATGAACCGCTCGATCCCCTCGATCGTCGCGGGGGGATTCGGCGGCGGCGGGGCCGTGGAGGGCGCCGAAGGCGCCGGGGAGCACGGCGGCACGGTGCGCTCCATCGGCGCGGCGGACGCGGCGATCCAGCTCGCCTACGCGAACCGCGTGGTGGTCGTCCCCGGCTACGGCATGGCCGTCGCCCAGGCCCAGCACGCCGTGCGCGAGCTCACCAAGGAGCTCGAGTCTCGCGGGGTGGAGGTCAGCTACGCGATCCACCCGGTAGCGGGACGCATGCCGGGGCACATGAACGTGCTGCTCGCCGAGGCCGACGTGCCGTATGACCAGCTCAAGGAGATGGACGACGCCAACCCCGAGTTCCAGCGCACCGACGTGTCGCTCGTGATCGGCGCCAACGACGTGACCAACCCGGCCGCGAAGAACACGCCCTCCTCGCCGATCTACGGGATGCCGATCCTCGAGGTGGCCGACTCCCGCTCGGTGATCGTGATCAAGCGCTCGATGAACCCCGGTTTCGCCGGGATCGAGAACGAGCTCTACTTCGACCCGAAGACCTCCATGCTCTTCGGGGACGCCAAGTCGGCTGTGAGCGAGATCACAGCCGAGCTGTCGGCCCTCTGACGCCCTGAGCGAATGGCCCACCCCGGTGGGTGCGGGGTGGTCTTCACGGGATACAGGGTCTTCACGGGTCGGCGCATCGGCTTGCGTGTCACAGCGCGCTTTCGACGCGCATACTCCTGGACGTGCCAAATTGGTACGCGATGCAGACAAGACACTCATTGTCAACAGAGTACATCGTATCTTACACTCAACTGAGGGGAGGAAACATAATCATCTGAGGGGTCTGGGATTTCGCCGCATCGCCTCATATCTTCGGGTCAAGGACGGTTCGCGCTGGTCATCGGGGTGCTGGCGTGTGCCGTATCCATCTCCGGGGCGGCTCGCCCCGCAGGCGGGAGGAGCGAGTCGCTCCGGAGCGACTACGGGCCGGCGCCGGCGCGCATAACGGTGGCGCCACGCGCGAAAGCGAGCATCGTCGGCGGGTCGGGGGCCTCGATCGCGAGTTTCCCCTTCCAGGTCGCCCTGTACGACCCGCAGGCCGGCTCGCCCGCGGCGGGCTTCTTCTGCGGTGGGATCATCATCGACTCCACGCACGTCGTCACCGCGGCCCATTGCATTGCCGGCGGCGGCGGCCGGCAAGCAGGATCCTCCGGTGACGTGGCGGTGCTCGCCGGCTCGAGCACGCTCGATCCCCCCGACCCGGGGAGCGTCCGCGATCCGGTGCAATCGAGCGCGTTCGACTCGCATTACAACCCGCAGAGCAGCGACTACGACGTCGCGCTGCTGACACTCGCGCGGCCGCTGTGGGCGGGCTCGACCGCGCCGAGCGTCAACGGCGTCGACACGATCGCCCCGCTGCCGCTCGATCCTGGCAAAGCGTCCGTCTACGCCAATCCCAACGTCACGCCCGCGATCACCGCCACAGCGAGCGGCTGGGGCGACGTCAACCCGGCGCCGGGCCACGGTGCGAGCTACCCGACGAGCCTGCGGGCGGTGCGGATGCCGCTCGTGCCGGACTCGCTGTGTGAAGAACAGTACGCGGCCATCGAACAACCGATCACCTCGAGCATGATCTGCGCAGGCGGCGGACGCTCTCGTGTGGACACGTGCTACGGCGACAGCGGTGGGCCGCTCGTGGTGGACCAGGACACCCCCGCTCGACCGCCGGGCGATTACGTGCTGGCCGGGCTCGTGGACTTCGGCAACGGATGCGCCCAGCCCGGTTACGCAGGCGTCTACACGCGGATCGCAAGCCCGGAGATCATGCGTTTCCTGACCTCGGGCATCGGCCACCCGGTGAGACCGATCGGCTCACAGGCCAAGCACAGGAAGCACAAGAAGCGTCATCGCCATCGCAGCCTGTCGAGCGCCGGGTAGGGCAGCGAGCGCGACCTTCACCGCGGCCGGCTGGGCGCGAGGTAGCGATAGAGCTCCGGGCGCACCCTCGCCGAATTGCGCACCGACCACGCGGTCGTGGGCGTGCAATGCCGCCCGGAGGAGCACGGATGGGGGAGGATCACGAAGCGCACGGCTCCTTCGCCGACGAGACGCCGCAGTTCGCTCACCGACACGAGCACGCCGTCGATGCTGCGCAACACGAGCACCGGCTGGGCGTCCTGGGCGATCAGGCCCACCACCGACAGCGGGTTGGCCGCCGCTGTCTCATAGCGCGCGCCGTGGCGATGTGCGCGCAGGTAGGCGCTGAACTGGCTGCCCGAGCCGGTCGGGTTGGCGTCGCTCGTGCGTTCTTCCACGAGGTCGATCGATGCCTCCGCGGGGCCCGCGAGCAGCGCCAGCGTGACGATCGCGAGCAACGCCACCCGCAGACGCGGCGTTCCCGCGGCGCGCGCCAGCAGGTATGCGGTCGCGATCCCGAGGATCGCCGCCACCGCCGGCGACGTCGCTTCCAGGTAGCGCGGCTGCAGGTGACCCATGAAGCTGAACAGCAGGTAGGCCGTGGCGAGCCACACGACCAGCGTCGCGATCAGCCGGCGCACGGTTCGTCCATCCCCGACCATCGACTCACCCCGTGTGGCCTGCTCTGCGCGCGCAGTTTGCTCGGCGTCGACACCTCTGCGGGCAGGATCGCGGTCCCCCATACGGGGACAAGCGAGCAGCCACAGGACGCCGGCGGCGATCAGCAGCGCGAGCGCCGCCACGAGCTCCATGCCGATCAGGACCGCGTAGTGCGGTTGGCCGGAGCCGAGCAGACGCCCGAGACCGGGAGGGCTCGAGAAGCCGTACGGCGTCAGTTCGTGAGTGGCGCCCGTGAGCCGTTCGATGCCGTTGAAGACGAACATCGCCCTGTAGATGCTCCCCGTGTGAGAGCCCATCGGGAACGGTCGCCCGCTCACAGGGGTCAGCGACGCCGTGAACGCCCACGCCATCGCCACCACCGCGAACACCGTGGCGGTGGCGCCCGCAAGCGCGATCCGGCGGCCCGGGCGCGAGGCGGCCCACCACATCAGCGCCAGCGCCGGCAACGGCACGAGCGCCTGGCCGAGCTTCACGTCGAACGCCACCCCCACGAGCGCCGCGCTCAACAGCACGTAGCGCGCTCGCCGGCTCTGCACCGCGACCACCGACGCCCACAACGCGGCCACAAGCAGCGCGCTCATCACCGAGTCCATCGTGTCGCTGCGCGAGGTCAGCACGGCGATCGGCAGCACCGCGAGCGCGAGCGCGGCGAGCGCGCCCGCCGTCCGTCCGCAGGCGCGCGTCACGGCGGCGTAGAGCAGCGCGACCGCCGCGATCCCTCCCAGCGCCTCCGGCAGGGCCAGGGCGGTGCGGTTGAAGCCGAGCAGCTTCGTCGAGAGGACCTGCAGCCACAGATCGACCGGAGGCTTGTCGATCGCCAGCTTGGCGCTCGGATCGAGCGCGCCGAAGAAGAAGTTGTGCCAGGAGAGGCCCATGCTGCGAACGGCGGCGTCGTAGAAGGGATTCTGGGCGTCGTGCTGGATCCCCCACAGGCGCAGCACCGCGGCGAGCGCCACGATCGCGAACGGGATCGCGCTCGCCCGGCTTGGAAGCTTGAGCGGGCGCGCCATCGCCGGGAGCGTACCGGTGGGCTCGCGGGGGCGAGCCTTCCGCGCCCTCTGGAACACTGGGAGCGTGCTCTCGCGTAAAGACGCAGTCGCGGCCCTGTCCGCCAACGAGTTCGATCTCGTGGTCGTCGGCGGTGGGATCACCGGCGCCGGCGTCGCGTTGGATGCCGCGGCTCGCGGCTACAGCGTCGCGCTCGTCGAGCGCGCCGACTACGCATCGGGGACCTCCAGCCGCTCCAGCAAGCTCGTCCACGGTGGGCTGCGCTACCTGCAGCATTTCGATCTCGGGCTCGTCCGCGAGGCGCTGCTGGAGCGTCAGTTGATGGTGGCGCTCGCGCCGCACCTGGTGCGCCCGCTGCCGCTCGTGGTGCCCGTGTTCGACGGCGCTCGCCCAGACAGGATGATGGGAGTCGGGTTGAACCTGTATGACGTCATGTCTGTCGACCGCGAGCGCTTGCGCACACGTCGCTCCCGTCGTACCCAAAGGGCACACACCCAGAGGGCGCAGGGCGGCGGGCGCGGCGAGCAGGCCGGCGGCGAGCCCGGGGCCGGCGCCCGAACAGCTGTGCTCGAGGAGGGGGAGTCGTGGAGCCCCGAGCGCCATCGCGTCATCTCCGGCGAGGACGTGGTCGAGCTACTGCCCGCGCTGGCCAAGCGCGAGCCGACGAGCGGCTATCTCTTCTATGACTGCCAGACCGACGATGCGCGTCTGGTGCTCACGGTGCTCGGCGAGGCCGAGCGTTTCGGGGCGGTGTGCGCCAACCGCATGAACGCGACCGCGCTGCTCGAGCGTGACGGGCGGGCACGCGGTGTGCACGTGCACGACGAGGAGAGCGGTGAGCGCTTCGCCGTGCGAGCCGAGAACGTGGTCAACGCGACCGGAGTGTGGGCGGACGAGCTGCGTCCGCGGGAGCTCCACGAGGAGGCCGAGCTGCCGGTCATCAGGCCGAGCCGCGGAACCCACGTGACGCTGCGCCACGAGGACCTGCCGCTCATCGGAGGCGCGATCGTGCCGGCCGGGGCGGGCAGGACGATCTTCGCCCTGCCGTGGCTCGGACGCACGCTCGTCGGCACCACCGACAACGACTACGAGGGCTCGCTCGATCACGTTCGCCCCTCGGGGGAGGACGTGGACTACCTGCTGGCGGCGGTCAACGAGTTCTTCGCCACCGAGCTCGGTCGCGGCGATCTCGCGGGCGCCTACGCCGGGGTGCGCCCACTGATCTCAACGGGCGACACGAAGAAGTCGGTGGACATCTCCCGCAAGGCCGAGCTCTATGAGACTTCGAGCGGCATGATCACGATCACCGGCGGCAAGCTCACCACGTGGCGGCGCATGGCCAAGATGGTCGTCGACCGGCTCGTCGAGCGCGAAGCGCGCGACGCTCCCTGCCGCACCGCCGAGATCCCGCTGGGACAGGCCGTCGCGGTCGAGGAGTTGCCGCTCGCCGACGGGGTTTCCGAACCGGCGCGGGCGGCGCTCGCCGCCCGCTATGGCTACGGGGCGCACGAGGTTCTCGCGCTGATCGCCGAGCGAGCGGAGCTTGCCCAGCCGATCGTTCCCGGGCTCCCCGATCTGATGGCCGAGGTCGTGATCGCCGCCCGCCGCGAGCAGGCGCGCAGCGTGGGCGACGTGCTGCTGCGGCGCACGCGACTCGGGCTGATCGCGGCTCGCGAGCTGTGCGGTGGGCCCGACGCGTCCTCGTCCGTCGAGCGGGTCGCACGTGTGATGGCGGGCGAGCTCGGCTGGGACGCGCGGCGCACGCTCGCCGAGAGCGAGCGCTTCCTGGAGGAGGCCCGTCAGGAGGGGATCCTCGTCGGGGACGACACATGAGGACGGCCGCTCCCACCTATCGCCTCGCCGCCGCGGGCCGGGTGCTGGAACTCGGGAGCAGACCGTGGCTGATGGGCGTGGTCAACGCGTCCCCCGACTCGTTCAGCGACGGGGGTCGCTACCGGACGCTCGAGCAGCGCGTGGAGCTCGCCGCCGAGCTGCTGCGCTCAGGCGCCGACATCCTGGACGTCGGCGGCGAGTCGGCGAGCACCGATCGCCCGCCGGTCGAGGTCGAGGAGGAGATCGCGCGAGTCGTGCCCCTGATCGAGCGCGTCGCGGCGGAGCTCGGCGCGATCGTCTCCGTGGACACCTACAAGCCGGCGGTCGCTCGAGCGGCGATCGCGGCGGGAGCGTCGATCGTCAACGACGTCAGCGGGCTGCGCGACCCCGAGCTGGCCGAGGTGTGCGCACACACGGGGGCTGCGCTTGTCGTGATGCACACGCGCGCGTCGCCCAGGCAGCGCATGCAGGATCCCGACCTCTACGAGGACGTCACACGGGACGTGCTCTCCTTCCTTGGAGAGCGCATCGCGGTTGCGCTGCAGGCGGGCGTCGCCCGCGAGCAGCTGATCGTCGACCCGGGCCCGGACTTCGCGAAGACCCCGGCGCAGACGGTCGAGCTGCTTGCGGGCGTCTCACGTCTGCACGCGCTCGGGCGCCCGCTGCTGATGGCGATCTCGCGCAAGGACTTCATCGGAGCGCTCACCGGGAGAGCCCCGCGCGAGCGCCTCGCGGGCACGCTTGCGGCGCTTGCTCATGGCGTGGAGCAGGGAGCCCACATCTTCCGCATGCACGACGTCGCCGCCGCCTCCGACTACCTGGCGGTGCGGGCGGCGCTCAGAGGCGATCTCGTGCCGGGCAGGGATCTGGCGCTCCCCGAGGAACTGCGACACGACCGGCCCGTCGCCGACACCTCTGCCGAGTAGCCGCCTCGTTCACCGGGCCGGCCGGCCCGCAGGCTAAGGTGTGATGCGCACGTGGGTGCCGACCGCTGTCCAACGCGGCCGGACGCCAACCGCCCCAACCACGACGAAGGAGAACAACCCATGACAGTGCTCGACCGCTCCGAGCTTCAGGCAAGCCCGCTTGCCGACCTGCACCTGATAGCAGACCAGATAGGACTCGAGGGCTTCAGACGACTGCGCAAGGCCGACTTGATCGGCGCGATCCTCGGCGAGAAGAAAGAGGACGAGCGCGGGTCGGACAGCAGCCCATCGGAGGAGGAGGCGCCCGAGCGCCGCGCCCCCTCGCGCCGCTCCCGCACCACGCGCTCGCGACGTGGCGGCTCTCGGGCGTTGTCCTCGACCGATACGAAGTCCTCAGCCGACGAGGACGAGGAGCGTGCGCGCCCCGCCGCCGACAGCGCTCCCGCCGCGCGGCGGGAGCGCGGCCGCGCCGAGCGCGAGAAGTCCGACGAGCCCGAGCGTGCGGCCGAGGGCGTCGTCGAGGTTCTCGGCAACGGTTCGGCCTTCCTGCGCGTGCAGCCGCCCGAGTCATCCGACGATGACGTGTACATCTCCGCCGCCCAGGTGCGTCGCTGCGAGCTCGTCTCCGGGGATCGCGTGAGCGGGCCGGTGCGCACCCCGAGGCGCTCGGAGCGCCACCCGTCGCTCATCCGGATCGACACGATCAACGGCGAGCCGGCCGACTCCGTGGCCGAGGGCACGCGCTACGACGACCTGCCTGTCTCCTACCCGAGCGAGCGGCTCGCGCTGGACTCCGAGGACGCCACGCTGAAGGCGATCGAGTGGCTCACGCCGCTCGGCCGCGGGTCCCGAGCGGTGATCGTGGGCGGCGCCCGTGCGGGCAAGACGGAGACGCTGCGTCGCATCCTCGGCGCGCTCGCCGGCCGCGAGGGACTCGAGCCGGCGCTCGTGCTCGCCGGCGTGCGACCGGAGGAGCTCGCCGAATGGCAGCAGGGACCGGTTGCGCCCGCGGCGACGCTCACCTTCGCCGCCTCGCCCGACGCTCAGGGGCAGGCGGTGGAGCCCGTCGTCGAGACCGCCAAGCGGATCGCCGCCCGCGGTGGCAACGCGGTGGTGCTGATCGACGGACTCGACGGCATGCACCCGCACACCGCCCGCAAGGTGCTCGCGGCGGCGCGCAACCTGACCGGCGGAGGCTCGCTCACGGTGATCGCGACCGCCGCACGCCCGTTCGGCGGCGAGACGACCGTGATCGCGCTCGACGCGGTTCGCGCCAGCACAGGCCAACTGCCGGCCCTCGACCTGGTGGGCAGCGGCACCCTGAAGCCGGAGCTGCTCGTCGGCGAGGATGGGGCAGAGGCGATCACCAGCGCACGCGCGGCAGCAGCCGAGGGATGAGGCGAAAGACCCTCAGCGTCTAGAGGGTCGATGAGCAAGCGAGACAAGGACGCAGGTCGCGTGGCGTGCTAGGCACGCTGGCCGATCTCCGATCGGTCCGAGGACGCAGTATCGCGCCGCTCAGCGGCCCTCTAGCGGCGGTAGGCGACTCGGCCCCACGAGGGCTCGGGGGCGAGCTCGATCGGCTCGCCGCTGCGGTCGTGCTGCACGTAGACGAAGCTGCCGGTCTCCTCGACGAAGGAGAACGTCAGCTCGCCCTCGTTGACGCGCTGGTCGAGCCACGCGCCGCGGAAAACCAGGCGGCGCAGCCAGTGCACGAGTGAGCGCTCCGCCGGCCCGACGATTTCCGGCCAGCAGTCGTTGACGTGCTCGCCGAGCGCGGAGGCGGGATCCTGGATGTCGCCGTTGACCGCCAGGTTGACGAGATCCTCGAGCTCGTCCTCGCCCAAGCGCCCGCCGACGAAGCCGAGCTTCAGCGCCGCCTGCTCGCAACGTTCGCTGAAGTCGCGTTCGTTGAAGGTGAAGCGCAGATCGCCGTATTCGAGCACGAAGTCCTCACCGGAGTTGTAGTTGCCGCGACGTGTCTTGTCCATGGGTGACGAGTTAAGGGTCCGGATGGATGTTGGGTGTGGAGCTGTTGCTCGCTTCGGCTCCGGGCGTCGGGATCATAAGCCCGGGTCCTGCCCGGTCGTCCTGCCTGCACGCGATATTGCATCCAGGGGTGGGCTCTATACGCTCCGGGTAGATGGCACGCCTCACCGAGCATGGGCTGCGCCGGTCGGTCGGGACCCCCGGCCTGTTCGCGACCGCCTACGGCAACGTCGGCTCCTCGATCTACTACGCGCTCGGGCTCGTGGCCGCGCACGCGCTGGGCCTCACGCCGCTCGTGTTCGTGTTCGCGGGGGCCCTGTTCGCGCTCACCGCGAAGACCTACTCGGAGGGCGCCGCGATGTTCCCCGAGGCGGGCGGCTCCTCCTCGTTCGCGCGTCACGCGTTCAACGAGCTCGTGTCGTTCTTCGCGGGTTGGGCGCTCAGCCTCGACTACATCCTCACGATCGCGATCTCCGCGTTCTTCGTGCCGCACTACCTGAGCGCGTTCCCGGGGCTCGGAGCGCTCGACCACAACCCGGGGGACATCGTCGGCGGGCTTGTCGTGGTGGTGGCGCTCGCCGGCTTGAACATTCGCGGCCTGGGGGAGTCGGCGAAGCTCAACTTCGTCCTCGCCCTCGTGGACCTCTCCACGCAGGTCCTGCTCGTGGCGCTCGGCGCCGTGCTCGTGCTCGACCCCTCGCTCTTGATCCACCAGGTCCACCTGGGCAAGGTGCCGAGCTGGCACGAACTGATCTTCGCGCTCTCGCTGGCGATGCTCGCCTACACCGGCATCGAGACGGTGTCGAACATGGCCGAGGAGGCGCGCGATCCCGGCCGGCAGGTGCCAAAGGCCGTGAACCTCGTGGTGCTCGCCGTGCTCGGCGTGTACCTCGGCATCTCGATGATCGCGCTGTCGGCGCTGCCCGTCATCCACCACGGAGTCGGCTTCAACGGCGTCCTGCAGCAGACATATGCCCACCCCGGCTATGCCACCGAGCTCGGCGGCCATTTCCAGAACGACCCGGTGCTGGGGATCGTCTCGCGGTTGGGGCTGCACGGCACCGTTCTGAACCTGGCCCAGTACTACGTCGGGCTGCTCGCAGCGACGATCCTGTTCATCGCCACGAACGCCGGCATGATCGGGATCTCGCGCCTGTCGTGGTCGCTGGCCGAGCACCGCCAGCTGCCCGGCATCTTCGCGCAGTTGCACGCGCGCTTCCGCACGCCGTGGTTCACGATCGTGTTCTTCTCTGGTCTTGCCGGGCTGCTCGTGCTGTACGGCAACACGAACGTGCTCGGCAACCTCTACTCGTTCGGTGCGCTGCTCTCGTTCACGATCGCCCACATCTCGGTGATCGCGTTGCGAGTCAAGGAGCCCAGCCGCGAACGTCCCTATCGGCTGCCGTGGAACGTGCGCATTCGCGGCTCCTCGATTCCGCTGACGGCTGTCATCGGAGGCATCGGCACAGCCACCGTGTGGGTGGTCGTCGTAATCACGCACCCCGAGGCGCGCACCGTCGGCATCCCCTGGATGATCTTCGGGATGGCCGGCTACGTCTTCTACCGCCGCCGCCAGGGCCTCGACCTGCGCGAGACCCGCCGCATCGAGCGGGCAGAGCGTCCAGCCGACTTCGAGGCGCTCGGCTACCGCACGGCGCTCGTGCCGATCTTCGGAGGGGACGTCAGCGCGAGTGCCCTGTCAAGTGCGGCGAAGCTGATCGGCGAAGACGGCGTCGTGTACGCGGTGTTCGTGCTTCCCGTGCCCAGCCAGCTGTCGCTGGAGGCGGGGCTGGAGGCCGAGGAGGCGCAGGGCCGCGCTGCCCTTGAGAGCGCGCGCATCAAGGCGCGCCGCTCGAACATCAAGATCCGCACGGGCTTGATCCGCACGCGCAACCCGGGGGCGGCGCTCGTCGAAGAGGCCAGACGGGTTGGCTCGGACGTGATCTACTGGTCGACGATTCACGCCCCCGTCGGCGAGCAGCGGATCGGCCCGACCGCCACCTATCTGTTGAGCAAGCGCCCGTGCCGGGTCATCATCGAGACCGAGAACCGGCCCGAGCGTCCGCGCGAGGGGACCGAGAAGGCGCCGCTGAGCGGGGCGCCCGCCTGACCCTTTACTGCGCTTTACGGTCCCGGCTCGTCTATAAAGCATTGACGGATTTGCTTTAGAGACGCTAGTTTCACGCGAGCCCGAGCATAACCCGGAAGTGCTCGACGCCACCTTGGCTGGTGGCGCCCGCGGTCAGCGTGCCGAGCGATTTGAGGTAGGGCACGAGGTTGGAGACGCCCGGGCTCTGGGTCAGGCCGACCCCTTCGAGGAAACCGAGCAGGGTCGGGAATTCGACGATCAGGCTCGGTTCGATGCCGTTGCCGAGCGTCGAGGCGGCGGTGGAGTAGGAGGGTGAGGTGGCGAGCGTGCTCGACGGGCTCAGCGCGCCCTGGACCGATGCCTGTCCGAGCCCGAGCACGAACTTGCCCTGGCCGTCGGCGACGAAGATGACCGCCGGGAAGCCCTGGAGCTTGACGCTCACCGCGGCGTCGGTTCCCGCGATCGAGGCGTTGCTGACGACCGCTCCGGCGCTTCGCATCAGGTTCCCGAGCTTGCCGACCGCCGCACGGGAGGCGGTGGGATCGTTGGAGGCGATCACGAGCGCCGCTTCGAGGTTGAAAAGGCCCGTGCCGCTCACGAACATCCCCGCGGGGCCGGCCCAGCTGCCGAAGTCCTGTTGCAATTTCGCGTTCGGGGAGCTCAGCGCCGCGAAGAGCTTTTCGATGCCTGCTCCTCCGAGCGAGGCGAACACGGTCGAGGTGCCGAGCGATGCCACGCCGCGCAGCAGCGCCAGCGCGCGCGGAAGGTTGGCGCCGCCCGTGCTTCCGATGCCCGCGGCGAGCCATGCGCCCCCGGGCAGCTCACCCAGGGCCTTCGCGCCTTCCTGGCCGAACAGCGGTGTGGATCCTCCGGCGGAGTGGACTTCGCCTTGCAGCGAGATCGAATTGGCGGTGGGTGTCACCGACAGAGATGCCGACTGTGAGCCCGCGAACAGCTGGCCGAGCAGCGACACTCCCTGGCTCATCGCGCCGTTCGAGCCGTGAACCGCCTTCACGAGCGCTTCGGGCTGGACGTAGGCGCTCGCGATCGCGTCTGCGGGCGGCTTGGCGTAACCGGTTGCGGTCGTGACGGCGGCGCCGCCCAGCGACGTGTCGACGACGCTCTTCAATCCCGATTCGCTGCCGATCACAGCGAAGTCCTTGACGATGCCCTCGGCGGCTCCGTTGGCTGACACCTGGTAGGAGACGCCTCTGTAGCTCGCCGCGTGCGCCTGTTGTTCGCGCGCGCGCTGCGCCAGGAAGGAACGGGCTCCCGCGACGTCGGATGTGTCGAGCACGATCGCTCCCTGGGCGCCCTTGGCGCCGAACGTGCCCGCCCCGAGCGAGGACGCCGCGCTCGACAGGCCCCCTTCGAGCAGCGCCTGGGCGGAGGTTGCGCTCTGAGGAAGCCCACTGGTGTCGAGCGAGGTGATGAACACCCCCGCACGGTCGCCGACCCAAGGCTCGATGTCGCGCTTGAATTCGAGATGGCTGCCAACGCCTGAGAGCAGAGCCTGGGCGACGCTGCCATACGGTTCGGCCAGGTGCGTGAGCTTCTTCGCGGCTGAAGACGCGGCACCCGTTGCGCCGCCACTCGGCTTGATCGCGATGCTCGCATACAGCGGCGCCGACGCCGGCGCGACGGTGGCCGGGTCGGCGTTGGTGGCCGAGCCAGAGGACCCGCATCCCGCGAGCGCCGTTCCCGCGGCGAGCAGGGCCAGCGCGAACATGAAGGGATGCCCACCCCCGCGTAGGTGTCCCGCATGCGGGCCGCGGCGAGGGGGCGAGGAGATCGTGGGGGAGGGCAACGGGTTCCTTTCTCTGGATGGAGTCTGGCGGACTTGGTGGGGGTGGGCTCTGGCGACGTGCAGTCTGACGGCGGTGCGGCTTGGCGGGGGTGCAGTCCGGTCGAGTTCTCGCAACGAACGTTACACGCGCGGCCGCTGCACGTTCGCATGCACTCGTACGGGGTTTGCAAGGGCGCGCGTCCCACCATCGAAACCAACGGCTGAGCAGGGCTTTTTGTGTGTCTTGGGGGATTGGGGCGTGCATTGTGGGAGAAAATGTGTAATTAGGGTTGCGTTGTGGGGGAAAGTGGGNNCCCACTCCTCCACCGCGGCTCGATCAACTTGATTGGAGCCTCCAACGTGGCCTTCCGTGGCACCTTCGACCACACGCTCGACGCGAAGAACCGCCTGACGGTTCCCGCTCGCTATCGCGCCGCGTTGTCCGAGGGCGTGGTGCTCGCAATGCCCGTCGACCTCAAGCCGTACGTCGGCGTGTGGCGCCCGCCCGACTACGAGCGCTACACCGAGCGCTCGCTCTCAGAGCTCCCGCCACTCTCCTCGCGCCTGGGCGAGCTCGAGCGCTTCTTCTACGGAAGCTCCCACGACATCGACCTCGACGCGGCCGGGCGGATCATGGTGCCGGGCTTCCTCGGCGAGCACGCCAAGCTGAGCAAGGAGGTCGTCGTGGTGGGGGCCGGCGACCGTCTGGAGCTGTGGGATCGCACCAGCTGGAGAGAACACCGACCGGCGCTGCTCGGCAGCGTCGCAGAGATCACCGCGCGCGTTGACCATCCTGCTTGACATGACCACCGCGCACATCCCCGTGCTCGCCGACGAGCTGCTCGAGCTGCTAGATCCACAGCCCGGTCAGATCGCCGTCGACTGCACGTTCGGCGGCGGGGGGCACGCGCGCATGGTCGCCGAGCAGCTCGACTCGCAGGGCACGCTCATCGCGATCGACCGCGACCCGCTCGCCGAGGAGCGCTTCCTGGAGCTGGCGGAAGACCTCTCATGCTCGGCACGCTTCGTCCGCGGCGGCTACGCCGAGGCGCTCGCGATGCTCACAGACGAAGGAGTGCGCGCCGACGTCGTGTACCTCGACCTCGGCATGTCCTCGATGCAGATCGACACACGCGAGCGCGGCTTCTCCTATTCCTATGACGCGCCGCTGGACATGCGCATGGACCCGCGCCAAGAGCTCACCGCACGCGAGATCGTCACCACCTGGGACGAGCGCCGGCTGGCGGGAATCCTGCGCGAGCTCGGCGAGGAGCGCCACGCCTCCTCGATTGCGCGTGCGATCGTGCGGCGTCGCGCGCAGGCTCCGATCGAGACGACGCTCGCGCTCGTCGAGGTGATCAGCTCCGCGATCCCCACCCCGGCCCGCTTCGCCTCAGGGCATCCCGCCAAGCGCACGTTTCAGGCGCTGCGCATCGCCGTCAACGACGAGCTGGGACAGCTCGATGCGGCACTGCCGCTCGCGTGGGGGCTGCTGCGCGAGGGTGGCGTGCTCGCCGGGATCTCCTTCCATTCACTCGAGGACAGGCGCGTGAAGCGCTTCCTCGTCGAGCGCGCCCGAGGTTGCATCTGCCCGCCCGATCTGCCGGTGTGCGGTTGTGGGCGCGAGCCCGAGGCGGCGCTCCTCACACGCGGCGCGATCATGGCCTCGGCGGCAGAGACAGCACGCAACCCGCGCGCCTCCTCGGCGCGCCTGCGGGCCGCCGTGAAGCTTGCAGGTCCCCACGAAGACCAAGGAGGTCAGGCATGACCCCGCCCGCCACAGCCTCAGCCCCAGCCCGGTCGGTCGATCGCTCGGCGGCCGGCTCGCGTCGCGGCGCCGTGCGCCATCCCAGGAGGATCTCCGGCCGGGTGGGCCCTGCCCGATCGGCCGCGGCCGCGGTGGCCATCCCGGCGCCCGGCATCGCGCTGCCGCGACAGCGTCCACTGCGCCCCGCCGTCCAGCCGCGCCGACGTCCGGCGCGCAAGACGACGCGCAGGTCCGTGCAGGGGGCGCCCGGCATCGCGCTGCGCGCCGCAGGCGCATTCGAGGGCGTCTCCTCCAGCGCCGTGCTCGACAGGCTGATTCGGGGGCGCGTGTGGATCGGTCTGCTCGCCTTCGCGCTGATCGGAATCGTCGCGATGCAGCTGCTCGTGCTCGAGCTCAACACTGGAATCGGGCGCACGCTCGGACGCGTGGCCACGCTTCAACGCCAGAACGCCCAATTGGGCATAGAAGACTCGATGTATTCGGCGGAAAGTCGGGTCGCGCCGCTGGCGGCGTCCGCCGGCATGACGATCGCGCCGGTGGGCACGATCCATTTCGTGGCGGCAAGCCCGGCGGACGTCGCTCGCGCGGCGGCCGCGCTCTCCACGACCGTTCAGGCGCCCGCGAGCGGCCAGTCGGGATCCACGCCAACTGAACCGTCCTCGACCGTGAGCTCAAGCTCGGTCACGTCCGCCTCCGGTTCGAGTCCCTCCGAAGCTGCCCCCACGACCGCCTCGACACCCACGACCGCCTCGACACCCACATCCGCCTCCGGCGCTGCCACCCAGGCGACCGGAGCAGCGGCTGCGCCGTCGAGTGAAAGCGCCGCACCGAGCACGCAAGCGAGTGGATCCGGCGGGGGCACCCTGGCCGGTCCGGGGGGATAGCGGATGGCGGTCGTCCAGCGTCGCGTGGGGCTCCTGTTCGGGCTCTTCTTCGTGCTGCTGCTCGTCGCCGGCGCACGGGCTCTCTACCTCGGCGGACCCCACAGCGGCGCGCTGCGCAGGGCCGCGCGCACGCAGCAGCTCACAAACGAAACAGTGCCCGCCGAGCGCGGCACGATCACCGACCGCAACGGCGTGGCGCTCGCGATCTCAGAACCGGCGCAGGAGCTGTCGGCCGATCCCTACCTGATCAAGGACCCGCTCGGCACGGCTCAGAGCCTGGCGCCGCTGCTCGGTCTCACCCAGGCCCAGGTGCACACGTTGCTCAGCGAGCACACCGGCTTCGTGTACCTCGCGCACGCGCTCCCCTACGACGCGGCGCACCAGGTGCTGGCCCTGAAGATCCCCGGGGTGCAGGGTGTTCCGGTCATGCGGCGCGTCTACCCGCGCGGGACGCTGGCGGCGCAGGTGCTCGGGATTGTGGGCACCGAACACGAAGGCGCCGGCCTGATGGGCCTCGAGTACTCGCGCAACTCGCTGCTTGCCGGACACGCTGGCCTGCGCCGCGTGGTGAGCGACGCCAAGGGCCAGCCGATCTCGATCGCCGAAACCCGCCACGAGCAGTCCGGCGCCTCGATGTCGCTCACGCTCGACTCGAACATCCAGCAGCGTGCCGAAGACGTCCTGAGCGCGGCTGGCAAGGTTTTCCAGCCGAAGGATTCCACCGCGATCGTGATGGATCCGCGCACGGGCGCGATCCTGGCGATGGCCAACTGGCCGCAGGTGAACGCCAACCATCCCCCCGCGTCGACCACCGAAGCTGAAGCGTTCCAGAACCGGGCCGTCAATTTCGACTACGAACCGGGCTCGACGTTCAAGGCGTTCACCATCTCGGGGGCGCTCCAGGAAGGGCTCATCACACCCGACACGGGCTTTGAAATACCCGACCAGATCCAGGTGGCCGACCGCACNNAACACGCGGTCGAGTCGCTCACCACTTCGCAGATCCTCGCCCAGTCGAGCAATGTCGGGGCGATCAAGATCGGGATGCTGGAGCACTCCGAAAAATTCAACGCCTGGGTGCACCGCTTCGGCTTCGGCGCGCCCACCGGGGTCGATCTACCGGGTGATGAAAGCGGCGCCACGCTGCCCTTGAGCCGCTACTCGGGCTCCTCGATGGGCAACCTGCCGATCGGCCAGGGCGAGCTCGTCACGCCGATCCAGATGGCCACCGCATACTCGGCGATCGCCAACGGCGGGGTGCTGCGCCCGCCGCACGTCATCGGTCAGGTCGGCGGGCGTCCCGTAGCCCGGCCGGCGGGGCGACGGGTGATCTCCAGGAACACGGCGGCCGAGCTTCGGAACATGCTGAAGGGCGTGCTCGCCCCGGGGGGCACCGCGAGCGAGGTCTCGATACACGGCTACGAACTGGCGGGCAAGACCGGCACCGCCAGCAAGATCGACCCCCACACCGGCGAATACTCGAAAAGCGCGTATGTCGCGTCGTTCGTCGGGTTCGCCCCGGCGTCCGACCCGAAGCTGCTGTGCGCCGTGATCATCGACGAACCGCAGACCGGGTCCATCTACGGCGGGGTCGTCGCCGCCCCGGCGTTCGGTCAGATCATGGAATTCGCGCTGCCCTACCTGGGGATTCCGCCCGGGTAGGGACCTATGTCGATACGCCCCAAGGTTCGTCCGCCTCGATCCGGCCATCTCCTCTGGCGCGAGCCCTAGACTCTCGCTCCTTGCGATCAGAGGGCGCAAAGTTATGAGATTGGACGAGTTGACCGCCGCCGAGGTCCCCGGATTGCGGGCCGTCTCGCCGACCCCCGATCCGGTCGAGCTGACGGGACTCGCGTACGACAGTCGCCACGTGCAGGCGGGCACGCTGTTCTTCTGCGTCGCGGGATACCGGCGGGACGGCCACGACTTCGCCGCTGGGGCCGTTGCGGCGGGAGCGGCGGGGCTCGTCGTGGAGCGACCGCTCGGCCTCGGCGTTCCCGAGCTGCTGGTCGAGTCCTCGCGTGCGGCGATGGGCCCGATTGCGGCGCGCTTCTACGGCGAGCCGACCTCCGAGCTGCGCGTCGTGGGTGTGACGGGCACGAACGGCAAGACCACCACGACCCATCTCGTGCGGGCGCTGCTGGAGGCGGGCGGTGAGCGCTGCGGCCTGCTCGGGACGGTGGAGTCGCAGGTCGCGGGCATCCGGCGCCCCGCGACTCGCACGACACCCGAGGCGATCGACCTGCAGGCCGATTTTCGAGCGATGCTCGACGGCGGCGAGCGCTATTGCGCGATGGAGGTCTCCTCGCATGCCTTGGCACTCGGGCGCGCCGACGCCGTTTGCTTCTCGGCGGCGGTGTTCACCAACCTCACCCAGGACCACCTCGACTTCCACGACACGATGGAGGACTACTTCCAGGCCAAGCGCCTCCTGTTCGTGCCCGGCACGCCCGCGGCGAAGTCCGCGGTGGTCAACGCCGCGACGGGTGGGAGCACCGGCGAGGTGGCCGGCGCCGGCGCGGCCCCAGGGGTGGCGGTCGTGAACCTCGACGACCCCTACGGGCGGCGGCTCGCGGCGGAGCTCGACGACGTGGTGACGTTCGCGCTCGACGCCGACGCCGACTATTGCGCGCGCGACGTGCGCACCGACCTTGCGGGCTCCCACTTCGAGTTGCAGACCCCCGCGGGCGCACGCACGCTCTCGCTTCCGCTGCCCGGCCGCTTCAACGTGTCCAATGCCCTTGGCGCGCTTGCAGCGACCCATGCGCTGGGAGCCGACCTCGACACGCTCGTCGCGGCGCTCGAGCGCGGCGTGCGCGTGCCCGGTCGCGTCGAGCCCGTCGAGGAGGGCCAGGGTTTCGCGGTGCTGGTCGACTATGCGCACACGCCCGATTCGCTGCGGAACGTCCTGAGCACCGCCCACGAAGTCGGTCACGGCCGCGTCATCTGCGTGTTCGGCGCGGGAGGCGATCGCGATCGCGGCAAGCGCCCGCTGATGGGCGAGATCGGAGCTCGCCTCGCAGACGTCCTGCTCGTCACCTCCGACAATCCCCGCTCGGAGGACCCCGAGGCGATCATCGCCGAGATCATGGCCGGCGCGAGCAGCGCGCCGCGTCCGCCCGGCGCCCCACCCGTCGCCGCCGAGGTCGATCGGCGCGTCGCGATCGAGCGGGCGGTCGCGCTCGCCGAGCGGGGCGACGTGCTCGTGATCGCGGGCAAGGGCCACGAGCAGGGACAGGAGCTCGCGGGGGGCGTGAAGGTGCCCTTCGACGACGTCACGGTGGCTCGCGAAGCGCTGAGAACGGGCACACGGGTCGGCTGATGGTCGCCGTGGCAGGCAAAGCATCGGGCACACGGGTCGGCTGATGGGTCGCATCCTGATCGGCGGCACCGCCGCCCTGCTCATCTGCATCTTCTTGAGCCCGAAGTTCATCGAGTTTCTGCGCAACCGCGAGTTCGGCCAGCACATCCGCGAGGACGGGCCGCAGGGACACCATGAGAAGGCGGGCACCCCGACGATGGGCGGGATCATCATCT